>DDWJ01000020.1 GCA_002345505.1 Caryophanales bacterium UBA2289
AGAAGTTATAATATAAGAGACTTAATTAACATTGCACAATCAAATAAATTTAATAGGGAAAGAAAATTAAAGTAAAAGACTCTTTACGACAGTATTATGTTATAAAGAGTCTTTTTTTATTGCTTGGAGGTGAACGATATGCTGAAGAATCATCCTTTAGAAGATATATACCCTGTTTATATTGAAAATCTAGATTTAAAACCAAGAACAGTTTATGACTATCAACTATTCTTGAAACGCTATATTCATTATCTAAAACGCTATAATATCAAATATGCAAAAAGAAAAGACCTGATTAAATATAAACAAGTGATGATCGAAGAACGTCTAGCTGTAACCACAATAAGAAAACAGATAACCATTATTAAAGGTTTTTATAAGTGGTTACGTTTTTCGTATAAAGAGTATGGATTCGATGAGCAATATCAAATTGATATCGCTGAAAGTGTTAGAAATGAGAATTTAAATAGAGCGTTCAGGAAAGACCCATTAACTTTGGAAGAAGCACAGCTCTTGATTCAAACCGCAAAAGATAAGGCAGACACTCTCATTGGTCTTAGAAACTATTGTATTGTTCTTTTGATGATTACAACCGGTCTAAGAATTATCGAAGTATCAAGGGCGAAACGAACAGATCTTAAAAGATGGCGAGGATATGATGTACTCTATATTCAAGGGAAAGGTCGACTAAGAACGGATGATTTCGTAAAACTTCCAAAAGAAGTAATACGACTACTTGAAGAATATTTCTTTTTAAGAAATGATCGCAACCCATTTGTTTTCTCAAGTAATCATACAATACTTCATAATAACCAATTGTCACCCGATGCAATTCGCTATCAACTTACGAAACTTTTAAACGATACTGGTCTGAAATCAAAACGAATCACGATTCATTCTTTGCGTCATACTTGCGCTGTCTTAAATCTAGAAACAGGTGGAACAATAGAACAAACAAGGCAGTTATTAAGACACCAAAGCATTGAAACGACGATGATTTACTCACATAACTTAACAAAACTACATGATGAATCCTCACAAAGGATATCAAAAAATATATTGATGGGAGTGAAAGAAGATGATCAAGAATACAAATAACCTAAGGGTATATACCATAAATGATGTGGCTGAATTCTTACAAATGTCACCTAGAACGATTTATAATTTTATCCGTAATGGCCAGTTAAAAGGAATAAAATTTGGTAACAAATGGCGATTCACTGAAGAACAAATCAAAGATTTAATTCAGTTGATATCAAAAAGAACAGTCATAAAAGGTGAAGTAGAAGATGAAGGTGAACCCAGAAGGTACTAGATGTTTTTAAATGTTACGAAATGTTTGAAATTTCAATAGAACTATTTCTAACTGCCACGATAACTACCTAGGATAACTACCCTAATAAAAATTAATTTAAAGAGTTTGAACTCAGAAGCAAATGGCGATTCACTGAAGAACAAATCAAAGATCTAATTCAGTTAATATCAAAAAGAACAGTGATTAAAGGGGAAGTAGAAGATGAAGGTGAATATAGAAGTTACTAATGACAATTATTCGTAGAGCGATCTATTGTACTGTAAAGTAAGTACAAAGGATTTTATATGGTAGTTGCGGAAAATCAATTGTATGCGCAATTACCTTGATTATTGAAAATGGCGATTGTACTAATTCGCTTTTACAAATTACAGACATTTATCAAAATGGATAAACGCAGAGAAGTTCATTGGAATGCATCAAATCACTCCAGTAGAACTGAGTTCTTGATGACAATGTACAATACCATATTATTGAAATGCAAAAATAATGCATATTAAATTGACAATCGTCTGTTAACCCTGTATAATGTATTTGAAAGGGAGTGACTAAGATGCTTCTTAGTAATTTTAAAGTTGGTGGATTTAAGGTATTTGGAGTTCCTGTAGAGTTAGAAATGTTACCAAAAACGAAAAATGTGCAATATTTATCCGAAAATATAATTGAGCGTAAGGACAAGAATATCATAAAGAAAAATCTAAAAAGCACAATTATTTATGGTGGAAACAATACTGGAAAGTCATCGCTATTACAAGGGTTAATGACTATGAGAACTGTCTTTAAGAAAGGCAATGTAGAAGGCTTTCCATTTGATATGTATAGAAATTTTTGTTATGAATTTGATGATATTATTCGCTTTGAAGTTTCATTTTTAAATGAATTAAAAACTATTATTTATGGAATTGAGATAAAAGACAAAGAAACTGTTGGTGAATACCTATTTGAGGATGAAGAATTATTTTTCTCTCGAGATTTAGATGGCACTCATGAAGGGAAATTATTCGAAGATAATGATTTTGATGTAAGATTTCGTGATCTTCCTTCCGATAAACTTGTTGTCCCATATTTTCTTGAGTATACAAAAATTGTCGATAAGTACAAATCTTTTTCATTGATTAGTAAGTTTTTTAATAAAATACACTTTGTAGATAATAGAAAAAATGAGGTGAACGTAAAGTTGTACAACTCATTCATTAACAACCCTCAAAAAATGACGATTTTAAATCGATTAATATCATCTACTGAGTTGTATTTAGAACGTCGTGATGTAATGCCTGAAGATGAGTTTTATAAAACAGATTTGTACAAAGGCTTTGTTGAAAAAAACAACATCGAAGATATTTCGAACACCGATGACAAAAAAGATAATGTCAAAGATTTAATTGATATCATTCGAGTGACTTCAATATATAAAGGGAAAAATGGTGAATTAGTTAGTAAACCTTCATTCGTTTTTGATTCAGTTGGAACTAATAAATTTATTGTTTTAGCAATGCATATAATTAACGCTTTACTCGAAAATAATATTCTATTAATTGATGAATTTGATTCTAGTTTGCACCACAAGCTAACGAGAGTATTAGTTATTTTGATGAACTCAAGTATTAATAAAGATGCACAGTTCATTTTAACCAGTCATGATGTAAAATTATTATCACCACAACTCTTTAGAAAAGATCAAATTAATTTTGTTCTCAGGGATGAATGCTCAGTGGAAGTTATTTCTTTAGATGACTTTAAAGCAAATTCAAATCAAGATATTAGAAGTAATAGTAATTTCGAAAAGATGTATGTTGAAGAAAAGATAGTTCCCCTACCTAATACAGACATTTTTCAAGTAATCAAAGAATTCAGTTTATATGACGAAAAGAAAACCAATTCCAAAAACTAGATATCACCGATATGCAAGACCGACTGTTATCGTATTAGGGGACGGACCGACAGAACAAGCATATATTGATAGATTAAAAGAATTGGATTATTTCTCAAATGTGCACTTAAAATTTGAAACTGGAAATGAAGAGAATTTCGAAACAAAGCTTAAAGAGCATACGAACAATCCGCACGTACTGGTGATTATCGATGTGGATAATGTTCAATCTGGAAACAAAAGATTTGAGGAGATTAAAAGGCTATCAAGTACCAAAGCATATATAAAAAATATCTATTTCAATAACTATTCATTTGAAACTTGGTTATTAAATCACAAAATGTATTATGCGCGCCCCATTACAAATCCTATTCACTATAATTCAGATATGTTTACATGTTTCAATGTTGAATCGTGGTATACAAATAAAAGCATACAGAATAGACAAAAAATAGTTGCATTAATTTCAATGAGTGAAATTAATTTAGCAACACAAAATATTAAGTCCATGAATCAAAAATCTCCGTTCAATAACCCATCTAGTAATATGGACAAATGGGTAGAGCACATCAAGACAATAAGAAAATAGTACGCAGATTTTTGTGAGGTGTTTATGAATATGAAAAATATAGCGACGAAAATAAAGAAATTCGTTGAAGAAAAATCGAAAAATTTAAAGGAAACTTACATCAAAATCAGCGCAATAGATATTATTGTATTTTTGATTGTAGTTTTACTAGCTGCTCCTATTTATAATTTTAGTATCGATGTGTCGAAAGAATTACTGAGGTACATTCCTGATGATTTAGAATCTTCTTCGTTGGTACAATTTTTAGATTTACTGGCACCAATAATTGCCATTTCGTTCTTAATACATGTTTTATTTCCTAAAATTCCTGCTCGTATTTTCCGATTTGGCTTAATTTCAATTCACATCTTTGTAGAAATCTTTTTATTAGAAGAAGTTGGAATTGAATTTGCAAGTTACATGTATTTTTACATAACGGTGGAAACATTGTTTTACCTTATTCATGAAACTAAAATAAAAATGAGAAAGGAGAAAGAAAATGAGCTGGGGTAAAAGGAAACCAAGAAGTATTATTAAGTATATTAACGATTTGTTATTGACAAAATTACTTAAAGAAATCGATGACATCAAGAAGAAAATTGAAGACAATCAAAAAAAGATTGATATTAGCGAATGCTTGGGAATATTAAAGGAACTAAGAATTCTAGAAGACAAAGTTCTTGCTTCAATTGATGAAGTGACTACAGCTTCTGAAGAAGCAAGTGACGATGATAAAAGTGAGTTTGAAGAAGAACTTGATAAAAGGAAGATATAAAATTCACATAAAGATGATTTCCCAATTGATTTAATCAACATCATTTGATAATGATTTACATTTACTTTGAAGTAGTGGCTTTTCAGTCTCTGCTTTGAATTGATACCAAAAAGTCGTACTTTGATATAGTAGAAGTAGTAGAAGAAGTAGCCTAGCAGAATCTAGGCTTTTTCTTTACGACAATAATGGTCGTTAGCTTGAAAACAAAAAACAAAAGAAATGTATTATGCTTGAATATGCACACCTTGAGTATGTGGTTATCTAACATTGAAAAAGAGTTCTGAATTATATATTTGAAAAAAGCAGTAACAAAAATAGTGGTTTACTTCGATAACTTCAGTTTCCACTATAAAAAATAACTCAACTGGTAAGCAATTACAGTTTGTAACGGAAAGATTGTGCAGTTCACAATTAGTTAAGACAAAGAAAGAGAGGGTCAAATGACGTTTTATTGCGATAAACAGGCATTTGAAACATTGAGTAAGAACTATCCTGTAGTTGATGTACCTGGTTATCATATTTATACATGGCAGGTCTTAAAAATAATAAATGTAAAGGAAGTAAATTTGTTCTTCATGAACGATGGTGGCGGAATCTTTATTGTGCTACACTTCAATGATGAAGCAGAGATGAAAAATCTTTCGGGTATATGGGAGGATGCTCTTAATCAAATCATGAAGGATATGGAATATCCAGAAGAAGTAATCAGGCTATACGTAGACATGCCTTGGAGAATCAATATATCAAAAATTATTAATTATGGTCATATGGATTTAATGGTTAAAACAATACTAAAGTATGGAAAAGAATTATGTGATAACATTGAACCGAATACGACAGTACAAAGAAAATTCTCTAAGATTATAAACGACAGATTTGTTGAGTACTGGGATGATAGTTTCAAGGGAAAGAAAGCTTAATCTATTATGGTTGAAATAATAATAGCAGATGTAAAAGCGCTGTAGATAAAAATTCTACAGCGCTTTTTATCCCCCCCATGGCTCAATAAAGGCGCTTACAGGGTACCGCACAAGGGGACGTTTAAAACACGGGGAACTACTTTTTTGAAAATCTGAAAATGGTTTTATATACTTTGTTCGAAAAAATAACAAAAATATGGATTTGCCCTTGTAATTTTGTCTGTCTTGCGATAAAATATAATTATTCAAATATCGAACAATGGATGGTGTTAAACTTGAGTGATAACAATTTCTTTAAGCCTACAGTTTTATACAAAGAGTATATGATATTAGATATGATTGAAAAAAATTCTAATATCACTCAAAGAGAAATGAGTAAAAGTATTGGTATAGCCGTTTCTATGACAAATGACTATATAAACGAATACGAGAATAAAGGGTTAATCAAAAGAAAAAGACACTCTACAAAGAATGTAGAGTATTTTGTCACTAAAAAAGGTTCTGAAAGAAGAAAAGTATTAAATATTTCTTACTTAAGTAATTCACTGAAAATATATAAATCAGCAAAAGAAAATATTGAAATATTTATCAATCAGATTGTCGACAAAGGATTCATAAAAATACTACTTTATGGGGCTGGGGAAGTATCAGAAATACTACTACAGTCTATATTAACTGATAAAGATATACCAATTGAAGTAGTTGGTGTTATAGATGATGATTACAATAAACAGGGACAAACACTATTAGGCACTCCAATAATTTCGCCAGATTCAATTGGTAATATTAAACACGACGGTATATTAATCGCAAGTTACACGAATAAAAATCAGATTATGGCAAATTTGCAGAATCAAAATTATGATGTAAATAAGATTTTAAATTTTTTTCAACTATAAGATGAGAGGTCACTTAATATGGATGAACTAAGAAATATACCTTTTTCTCCTCCTGATATAACAGAAGAAGAAATCAATGAAGTCGTTGATGCATTACGTTCAGGTTGGATAACTACTGGTCCTAAAACTAAAGAATTTGAAAAAAAGATCGCTGAATATGTAGGAGTTAATAAAGCAGTTTGTTTAAACTCAGCAACTGCAGCAATGGAATTGTCTCTTCACATTTTAGGTGTTGGACCTGGAGATGAAGTGATTACGTCTGTTTATACCTACACTGCATCAGCTTCTGTAATTCATCATGTTGGAGCAAAAATAGTATTAGTAGACACTGCGACTGACTCCTTTGAAATGGATTATGATCAATTAGAAAAAGCAATTACAGAAAAAACAAAAGCGATAATACCGGTAGATATTGCAGGTGTTATTTGCGACTATGATCGAATATATCAAGCTGTAGAAAATAAAAAGCATCTATTTAAAGCAAACAACTCAAAACAAGAATCAATTGGAAGAGTTATTGTTATTGCTGATGCAGCACATTCTTTCGGAGCAATTAGAAATAATAAAAAGTCTGGTTTATTAGCTGATATAACATGTTTCTCATTTCATGCAGTGAAAAACCTCACTACAGCTGAAGGTGGTGCTGTTGTATGGCGACACACATTTGGTATGTCCAATGATGAATTCTACAAAGAATACATGTTGTATAGTTTGCATGGGCAATCTAAAGACGCATTCTCGAAAATGCAAAAAGGTGCTTGGGAATACGATATAGTTTATCCTGCGTTCAAAAATAATATGACGGACGTTTTAGCTGCTTTAGGACTTATTCAGTTGAAAAGATATAATGATTTGTTAAAAAGAAGGTTTGAGATAATTAAATTGTATGAAAGTCTTTTAGAAAATAGTAAAATTAAAGTTATAAAACATAAGGGTGATAATTATAGAAGTTCAGGACATTTACTGTTATGTAATTTATTAGATTTAGGTATTGAAGAAAGAAATCTAGTAATTTTAAAATTAGCTAATGTTGGGATTTCAACCAATGTGCATTATAAGCCTTTACCTATGTTTACAGCATATAAAAATTTAGGATTTGATATAAAAAATTTTCCGAATGCCTTTAAACAATACTCAAATGAAATTACATTACCTTTATATACTTTATTATCAGATGAAGATGTAAAATATCTAACATCTTGTATTAATATAATTCTTAAAGGGGAGGAACTATAATTTGTATAAAAAATTCTTTAAGAGATTCTTTGATATAGTATTCTCGTTTATAGCTATACCATTTTTTCTTATTTTACTAACAATATTAGCTCCTCTGATTTATTTTAGTGATAAAGGTTCAATATTCTATAATGCTCCCAGATTGGGTAAAGACGGAAAAGTATTTAAGATGTATAAATTTAGAACAATGAAGATGAATTCTCCAGATATCAGAAATGAAGATGGATCAACATTTAACTCTGAAAACGATTCTAGATTAACAAAAATAGGTAAATTGTTGAGAAAAACTAGTATAGATGAGATACCACAAATATTAAATGTATTTAATGGAGATATGAGTTTTATAGGCCCAAGACCTACTATGTCAAATTTAAGTGTTGAAGATTATCCGAAAAAATATACCAAGAGATTTAATGTCAGACCGGGAATCACAGGTTATACACAAGCATATTTTAGAAATTCAATAACACAAGACGAGCAGTTTTCATATGATGTTTTATACAGCGAGGAAATTAGTCTGTATCTAGATATAAAAATTTTTTTTAAGACAATAATAAGTATTTTAAATTTTAAAAATATTAATAGAAAGTGAGAGTTTATATGAAAAAAATAATAATTTTTGGATTATCTGATTTGGGTAGGCTGTTGTTATGGTATTTAAAAAAGGATACAATAAGAGAAGTAGTGGCTTTTACTGCAAATGAAGAATTTATTGATAGTGATTTTTTTTGTGATTTGCCAGTAGTATCTTTCGAAAAAATTTTAGATAATTATTCTCCAAAAAAATATGAAATTTTAATTGCAATTGGAAATAGAAAGATGAATGACATTAGAAAAGATGTATTTGATTCCTGTAAATTAAAAGGTTATAGTATTGCATCGTATATTCATTCGTCTGTAAGCTTAAATTCTAATGATTTGGGTGAAGGCAATATTATACTTGAAAATTCATTGATATATCCTTTCTCGAAAATTGGTGACGGAAACCTATTATGGGATCATGTTTTGATTAGTCATGATTGTGTTGTTGGTAATTTTAATACTTTCTCTAGTTACGCTGACTTGTGTGGCTATGTTGCTATAGGGAATAACGGCTATTACGGAAAACACTGTATTATAAACGATTACGCAAAAATGGCTGATTATACTTTAGTTGGGGCTGCTGCTTATGCGAAGAAAGATTCACATACTTACGATGTTATCGTACCTGCAAGAAGTATTACATTGGAAAATAAGAAAAGTACAGATTTAATGTGATGCAATGAAAAAAATAATGATACTTGGAGCTAGCGCTCTTCAAATTCCTGCAATAAAAAAAGCAAAAGAAATGAATTTATTTGTTATTGCAGTAGATATGGATCCATACGCATTAGGTTTTAGTTATGCGGATGCAAATGAAGTTGTTAGTACAACTGATACTGAAAACGTGCTGAAAGCGGCTGTAAAACATAATATTGATGCAATTATTACAATTGCAAGTGATAGACCTATGGTAACCATCGCTCGGGTTGCAAAAGAATTGGGCTTGATTTCAATTTCGCCTGAAACATCGATTAAAGCAACGAATAAATATGAAATGAGAAAAGCATTTGAAATCAACGATGTTCCAATCCCTAAATTTTTTAAGGTTAAGGATTTAATTGAGTATTCAGAAACTTTGGAAAAAATGGATGGAAAAGTAATTGTTAAGCCGGTGGATAACTCTGGAAGTAGAGGGATTACTTTATTAGAAAGCAGAAATGAATTAATAGTTAATAAAGTTTTTCAATTTGCTATGATTAATTCGTTAAGTAATGACGTTCTCGTTGAAGAATATATGAACGGTCCAGAAGTTAGTGTAGAATCAATTACTATAAATGGTGAATCTTTTGTTTTGGCTATTACTGACAAAATAACGACAGGTGCCCCACATTTTGTTGAGTTGGGACATTCAGAGCCTTCTTTATTATCAAAGAAAATTCAAGAGCAAATCAAAGAAATAACTATAAAAGCTATAAAAGCTTTAGAAATAGTAAATGGGCCATCACATACAGAGATAATTGTAACTTCAAGCGGGCCAAAAATTGTTGAATTGGGTGCAAGAATGGGAGGAGACAATATCACTACACACTTAGTGCCTTTATCTACAGGAATTGATATGTTAGAAGCAACTATTAAAATCTCTCTTGGCTTAAAACCGTCACTAATAAAGAAACAGGAGAGGGGAGCTGCGATAAGATATTTCAATTTTTATAAAGGAAAAATTAGGAATTTGTCATATAATTCTGATATTATTTTAATAGATTACGTAAAGGATTTTGTTATAAATTTGAAAGCTAACGATTTTATTAGAGATATTGAAAGTAGTAGTGACAGAGTAGGCTATGTTATTTGTGTTGGAAAAAATGCAGAAGAAGCCATAGCTAGATGTGAAGGAATAATTAAGAAAATATATATTGAATACGAAAACAATTAGAAAGGAATATTTAATGAATGTATTGAGACCTGTTGCGTATTATGAACCTGAAAAAATTGCTAGCTCACATTTGTCAAATGACATTGAGGAAACTTTTGTTAGAGAAGGGTTCAACCTAAAAATAATTACTCCTGTACCAACGAGAAATGTGGATAATAAAATAAGACTTAAGTATAAAAAAATAAAATACGAAACTAGAAGAGATGGTAAAGTAAAAATAATACGTTTTAATCTTATGAAAGAGAGAAATAATACGTTTTTTAGGGTATGTAGGTATTTTTTATTGATAATTAAGCTATATTTTATTGGGAAAAAACAGAAAGATATTGATTTAATTTTTATTGAAAGCACTCCCCCAATACAGGGGTTACTAGGGGCTGCTCTTAAAAAAAAAATGAAGAAGCCATTCGTTTATGTAGTTCAAGATATTTTTCCTGAATCGCTTATTAATAGTGGAATTATTAATAAAAAGGGTATTTTGTGGAAAATAGGAAGAAAGATTGAAGATTTTACATATAAACACGCTGATAAAATTGTTGTTATTTCTGAAAAGTTTAAAGAAAATATTATGGATAAAGGTGTTATAGAGAATAAAATTGAGGTAATTAGTAATTGGATAGATACAGATAAAGTTAAATATATTGATAGAGAAAAAAATTTTTTGTTTGATAAACATAATATTGATAGAAAAAAATTTATTATAAGTTACTGTGGAAACTTGGGGCTTACTCAAAATTTAGAGATGGTTATTCGTGCCGCAAAAGTTCTATCTGATTTAGATAACATTTTGTTTGTCTTTGTAGGTGAGGGTAAAAATAAAGATAATCTCATGAAACTGTCGAGAGAACTAGAACTTAAAAATCTCCTATTCTTGCCATTTCAATCTTATGATAGTATATCCGAAGTTTTTTCGATTGGTAATATTGGATTGATAGTATCAAAGCCTAATGTTGGCTCTAATTCCGTACCCAGTAAATTTTTTACAATGCTTTCGGCAAGTCAACCAATTTTAGCATCTTTTGATCTGAACACAGAATTATCTAAGCAAATTATCAACGCCAATTGTGGGTATTGTGTTGAACCTGATAATATAAATAGTTTTGTTCAAAAAATATTAGATATTAAACAGATGCATGACAAGTTAAAAATAATGGGAGTTAATGGAAGAAATTATGTTCAAGAAAATTTTTCAAAATATAGAAACACTAAACTTTACATAGATGTTATAAATGATTTGTTATAGAATTATTTAATCGTCATCTATCAAATGAAACTTTTATTGTAATCCATAAGTTTTAGATAATGAGAATATAGGGTGACAAACTATTATAAGTCAAGTGAAAATTTATGAATAGTTTTAGTCATACCTAAAGCACTCTTCAAAAAGAGTTAGATTTTTCGATATTGAGAATAACTAGCTTGCTTCAGCGACTAAGCAATATAGTTATTTAAGTTTGTTTTCGTCAAAAGGTTCGTCATTTTTAACAAGATGAAAGATGATTCGTATAAGCTTTTTTGCGACATGAGTTAGTGCTACTCTATGAGGTTTTCCTTCATTACGTTTTTTATGATAATACTCATATACTGTAGGATTATACATCATAAAGTATGGTGCTACATTCATAATAGTTTCTCTAAGATATCCCGATCCTCGTTTAACCATTCTACCGGCTTTTTCAATGGTACCTGATTGAATTACTGAAGGTTCTAATCCGGCATAAGAAAGCATCGCAGCCGGGGAGTTAAAAGATATAAAATTTTGATATTCAGATATGATTGAAAGGGCTGAAATAGGACCTACACCGCGGATTGTAAATACCGGAGAACTAATAGATTTTGAAAGTTCTAATAACTTATCAAATATACTATCGATTTCTGCTTGAAAAGAATTGTAAATACATAAACTTGATTGAAGTTGTGCATTTAAAACTTCACTTGAAGAACCAATTGTTTCTTGAGCTAAAATCTTGAGTTTAATAAATTTGGCATAAGAGAACTTACCTCTAGAAATCGAATTTAATTTATCATGAGATTTGCTATTCATATTAGCTATTTTCCCAGGTGTTTGATAGTGTTCAAGAATGAACAATGCGGTCTTTGAGAATTTGTTACTGAAGAATGGTTTGAACTCTGGAAATATGTAATCCAAGATATTTGTGATATTTGTTACTTCTTTGGAACGTTTCTTCACAAGAGTTTTGTAGTTGACATTTACAAGTGACTTAATCTCCTCAATATGGTATGATTTAACTGGGTAGACTTTGTATTCTACGGACAGTAAAATCATTGATAAAAGTCGAGAATCGACTTTATCGGTCTTTGTTTTTCTTAGTGTTAGGCTTGATGAGAACTTCTTCACTAAGAATGGATTAAATTCCATGTAGGTGTAACTGTGTTTGTTGCAACGNNCGTACACTTTAAGGTTACGACCGTAATGTCCTGTAGCTTCAAGGCCTATCCTTTTTGTTTGGCTAGGATCTAAACTTTGTAAGACATCATAAAATTCGGTGAAGCCTTGTTGATTGTTCGTAAAACTAAATGTGTCTTTGATAATTTCTCCTGTTTCAGTCGCTATGAAACAGTCGTGTTTGTACTTTGAAATATCAATTCCAATTAAGTACATAGTGCCACCTCCATAATGGGTTTCTTACACTGTGGTAGGATACAGTTTCTTATCTGTTTAATCACGAATATAAAAGCTCGAAGCTTGACAAACTATTAAAACTTATTCAAATAAAAAACTGTGGTTTGAGTCACCCTAAATACTTGCACTG
>DDWJ01000016.1 GCA_002345505.1 Caryophanales bacterium UBA2289
CATGAGTGATGATAACAATTGTTTTTCCGGTTTTTTCATTAATATCTTTGAAAAGGTTCATAAGAACTCTTTTTCCCGCTGGGTCCAATCCAGACGTTGGTTCATCCAAAACCAAAATCTCTGGATCCATAGCTAAAATACCGGCGATAGATACTCTTTTCTTTTCGCCTCCAGATAAATTGTATGGGTTTCTTTGAAGATAAGAGTCGTTTAGTCCAACTAAATTTAGTGACTCTTTTGCGATTTTTTTAGCTTCTTCTTGGGTAATTTTAAAGTTCATTGGCCCAAACATAATATCCTTTTCAACTGTTTCTTCAAATAGTTGATACTCAGGAAATTGAAAAACCAATCCTACTTTTTTACGAATATTGTTATACTTAATTTTTTTGTTTCTCTTTGAGGTTATAACTTCGCCAAAAATCTCTAAGTTTCCTTCAGAAGGAAAGATTAGAGCGTTCATATGTTTTGCTAATGTTGACTTACCAGAACCGGTATGTCCAACTAAAGCGATAAATTCATTTTTTTCGGTTATTTCTAAGTTAATGTCTTTGATTGCCGTATATAAACCTTGGGCAAACGAAGAATAATCATAACTTACTTGATTAAAGCGTATTCCCATAGTTTTTCCCTAATTTCTTTATGTTTTTCTGACAATTCAAGTGAGTTAGCAATATCTAGTGAAACTGGTAATTCTAAATGGCTATCAGTAAAGATTTCTTTCTTTTTCATGATTGTTTCAGTTTCTTCAAAAGCGTAAACTTTACCTTTATTCATAACCAAAATCTTATCGGCTAATAAAGCTTCGTTTATATCATGTGTAATCATGATAATTGTCAATCCGTCTTTATGAAGGGTTTTGATGTATTTAATCAATTCTTCACGTGAAAAAGGATCAAGCATTGAAGTTGCTTCATCAAAGATTATGATATCTGATTGCATAGCTAAAATTCCAGCAATAGCAACTCTTTGTTTTTGTCCGCCTGATAGGTTAGCCGGTTCTTTATCCAGGAAATCTAACATATTAACTTTTTTAGCGTAAAAATCAATTTTACTTAGCATCTCTTCACGTGGAATACATAAATTTTCCATGCCAAAAGCGATATCGTCTCTTACCGTAACTCCCACAAATTGGTTATCTGGATTTTGAAAAACAATACCGATTTTCTTTCTTAATTCGTAGGCGCTTTCTTCGGAAAGAATTTGCCCATCAATGAATATTTCGCCTTCTTTTGGTTCTAGTAACCCTACCAAGGTCTTTGCTAGTGTCGATTTACCTGAACCATTATGTCCTAATACAGCAATCCATTCGCCTTTTTCGATGTTGATATTTATCGCTTCTAAGACGTTGGTTTTTTCGTTGTATGAGAAGGTTAAATCTTTGACTTCTATATAACTCATCGTGCTCACCGCCCAAATAAATATTATATCAAAAAAAATCAAAAACTCCTAATTTATTAGTTGATTTTCTAAATCTCTTAAAGCCACAATTCCTAAAAGATGTTCATAATTACTTCCGGAATTAGTAACTAACAATAAAAGCATTTCTCGTCGTTGTTTAATGTCTTTGTCAAACATTTGGTATGCTTCATAGATGCTCATATTTTTTTCAACAAAATCATAGTATTTTCTTGGATGATTATTAAGGTCGATTGCCTCAATGATATCCTTTATCGTCATATCTTTTGAAATTTGTCGCGCTTGATTTAAACTAAAATAATCATAAAGTGATTTCTCTGTAAAGAGTCCTAATAACTCATCACCTTCAATTACTGGAAGCGTTGAAAATCCAGATGATTTCAACATGTGGACCGCATCTTTGATTTTTGTTTTAAGGTTTATTGTCTTTAATTGATTATATTCTGTCATGATATCTTTTACTGTTAATGGTTTAGTTATTTTTCTCACAATTGATTCAAATCTTTTAATGAAACGATCGCTTGGAATCAATACATCATTATTATGAGCTATGATATTTCGCATTTGAGCAGCCTGTTTGATAATTTCAAAATTCTCCATGTCGTTAATTATCATATTCTCTCTGCTTTTCTTAATCTGATAAAGTTTTGTGATAAATCCTGTATAAGAATAATCGCCTTTATTATAAGTTATACGTAAATAGTTTTCTAAATCATTAAAAAGACTTATGAAGTATTTTTCTTTTTCCATTACTTAATATCCACCTTTGGTTTTGGAAAAACACCAATAAGTTTTCCGTTTTCTGAGACGATTGCTTGCGTACTGTTCTTACATAGACCGATTTGGTATTGCAAAAGAATATCAACTGATTCAATGAAATCCGTTGTCGGAATATTAAGATCATTTATAAAACGATGGGTTTTTATTTCGATTTTTTCAAGATTTGATACTTCATAATCGAATATCTCACCGCTCCTTAATTTTGCGACTAGTTCATCATTGACATAAATTTTCATTCTCACTCCGAAGAATATCATGCTTTTTACTCTTTGAAATCTTAGTTTCATAAAATTCACCTACTTTAGTTTATTTTACATGTATATAATAACACTTTAAGGCAAAAAAAAGATAGTATCATTTAAAATACTATCTCTATAAGTTTAGATTTTATTCCCGATTGCAAACTTTAATATCGCCTTACAAGCCAGCTCTCCATCAACGGATGCAGTAGCTTCCGCAACGCCTAGATTGCCAATTCGATTTACAACTCTTGCTTCAAGTTTTAATACATCCCCAGGAATAACTTTTCTTTTAAATTTGCATTTGTCAATGCCTGCAAAATAAGCAGTTCTACCTTTAAACTCTTCCATCGAAAGAATTGTTACAGCACCCGTTTGAGCCATTGCTTCAATGATCAATACGCCTGGCATAATATGTTCTCCAGGAAAATGACCTTCAAAAACGGGATCGCTTACCGATAGATTTTTTAAAGCGACAGCACTTACTCCAGGTTCTAATTCTATAATTCTATCTATTAACAAAAAGGGATGTCTATGAGGAATTATCTGTTGAATTTCATTACTGTTTAAAATCATTTTTATTCTTCCTCCTGGTATTTTTTTATTACAATAGTCGCATTGTGTCCGCCAAATCCTAGACTGTTGCTTAAAGCATATTTAACTTTTTTCGCCACACCTTTTCCCAAAGTGTAATTTAAGTCGCACTCAGGATCCAATTCTGTAGTATTTATTGTTGGCGGTATGAAATCGTCTTTTACAGCTAAAGTGGTTATAATAGCTTCTACTGCTCCTGATGCTCCAAGAAGATGTCCCGTCATCGATTTTGTACTTGAAACATTAAGCTCATATGCATGTGGGCCAAAAGCGTTTCTAATAGCTAAAGTTTCAACTTTATCATTTAATGGTGTTGATGTTCCATGAGCGTTAATATAATCAACTTCATTAGGATTAACAAAACCATCCTCTAATGCAAATAGCATTGAATCTTTAGCCCCATTTCCTTCTGGATCAGGTCCAGTGATATGGGTAGCGTCACATGTCGCTGCATAACCTATGACTTCGGCATAAACTTTAGCATTACGTTTCTTTGCGTGTTCCAACTCTTCAATTACTAATGTACCCGCACCTTCACCCATAACAAAACCGCCACGGTTTACATCAAAAGGAATACTTGCTTTGCTAACATCATCACCACGATAAAGAGCTTGCATAACCGCGAACCCAAAAATACCAATAGGAATAACACAACCTTCGCTTCCTCCAGTTATTGCTAAATCTAAATAACCATCTCTAATAGCTCTAAAAGCTTCCCCTAAAGCATTTGTTGAACTTGCACAAGCTGTTACATGGCTAATTGCCGGTCCCTTGATTCCATATTTTATCGCTATATTTCCAGCAGCTAAATTGATGATTGAACTTGGTATAAAGAATGGACTCATTCGATGATATCCTTTTTCCATAGCTCTTTGTTTTTGATCATTGATAGTTTCTAAACCACCAATACCACTGGTGTAATATACTCCGGTTCTTTTTACATTAATTTCATCGAAATTTAAAGAAGCGTCTTTTACTGCTTCATCAGTTGCATAAAGAGCTAATTGAGTAAAGCGGTCTGTTCTTCTTATTTCTTTTCCTTCAAGCTTGTCTTCCAATCTTATATTTTTCAACTCAGCAGCTAACTTTACTTCATCGTTGCTAGCATCATAATGAGTAATTGGAGCTATTCCATTTTTACCGTTTTTAATTCCTTCCCAAGTTTCTGCAACAGAGTTTCCAACTGGAGTTAAAGCTCCAAGTCCAGTTATTACAACTCTTCTTCGATTATACATCATACCATTCCTCCGTTAACGCTGATGGTTTGACCGGTTATATAATCAGCTTTGGAACTTGCTAAGAAAACACATAAATCAGCGACATCATTAGTTGTCCCAAATCTTTTTAATGGAATTTGTTTCAAGTAAGCATCTTGGATTTTACTTGCAAGTTCTTTTGTCATCTCAGTTTCAATAAAGCCAGGAGCGACAGCATTAACAGTTATTCCTCTGCTCCCCAATTCTTTAGCTAAACTCTTTGTCAAACCAATGACTCCAGCTTTAGAAGCTACATAGTTTGATTGACCAGGATTCCCAACTAAACCAACGACACTAGTGATATTAATAATCTTTCCTTCTCTATTCTTTAAAAAGTGACCGCTCAAATGTCTGCACATATTCCATGTTCCTTTTAAATTAACATCGATGACACTATCAAAATCTTCTTCTTTCATTCTCAAAATCATATTATCTTTGGTTATTCCAGAGTTGTTGATTAAAACATCAATTTTTTTGAAATGATTAATTGACTCTTCAACAAGTTTTTGTGATTCTGCAAAACTTGAAACATCAGCTTTTATAGCTAATGAATCGACTCCATGCTCTTTAATCTCATTGACCAATTTATTCGCTGAATCTTCAGATTTGTTATAATTTATCACAACATTATAACCCGCTTCAGCAAAAGCTAAAGCAATTTGTCTTCCGATTCCCCTCGAACTTCCGGTAACTAAAACTGTTTTTCTATTTTCCATTAATATCCCCCCATATCGAAATGGTTTTTTGTAAAGATTTTAAATCTTCTACATTACAAACAACTACACTTGAATCTATTTTTCTTACTAAACTGGATAAAGTCTGTTTTGGTCCAATTTCAATAAAAACATTCATGCCATCCACAATCATTTCTTCTACTGTTTGGTAAAACTTTACGCTATGAGAAATCTGCTTGGCCATTACTTCTTTAATATTTGATTCGTACTTTCTTCCAGTTAAATTAACGTACAAGTTATATTTCGGTTCGTTTATATCAAGGCAAGAGAGGTAATCATAAAAACCTTCTTCAGCTGAATTCATAAACGGTGAATGAAAAGCACCACTAGTTTCTAAAACAATAGCTCGTTTAGCGCCTTTTTCAATTGCTAAATCTTTTAGTTTTAATATTGATTCTTGATCTCCGGAGATAACAAGTTGAGTTGGCAAATTATAATTTGCGATTACAATTTCTTTAAATGGTTTAATCATTTCTTCAACTGCGTTATTATCTAAGCCAATAATTGCACACATTTTTCCTGGATTTTTTTCTTGAGCTTCAGCCATTAATTTGGATCTTGTTTTGACTATTTCCAGGCCTAATTCAAAACTGAATACTTCATTGTGAAGATATGCTCCATACTCGCCTAAACTCAACCCCATACTGGCATCTGCAAAAATATTATACAATTTTAAAACTTCAATAATCGCTTGATACATTACAAACATCGCAACCTGTGTATATTTTGTATCATTAAGTAGTTCTAGAGATTCAAAGAATATTTTTTTAATTGGATAGTCTGTAATTTCTTCGGCTTTTTCAAAGACAGTTCTAACAACTTCATAATTTTCATAAAGTTCTTTGGCCATACCGAGATACTGTGAACCTTGACCCGAAAACATAAAAACAGTTTTCATCAAATAACACCTTTAGCTACTAAACTATTTTCGAATATGTCCTCTAGTATTTCTTTTACTGGTCTAATTGCTTTAACTAATCCAGCTGATTGACCAGCCATAAAACTACCATTATCAAGATCACCATCAAAAACAGCTTTACGCAGTGAACCTAAAGTTAATCTTTCTAAATCTTCTAATTTTGCATCTCCAAACTTAGTTAAATCTAAGTATTCTTTAGCCATTCTATTCTTCAAAACTCTTACTGGAGCTCCGGTTTGTCTTCCGGTAACTACAGTTTCAGTATCTTTTGCTTTAACTACTTTTTCTTTGTAATTTTGATGAATAGGGCACTCTTCACTAGCTAGTAAGACCGTCCCGATTTGAACGCCTTTGGCACCTAATATGAAAGCTGCATCTAAGCCTCGGTGGTCAGCAATACCACCAGCAGCTATTACAGGAATATTAACAGCATCAGCTACTTGAGGAACTAATACAAAAGTTGTGATTTCACCAATATGTCCACCAGCTTCTGTACCCTCAACAATCAAAGCATCTGCGCCAGATCTTTCTAGTCTTATCGCAAAAGCTACGCTTGGAACAACTGGAATCACAATTATTCCAGCTTCCTTCCATTTCTTCATATAAACCCCAGGACTTCCAGCTCCAGTGGTAACTATTTTTACTCCTTCTTCGATAACCAAGTCTGATAACTCTTCAGCATAAGGACTCATCAACATAATGTTGACTCCGAATGGTTTATCTGTCAAAGCTTTAGTTTTTCTTATTTCTTCTCTTACTCTATCTGTATCCCAACCGCCACAACCAATTAAACCTAAACCGCCTGCATTGCTAACAGCACTAGCTAATCTATGATCAGCAATATTTGCCATTCCGCCTTGAATGATTGGATATTTTATCTTTAATAAATCTCTTAAGTCCATAATATTTCTCCTTTAGTACTCAATTAGAGCTCCGGCCCAAGTTAAACCGCCACCAAACGCAACCGTTAAAAACAAATCATCTCTTTTTATCTTCTCACTTCTGATTGCTTCATCAATAGCGATTGGAACACTAGCAGCTGAAGTATTGCCATACTTGTCGATATTTATAAACATTTTATCCATATCAACACCTAAATCTCTAGCACTTTTGTCAATAATCCTTAAATTTGCTTGATGAGCTACAATATAGTTGATTTCGTCTATATCTAACTTATTTCTTTCTAATAATTTCTTAATAGTTTTCGGCATAATTCTCGACGCAAACTTAAAGACTTCACTACCGTTCATATGAATATGATCTTGACTACTTATATTATTAACGTAAGGATCTTTAATGTCGGGGTTTTTTGAGAACAATAAAAAGTCAGTATCGCCTTTTGAAGCTGTTAAAACGTCTTTAATTTTGTTAGTTTTGCTTTTGCCGATAACCATAGCGCCCGCTCCATCACCAAACAAAACACAGGTGTTACGGTCGCGCCAATCTGTTAAACGACTCAAGACTTCAGCGCCTACTATTAAAGCATAATTGAAAGATTCACTTTTAATCATTTTATCAGCAATCTGAAGCGCAAATAAAAAACCACTACAAGCAGCATTGATATCAAAAGCCATTACATTATCTAATCCGATTCGGGCTTGAAGTAAGTTTGATACTCCAGGAAAAGCATAATCTGAAGTAACTGTAGCTACAATAATTAAATCAATTTTATCCTTATCTATACCTGAACTTTCAATCGCCCTATTAGCTGCAATCTCTGCTAAATCAAGAGTCGATTGATCAGTAACTATTCTTCTTTCTTTAATACCGGTCCTTGATACAATCCATTCGTCGCTTGTATCAACAAACTTAGTCATTTCTTCGTTAGTAATAATCTTATCAGGAACATAACTTCCCGTTCCATATATCTTAGTATATCTCATTTTCGTACCTCTTTTAGATTGTCATAATTAAATCGCTGTAAAAAACCAAAATTTCTTACTTTTGCATTTCTCTGATATTGTAGTTCGGTCCTAGCCAAACCGCTTAAGTGATAATATGTATCCATAATACATTTTTTTGTTTTTTCAAAGGTTAGTTCCGGATTAAAATGAGCTCCTCCAAATGGTTCTAAAATGATTTCATCAATTATGTCGAAATCTTTTAAATCCGCTGCAGTAATTTTCATTTGTTCTGCCGCAAGCGGTGCTTTAGATGAATCCTTCCAAACAATACTTGCGTACCCTTCAGGACTCAAAATTGAATAAATTGCATTTTCAAGCATTAAAACCTCATTTGCAAAGCCTAAAGCTAAAGCTCCTCCACTCCCGCCCTCGCCAATAACTACAGCAATTACAGGAACAGTTAATCTGCTCATCTCTTTTAAGTTTTCCGCAATAGCGAAACCTTGTCCTCTTTCTTCGGCACCAAGCCCAGGATATGCTCCCGGAGTATCAATTAGCGTTAAGATTGGACGATTAAATTTTTCTGCTTGTTTCATTAACCTTAGTGCTTTTCGGTATCCTTCTGGGTGAGGCATACCAAAGTTTCTCTTGATATTTTCTTCAACCGTATTACCTTTTTGTTGAGCGATAATTGTAAAAACAATTCCATCAATACTACCAATACCACCGATTATACTTTTATCATCTCCGAATAATCGATCTCCGTGAAATTCAATAAAATCCTTGGATAAATAATCAATAAAATCTCTCGATTTTGGTCTCTTTGGATGTCTAGCTAATAGAACTTTATCCCAAGACGATAGTTTCGTCATTTCGTTCTTCTTAAATTTTTCAACTTCTTCAACTAATTTTGAAACTGATTCAGAGTCACCTAAGTCACTTATATTTTTCTCAAGAACTTGAAGTTTTCTTTCTTTATCTAATATATTCATCAAACTGTCCTCCTATGCATCTGAAGGATTTGGTGTAAAGTCTTTTTCAAGTCTTTTCTGTTTATCACTTGATCAATAAAGCCTTTCTCCATTAAAAACTCAGATCTTTGGAATCCTTCTGGTAATTTCTGATTAATTGTTTGCTCGATGACTCTTGGGCCAGCAAATCCAATTAAAGCATTTGGTTCTGCCAAAATAATGTCTCCAAGCGACGCAAAACTTGCCGTAACACCTCCGGTAGTCGGATCTGTCAAGACACTCACATAAAGGTATCCCAAACTACAATGTTTAGCTACAGCTGCTGAAGTCTTTGCCATTTGCATTAAAGAAAATATACCTTCTTGCATTCTCGCTCCGCCTGAAGCAGTAAAAATTATAACTGGCAATTTTTTATAAATTGCATATTCAAAAGTCTTCGCAACTTTTTCTCCAACAACACTACCCATACTACCCATCATGAAATGGCTATCCATTACACCGATAATACAGGGTTCTCCATATATTTGACCAAAACCATAAATATAAGCCTCATCAAGTGAGGTTTCCTTTTTATACTTATTAATTTTTGCTTCATAACCTTCTATATATAAAGGGTTTAAAGTTATATAACCGATTCCTTTTTCCACAAAGGAATCTTCATCCAAAATGTATTTAATCCTGTCGATTGCTCTCATACGAAAATGATAACCACAATTTTTGCAGATATAATCATTTTCTATGTTTAGCTTCATATTCGTTAATTTACCGCATTTAGGACATTTATCATATAGTCCTTCTGGAATGTCTAAATCCAGCTCCCGATTTACTCGACTTTCTTCATTCATCAAACGGATATTATGTTTTAACTTCTTACGTTTATTTATTGTTTCGCCGATTTTATTCATTATCATCATACTCCAATAATCGTTCTAATTTTAAACTGATGAAAGAAGTATCGAAATTTCCTTTTATATAATCTGGATTATTCATAATCATATAAAGAAAATTTTGATTTGTATCAATGCCTTGAATGACTAATTCTTCTAATGCTGCTCGCATTTTCTTAACTGCTTCATCACGATTTTCTCCATGAACAATCAACTTTCCAATCATTGAATCATAGAAAGGTTGAACTGTATAGTCAGAAAAAAGTAAAGAATCAAAACGAATTCCATTACCTGAAGGCATATGTAATAATTTTAGTTTCCCAGGGCTTGGTCTAAATCCATGTTTAGGATTTTCTGCATTGATTCTGCATTCAATGCTATAACCGTTAACAACGACATCAGCTTGATAAAATGAAATTTTCTCTCCTGAAGCTATTTTAATCTGCTCTTTAACAATATCTTTTCCCGTAATCATTTCTGTGATTGGGTGTTCGACTTGAATTCTTGTATTCATTTCAATAAAATAAAAATCATTACCTGAAACTAAATACTCAATTGTGCCAGCATTCTCATAATTTATTGCTTTGCATGCTTTTAGAGTAGCCTCGATCATTTTATCTCTTAAATCGATATCTAATAAGCCTGGAGCCTCTTCAATTACTTTTTGATTTCTTCTTTGGATTGAACAATCTCTTTGATAGAGATGGATTACATTACTATATTTATCACATAGTACTTGAAACTCTATATGTCTTGGACTTGCAATGTACTTTTCCAAATACAAAGTACCGTCTCCAAAAGCATTTATAGCTTCAGCTTTAGCTGTATTAAAAGCATTCTTTAAGCTTTCTTGATCATTTGCTATTCTCATTCCTCTACCACCGCCACCAGCGCTGGCTTTGACTAAAACCGGATAACCGATTTGCTTAGCTATCTTAATTGCTTCTTCAAGATTTTTAACTTCGCCTTCACTACCCGGAACTACAGGAACATTGATCTCAATCATCTTATGTCTGGCCCAAGATTTATTTCCCATTGCTTTTATGTGTTCGCTTTTTGGACCTATAAAAGCAATCCCGCAGTCTTCACATAACTGTGCGAACTCTGCGTTTTCACTTAAAAAGCCAAAGCCTGGATGAATGGCTTCAGCACCTGTGTTGATAGCTGCGGAAATGATATTTTCCATATTCAAATATGAATCTTGACTTTTTGCTCCACCAATACAAACGGCTTCATCAGCCAGCTGAACATGCAAGCTATCTTTATCAACTGTAGAATATACCGCTACAGTTTCAATCCCCATATACATACAGGTTCTGATAATTCTGACCGCAATTTCGCCGCGATTGGCTATTAAAATTTTATGAAACATTTATTATTCAATTTCCATAATCTTTTGGGCAAACTCTACAGATTGACCATCTAAGACATGAATCTTTTTAATTACGCCACTGATAGGGGATTTAATTTCATTCATAACTTTCATGGCTTCAATGATAAAGAGAACTTCACCTTTTTCGACTCTTTGGTTCAACCTAACAAAAGGAGCCGCATCAGGAGATGAAGCTTCATAAAAGGTTCCGACAAGTGGTGATTCTAAAACATAATAATCATCTTTTGTTTCTTGAACTAAAGGTTGATTATATGATTCCATTATTTTTACTTGATCTTTATTTTGATGTAAATCTTTTTCTAGTTTAATATTTAAATCTTTTTCGGTTATTTCTAACTTAGATAAAGACGATTTTTCAAATTCTTTGATTATTCGTCTTAAAACACGCATATCCATAATTTTCTCCCTCTAGAAGTATTGTATTAGATAAACAATACTACTTGCTGGTGTTTTCAACTATAAATTGCCAAATTTCTCCTACAGTTTTAAACTTTTGTGCGTCTTCATCACTAACTTCTACTTTAAACATATCTTCTATAGACATTACCAGTTCAGCTGCGTCTAATGAATCAGCTCCTAAATCGGCTACTAGATCAGCTTCCAAAGTAATTTTTTCATTATCTACTCCTAATGATTCTGATATTAAATTTTGTAAATGTTCGAATTTCATACTTTTTTCCTCCATATTTTAAAATCTCCATAATTTTATCACTCTTTCACATACTTGTCAATTTGTTTTGAATATCAAAATATTCGAATATTAAAACTTTTATCGGTAATTGTTTTCTGTTCAGCAGTAGTAAATATCTAACCTAACGATTATTACTAAACAAGAATTTATGTTTGAATATCTATATCATCTTAAAAAACAAAAAAGCACACTTTGCGTAAGCCAATCTGTGCTTTTTTAGATAATATTGATATTTAGCGTTAAAAATTAATCATTATATAAGTATTGAAAGTCAAAGTTGTTAGCGAGAATTCTTGATTGTGTTTTTTCATTTTTAATTAATATATCGCCATTTAAAAATATACCTGTTATTTTATAGTTTTTATTTTCATATATGATTTCTTTACCGATTATCAAAGACTTATTTAAATATTCTTTATATATATAATTTGAGTCAACTAAACTATTATAAATTTCGATGAATTTCTTCAGTACATCTTTTACTGAAAAGTCTTGATTTTTAAGCATAGTTATTGATATAGCTTTTTGATTTAAGTTCTTAAAATCCAATTGATTAACATTTAAACCAATCCCGATAACCAATGAATCAATCAATTTTATGCCTGTAGTTTCAATCAAAATACCTGCTATTTTCTTATTGTTTACTAAGATGTCATTAGGATATTTAATCATTGCTTTAATTTGATAGTTTTCTAGCAATTTACAGATTGCTACAGAAGTTTTTATTGTCTCAAAAAAGACTTCATCGCGACTGATTTGATGCTTTTTTAAAAAAGAAAAGTAGAGATTACCTTTGGGACTTATCCAAACGTTTTCTCGTCTTCCTCTTCCTTTTGTTTGTTCCAAGGCATAACAAATCGTTCCATCAATTAAATCATCGATGCGTTCCTTCAAGTAATTGTTTGTGCTATCTAAAATATCGAATTTTAATATGCTTTTCCCTATGATCATAAAAATCCTCACTCATATTAATGATTATATCATAAAAACAAAAAACCCGGAATTCGAGATTCCCGGTTTTAAAGTTTTTTTTGTTATACTAATTCAATAATAGCCATTGGACATGCATCGCCTTGACGAGGTCCAATTTTATAGATACGTGTATATCCACCATTGCGATCTTGATATTTTGGTCCTAACTCCTTAAGAAGTTTAACCAAAGCATATTGATCATCAATTTTAAGTTCTCTAACAGTTTTTTCGGCAATTCTCGCTGAATTTAAGTCACCCTTTTTAGCTAGAGTAATCAATTTTTCTACTGTTCTTCTAATTTCTTTAGCTTTAACAACAGAAGTTTCGATTTTCCCATGCATAATAAGTTGTGTAGCCAAATCACGAATTAGTGCTTTACGATTAGCGCTATTACGATTAAGTTTTGTATATCCTCTACTCATGATTTCCTCCTATCGATTAGTGTTTAGCTAAGCTTAAATTCATTTCTTCAAGCTTTTGCTTAACTTCTTTCAATGATTTTTTACCAAGATTTCTAACTCTCATCATGTCTTCTTCACTCTTTTCAATCAATTCACCTAAAGTGTTGATTCCTGCTCTTTTTAAGCAGTTGTAAGAACGAACTGAAAGGTCTAAATCTTCAATTGGTTTTTCTAAGTTTCTATTAGTTTCTTCAGTTTTTCTTTCCACCATATAATCTTCTTCAACTTTTGCTTCAGATAGATCAATAATAGTTTGTAAGTGGTCGATTAACATTTTTGAAGCTGTTCCGATAGCATCTTTCGGGTTGATTGAACGATTTGTCCATACTTCTAGGATTAATTTGTCATAATCACCAGAATCATCAACTCTTGTTTTTTCAACTGTGTAATTAGCTCTTGTTATTGGTGTATAAATACTATCAATTGCGATGTCATTAACGTCATCAGTGTATTCTGCATTTTGTTTAGCGTTGACATAGCCATTTCCACGTCTAGCTTTCATATGCATTCTTAAAGTTCCTTTATTGACATGGCAAATATAGTGATTAGGATTCATTATTTCTACTTCTTCATCACAAACGATATCTGAAGCGAAGACATCTCTTGGTCCTTCTACAGATATTTCCAAATGTTTTTCAACATCTGACTCTTCATTGTCAATTGATAATATTACACCTTTTAAGTTTAAGATGATGGTTGTAACATCTTCAACCACACCCTCAACCGGTGTGAATTCATGTACTACGTTTTCAATGTTGACATTGACAATTGCTGCACCAGGTAATGAAGACAATAAAACTCGTCTCAAAGAATTACCTAGAGTGATACCGTACCCTCTTTCGAGAGGTGAAATCACGAATTTACCATAGTTATCTTGGATTTCTACAGTTTCTGTCTTAGGTTTTTCGAATTTCAAGTCCTTCATAAATTACCTCCTACCCACGTGGTCGTTTTGGTGGACGACATCCGTTATGTGGAACTGGTGTAACATCTTTAATAGCTGTAATCTCTAGTCCTGCAACTTGTAAACTTCTAATAGCCGCTTCTCTACCTGGTCCTGGTCCTTTAACTTCTACTTCAACTCTAACAACACCGTTATCCATAGCGGCTTTAGCGGCTGCTTCAGATGCTAAACCGGCTGCGAAAGGCGTTGATTTACGGCTACCTTTGTAACCGATAGCTCCTGAAGAACTCCATGAAATAGCGTTTCCTTTAGGATCAGTAATTGTGATAATTGTATTATTGAAAGTCGAATGAATATGTGCGATCCCTAACGGAATGTTCTTTTTCACACGACGTTTAGTTCTTACATTACGTGCCATTTAATTCATTTCTCCCTTCTTATTTCTTCTTATTAGCTACAGTTTTTCTAGGACCCTTACGTGTTCTAGCGTTGTTACGTGTGTTTTGACCACGTGTAGGTAAACCTTTACGATGTCTTAAACCACGATAACTTCCGATTTCTTGAAGACGTTTGATGTTCATTGCAACTTCACGTCTTAAGTCACCTTCAACTGTAAACTTTTGAACTTCTTGACGAATTTTTACGATTTCTTCATCTGTTAAGTCTTTAACTCTTGTATCTTCTGAGATACCACAAGCTTTTAGAATTTCTTCAGCTCTAGTTCTTCCGATTCCATATACATAAGTTAAAGAGATAACGACTCTTTTTTCTCTAGGAATATCTACTCCTGCGATACGTGCCATAGTTACCTCCTATTACCCTTGTCTTTGTTTATGTTTTGGATTATCACAAATGACAAGCACCTTGCCATTACGTTTGATAATTTTACATTTATCACAGATTTTTTTTACAGATGGTCTTACTTTCATACCATTACCTCCTTAAAATCTTTCCTTAAATTATTTTTATTTCATTCGATATGTTATTCTTCCACGTGTTAGGTCATAAGTTGACAATTCAACTTTAACTTTATCACCTGGTAAAATGCGTATGTAATTCATGCGGATTTTACCAGAAACGTGTCCGATTATACGGTGTCCGATTTCTAGCTCAATTATAAATTGTGCGTTGGGCAAAACTTCTATAACAGTTCCCGTCATTTCTATGACATCATCTTTTTTTGCCAAATAAATCACTCCCCTTTTTGTGTTAGGATACAATATCCGTCTTCAGTAATCAAAATCGAATGCTCAAAGTGAGCGGATAATGATCTGTCTCTGGTTATCGTTGTCCAGCCGTCAGATAATACTCTGACTTCCTTGTTGCCTAAATTTATCATTGGTTCGATGGCTAAAGTCATACCTGGCTTTAATATCAATCCACGATGTGGCAACCCATAATTTGGTATTTGCGGATCTTCGTGTAAGGCTCTGCCTAACCCGTGACCCACGAATTCTCTAACCACACTAAATCCTAATGATTCAGCATGTTTTTGGATTGCATGTGATATATCGGATAGTCGATTATTTGGTTTAGCAAATTCTAATCCTTTAAATAGGCTTTCTTCAGTACCTTTAAGCAATCTTTTTGCATCTTCAGATATTTCCCCGCATGCATATGTCCATGCGCTGTCACCATGATAACCCTTATACTGTGCGCCTATATCAACTGAGACGATATCTCCGTTTTTTAAGTAACGCGTAGTACTTGGAATACCATGAACGACCTCTTCATTAATCGATATGCATGCAGATGCGGGGAAACCATTATAGTTTTTAAATGAGGGAATTGCTCCATGATTAACAATAACGCTCTCAACCAAATCATCGATTTGCTTTGTTGAAATTCCAGGTTTAATAATGTCTTTAACTGCTTCATGAGCTAAAGCGACTATTCGTCCTGCCTCTTTCATCAATTCTATTTCTCGACTTGATTTAATTGTTACCATTATTTCTCACCTAATTTACTTATGATATCATGAAAAACTTTATTTGTTGATTGTTCGCCGTCAATTACTACTAAGAGTTTTTTCTCATCATAATAATCTAATAGCGGCTTAGTCTTTTCGTTATAAATAGCTAAACGATTCATTACAGATTCTTCTAAATCATCAGGTCTTTGAATTAACTCATGACCACAATGGTCACAAACTCCTTCTGTTTTTGGTGGATGATAATCAGTATGATAAGTGTGGCCACAATTTGGACAAACTCTTCTACCAGCCATTCGTCTTAAAAGGATTTCATCCTCTACATCAACATTAATGACTGATGTTAAACTGATTTCCAATCGACATAACATTTCGTCCAAAGCTTCAGCTTGGGCTCTTGTCCTAGGATATCCATCCAACATGAAACCATTAGGATAATCTTTTTTACTTAAGATTTCCCAAACGATATCATTTGTCATCTTATCAGGAACCAAATTACCTTGATCAAGATATTTCTTTGCTTCAATACCAATTTCTGAACCTTTCTTAATTTCATCACGGTAAATATTACCGGTTGAAATATGTTCTAATTGGTAATGCTTCAACAATTTCTTTGATTGGGTACCTTTTCCAGCTCCTGGTTTACCCATAATTAATAGATTAATCATAACTGATTATCTCATAAATCCAGCGTATGCTTTTTCTTGAGTATCAGTTTCGATTTGTTTAGCGGTTTCTAGAGCCACCCCAACAATGATCAATAGTGATGTTCCACCGATTTGAGCATAATTATGTCCTAAAACCATTGACGTGATGATTGGTAAACTCGCAATTACAACTAAGTATAAAGCTCCAATCACTGTAACTCTAAACAAAACTTTTGTAATATAACTTTCAGTTTCAAAACCTGGTCTAACCCCTGGAATATACGCATTTTGTTTATTTAGGTTTTCAGCTATTTGTTCTGGTTTAACCAAAATGAACGAATAGAAGAATGTGAAAATAAAGATTAATACAATATATAATACGAAGCCGATAGGTTGATTATATGAAAATATTTGATTAATCCAGTTGCTTGCACCAGCACCAATATTGATATATTGGAAAATAGTACTAGGCAATGACAAGATGATTGATGCAAAGATTACTGGAATAACTGATGCTGTGTTAAGCTTAATTGGAATATTTGATTCTGATGCACCTTTGAATTTAGCGCTTCCTGGTCTATTAGCATATTGAATAGGAATCTTTCTTACAGCAACTTGCATGTATGTAATACCTACTAAAACAACTATAAACATTAGAATGCTGACACCGAATAAAACATAACCAACGAATGAGCCTTGGCTTGCAAAGACATTAGTGCCTAATGCGCCGTTTGGATCAGAAATATAATATTGCATTAATGAAGCGATTGTTCCTGGGAAAGAAATAATAATCCCGGCAACGATCAACATTGATGAACCATTACCAATACCCTTTAAAGTAATTTGATCAGCTAACCAAATCATAAAAGCAGTACCAGCTGTTAAGATCACAGCAATATAGAAATATACTAAGAACCAAAGACCTTGATTAGGTCCAACCCAAGAAGTTACACTTCCTAAGAATAATTGGTCTTGTGAGTTATGAAAAGCAAATGTCATAGCTAAAGCTTGAATAAAAGCTAAAGCAATCGCTAAATATCTAGTCAATCTTGAAATCTTTTGTCTTCCTACTTCACCTTCTTCGCCCCACTCTTTTAATACTGGAATAATATCCATTTGTAAAAGTTGAACGATGATTGATGCGGTGATGTATGGGCTAATACCTAAAGCTACAATTGAATAATTTCTTAAGGCATCCCCAGAAATTGAGTTAACAATTCCCAAGAAACCAGAATTATCGAACAAACTAGATAAACTAGATGCGTCGATTAAAGGCATTGTAACATAGGTTAATAGTTTAAAAACTAAGAAAGCTAATAATGTGAAACCGATTTTTTTCAAGATCTCCTTATTTTTGAAAATCTTTTTAATAGTTTCCATTATATCACCTCAACCGTGCCACCTGCATCTTCAATAGCTTTTTTTGCAGAAGCTGAAAATTTATGCGCTTTGACAGTAAGTTTAACTTCCAATGTGCCAGTACCTAAAATTTTGACCCCGCTTAATTCTTTTCTGATTACTCTGTCGTTTAATAGAACTTCTGGAGTAACAATTGTGCCGTCTTCATAGTTGTTAAGGTCATTTAGGTTTACAATAGCGAATTCCTTTCTGAAAGGATTGGTGAACCCTTTTTTAGGAAGGCGTTTGAATAGTGGTGTTTGTCCACCTTCAAATCCAAGTCTTACTCCACCACCTGTACGAGAGTTTTGCCCTTTTTGTCCGCGTCCACTGGTTTTACCAGTTCCACTGCTTGTACCACGGCCTAGTCTCTTTTTGTAATGAGTTGCTCCTGGATTCGGTTTTAATTCATGTAATGTCATCTCTTGCACCCCCTACTTCTTAACTTCTTCGACTTTTACTAAATGACTGACAGTATTCACCATACCTTTAATCATATCGCTTTCTTCAACAACAACTGAAGAATTTCTTTTAGTAAGTCCTAAAGCTTTTACTGTTTTTACTTGATTAGGCTTTTTGCCCATTAATCCTCTTACTAAGGTTACTTTAATTTGAGCCATTATCCAAGTACCTCCTCAGGTGAGATTCCTCTCATTGCCGCTACAGATTCAACTGTTCTAAGTTCTTTCAAACCTTCAACAGTAGCTCTAACGATATTGATTGGTGAATTTGAACCTAAAGATTTACTTAATACGTCTTCAATACCTGCTAACTCCAATACTGCACGAACTGGACCACCGGCGATAACACCAGTACCTTCTGATGCTGGGCGTAAAAATACTTTTCCAGCGCCATACTTACCAGTTACAGTATGAGGGATAGTTGTTCCATCCATTGGTACAGTAACTAAGTTTTTCTTTGCATCTTCAATAGCTTTTTTGATTGCATCTGGAACTTCACTTGCTTTACCAGTTCCAAATCCAACTTTACCTTTTCTATCGCCAACTACAACTAAAGCTGAAAAACTAAAACGTCTACCACCTTTAACAACTTTGGTAACACGACCAATATTTACAACTCTTTCTTCGTAGAGTTTTGGTTCTTTTTTAGGTGAACGAGGTTTTCTTCCTCTTTTATTACGAACATTATCTTCCATATTAGATTACCTCCTTCATTAGAATTCCAGCCCAGCTTCTCTAGCAGCTTCGGCTAATGCTTTCACTCTACCGTGGTATAAATACCCACCGCGATCGAAAACAACTAATTTTACATTTTTTTCAATTGCTCTTTCAGCAACTAATTGTCCAACTTTTTTTGCGCCTTCGATATTAGATCCGCTAATACCTTCGATTTCTCTTGAATTTGCTTGTGCTAAAGTTATTTGGTTTACGTCATCAATAATTTGAGCGTAAATTTGTTTGTTAGAACGAAAAACATTTAAACGTGGTCTTTCAGGAGTTCCTTTAATTTGGAATCTCATGCGACGATGTCTTTTTTGTCTTTGAGCGTTTTTATCTACTGATTTAAACATATTATCACCTACAAGCTAATTACTTAGCTGTTTTTCCTTCCTTGCGGCGTACATGTTCATCTCTATATCTAATACCTTTACCAAGATATGGTTCAGGTTGACGAACCTTACGTATGTTAGCCGCAAATTCTCCTACCATTTGTTTATTAGCACCTTTTACATGAACTTCTGTATTCTTAGGAATGTCGATTGTCAAACCTTCAGGTATTTCCATTTCCACTGGATTGGAATACCCAACGTTTAAAACTAATGTTTTCGGATCTTTTAATTGCGCACGATACCCTACACCTTTGATATCAAGGATTTTTGTATATCCTTCACTTACACCAATAACCATATTATTCAATAACGCTCTTGTAGTCCCATGAAGGGCTTTAATGCGTAATGAATCATTAGGTCGGGTTACAGAAATTTCGTCATTTTCTACTTTAATTCCAATATTATTATTGAAAGTAAAGCTAAGTTCTCCAAGTGGTCCTTTAACGATAACATGATTGTTAGCGTCGATATTAAGGCTTACACCAGCAGGAACTTTTATCGATTGATTACCAATTCGACTCATAGTTTTCTTGCACCTCTCTCATTATAATTAATTACCATATATATGCTATTACTTCGCCACCAATTTTATTTTTTCTAGCGTCTCTATCAGTCATAATACCTTTAGATGTAGAAATGATAGCTACTCCTAGTCCGTTAAGAACTTTAGGAAGGTCATCTGTTTTAGCATAAACACGTAATCCTGGTTTAGAAATTTTCTTCAAACCTCTAACAACTCTTTCATCATTTACTAAATATTTTAAACTTATTTTTAAAGTACCTTGTACTCCATCATCAATGCGCTCAAAATCAGTAATATACCCTTCTTGTTTTAAAACATTAAGGATTTCCATTTTTAATTTTGAAGCTGGAACATCAACGGTTTTATGTTTCATTTGATTTGCGTTGCGAATTCTTGTTAACATATCCGCAATAGGATCTGTCATGACCATATTAATAATGCCTCCTTCCTTGATTATCGGAACTTACTCTTCTCATAATTTATTACCAACTTGCTTTTTTAACGCCAGGGATTTGACCCTTATACGCTAATTCTCTAAAACAAACACGACATAGTTTGAATTTACGATATACAGAATGAGGACGTCCACAACGTTCGCATCTTGTATAGTTTCTTACTGGGAACTTTGATCCGCGTTTAGTACTAACAATTTTAGATGTTTTTGCCATATGTGCTTCCTCCTTATTTCTTGAAAGGCATTCCGAATAATTTTAATAATTCGAAAGCTTCCTGATCTGTATTTGCCGTAGTAACGAACACGATGTCCATACCACGAATTTTGCTAACTTTATCGTAATTTATTTCTGGGAAGATCAATTGTTCTTTAATACCTAATGTATAGTTACCTCTACCGTCAAATCCTTTAGGATTGATACCTCTAAAGTCTCTAACTCTTGGTAAAGCGATTGTAACTAACTTGTCAAGGAAATCGTACATTCTGTCTCCACGTAAAGTTACTTTACAGCCGATTGGCATACCTTCACGTAATTTAAATGTTGCAATTGATTTTTTTGCTCTTGTAACAAGTGGTTTTTGTCCTGTGATTAATGTTAATTCATTAACAGCATCATCTAATACTTTTGGATTCGCAACAGCGTCACCAACACCAATGTTAATTACTATCTTACTAACTCTAGGACTTTCCATGATGGAAGAATAATTGAATTTTTCCATTAGAGCTGGTGTGATTTCGTTACGATATTTTTCGAGTAATCTATTCATATTTTTCTCCCTTCATTTAGTCTAAAACTTTGCCAGATTTTTTTGCATATCTAACTTTTTTAGTAACTTCTTGTTTTTTAACAGTTTCAGTAACTGTCTTATATCCGATTTTTGTCGGTTTCTTTTCTTTTGGATCTAATAACATAACGTTAGAAGCGTGGATTGGTTTTTCAATTTCAACGATTCCTCCGTCTGGATTAGTTTGAGAAGGTTTTAGATGTTTTTTAATTTTTGCTAAGCCTTCACCTTCTAAAACAACTCTATCAGTTTTTGTTAAAACTCTAATAATTGTTCCTTGTTTACCTTTATCTGCACCAGAGATTATAACGACTTTATCGCCTTTTTTTAATTTCATGTTTCAATTCCTCCTTATAATACTTCTGGAGCTAGAGAAACTATTTTTGTAAACTCTGCGTCTCTTAACTCTCTTGCAACAGGGCCAAAGATACGAGTCCCTTTTGGAGATTTGTCATCTTTAATAATTACTGCTGCATTGTCATCAAATTTGATGTATGAACCATCTGCACGACGGATTTCTTTTTTCGTTCTCACTATTACCGCTTTTACTACTTCGCCTTTTTTGACCATTCCACCTGGAGTGGCTGCTTTTACAGTAGCTACGATGATGTCGCCAACACTTGCGTATTTACGACTTGTACCACCTAAAACTTTGATTGTTAATATTTCACGAGCGCCAGAGTTATCCGCGATCTTAAGTCTTGATTCTTGTTGTATCATAATAATACCTCCAATATCCTAAACTTCTTCGTGTTTTTCCACGATCTCAATTAAACGGAAACGTTTAGTTGCTGATAGTGGACGGCACTCTGTAATTCTAACAACATCACCAGTTTTAGCTTCGTTCTTTTCATCATGAGCTCTGAATTTTTTAGAAGAAATTACTCTTTTTCCATATAATGGATGTTTTTTATAAGTAGTTACTAAAACTGTAATTGTTTTGTCGTTTTTGTCAGATACAACAGTTCCGGTAAAAACTTTACGATTAGTTTTTAATTCCATATTCATTTCCTCCTTATTTGCTTTCTCTCTCAGTAAGAACAGTCTTCATACGAGCAATAGTTTTTTTAATAGTTGAGATGCGTGCAGTATTTTCTAATTGACCAGTTGCTTGTTTAAAACGTAGGTCGAATAATTCTTTTTTCAGATTATCTATTTCATTTAAAATGGTTGCGGTGTCCATTTCGCGAATTTCTTTAGCGTAAATCATAGAGAATCACCACTTTCTTTCTTAACGAACTTAGTTTTGATAGGTAGTTTGTGAGCAGCTAATCTCAAAGCTTCTTTTGCAACGTCTTCAGGAACGCCAGCAACTTCGAACATTACCATACCCTCTTTAACTACAGCTACCCATTCTTCAGGTGAACCTTTACCAGATCCCATACGGACTTCTAAAGGTTTTTTAGTTTTTGCTAAGTGAGGGAAAATCTTAATCCATACTTTCCCAGCACGTTTCATAAAACGTGTCATTGCAATACGGCTAGCCTCGATTTGACGTGCTGTAATCCAAGCACCTTCTAAAGCTTTTAAACCGTATTCTCCAAAAGAGACTTCTGCGTTCCCTTTTGTTTGCCCTTCATAGCTAACGCGATGAGGACGACGATATTTAGTTCTTTTAGGCATTAACATATTACTTAGCCTCCTTCTTCTTAGAAGGTAAAATTTCCCCTTTATAAATCCATACTTTAACGCCTAGTTTACCGTATGTTGTATTAGCTTCTGCTAATGCATAATCGATATCAGCTCTCAAAGTATGTAAAGGAACATTTCCTTCACTATATCCTTCACTACGTGCCATTTCAGCGCCGCCAAGACGTCCTGATATTAAGGTTTTGCAACCTTTAGCTCCAGCTTTTAAAGCTCTTTGAATAGCAACTTTTTGTACTCTTCTGAAAGAAGCTCTGTTTTCTAATTGGTAAGCGATGTTTTCTGCAACTAATCTTGCATCTTTTTCTGGACGTTTGATTTCAACAACATTTAAAAATACTTGTTTGTCAGTTAATTTTTCTAATTTTTCAACAACTGCTTTTTTAGTTTCAGCATTTCTACCGATAACCATACCTGGTTTTGCAGTGTTAACAGTTATGATAACTCGTTTTTTACTTCTTTCAATCTCAATCTTAGAAACACTTGCATTCTTATATAGATCGTAAAGTAAGTCACGAATTTTAATATCTTCATGTAAAAGATCCGCTACTTCGTTTTTATCAGCATACCATCTTGATTCCCAATCAAGGATGATACCTATACGTTGTCCAACTGGATTAACTTTTTGTCCCATAAAATTCCTCTTACTCCCTTTCTGCCACTGTTATGTAAATGTGGCTAGTTCTTTTTAATATTGCAAATGCTCTACCTTGTGAATGAGGTTGCATTCTTTTTAAAGTTTTACCTTCACCAACATAAATTTCTTTAACGAATAATTTGGCTTGGTCTAATTGATAATTATGTTCAGCGTTGGCAACAGCTGATTTTAAGACTTTTTCAACTGCTTTTGTTGCGCCTCTTGGAGTATTTCTTAAAGTAGCGTATGCATCGCCAACGTTTTTGCCTCTAATTAAATCAATTACTAACTTTACTTTACGAGGTGAGATTCTTACAGTTTTAGCAACAGCTTTTGCTTCCATGATTACTTACCTCCCTTTGTAGCTTTTTTATCTACGTGACCGCGATAAGTTCTAGTTGGAGCGAACTCACCTAACTTGTGACCAACCATATCTTCAGTAATGTATACAGGAACATGTTCCTTACCATTATGAACACCGATTGTTAAGCCAACAAAGTTAGGGAAAACTGTAGAACGTCTCGACCATGTTTGAATAACTTTTTTTGAATTTGTTTCGATTGCTTTTTCTACTTTCTTCATTAAGTGATCATCACAAAATGGGCCTTTTTTAATTGAACGTGACATTTAGAGTTCCTCCTTCCTATTTATTTCTGCGTCTAACAATTAATTTACTGCTAGCCTTATTTTTATTTCTAGTAATCTTACCAAGAGCAATTTTACCCCAAGGTGTAAGTGGAGCCTTATGACCGATAGGTTGTTTACCTTCACCACCACCATGAGGGTGATCTACTGGGTTCATAACTGAACCACGTACTGTAGGTTTAACGCCCATGTGTCTTTTTCTTCCGGCTTTACCGATATTTACTAATGAGTAGAATTCATTTCCTACTTCACCGATTGTAGCACGGCATTTACCTAAGATTCTTCTAACTTCACCAGATTTTAATCTGATTAATACGTATTTTTCTTCTCTACCAAGAATTTGCGCAGATGTACCGGCAGCTCTGATTAATTGACCACCTTTACCAGGATATAGTTCGATGTTATGGATTACTGTACCTACAGGAATTTCCATAATTTCTTTTGCATTACCGATAACGATATCTGCATCTTTACCTGATTCAACTGTCATACCAACTTCTAAACCTTTAGGAGCGAGGATGTAACGTTTTTCCCCATCAGCATAATTGATTAAAGCGATATTAGCAGTTCTGTTTGGATCGTACTCGATTGTCGCAACACGTCCGATAACTCCATCTTTATTTCTTTTGAAATCAATAATACGATATTTTCTTTTTGCTCCCCCAGCTTGATGGCGGACTGTTATTTTCCCTTGATTGTTTCTACCACCGTTTTTCTTGATAGTAGTTACTAGGGATTTTTCTGGCTTTGTCGCTGTAATTTCATTGTAATCAAGCTTTGACATGTTACGCAAACCATTTGTCTGTGGTTTATACTTAATAATAGCCATTATTTCTTACTCCTCCCATTACGCTGTATAAATGTCGATCTTGTGACCTTCTTTTAAAGTCACAATTGCTTTTGTAACGGAAGCGGTAAATCCTGAGTATTGTCCAACTCTTTTTGCTTTAGCTTTTCCATTTACGACATTTACTTTTTCTACTTTTACATTGAAGATTGCTTCAATAGCATCTTTAATTTGAATTTTATTAGCTCTTCTATCTACTTCGAAAGTATATTTTCTTTGTTCAGCTAATTTTGTTGATTTTTCTGAAACGATCGGGCGTTTTATAACATCATATTTATCCATATTAACTTAAAGCCTCCTCGATTTTTTCTAGAGCGTCTTTAGTGAAAACTAACTTGTTTGCGTTCATAATGTCATAAACACTAATGTGATTATAAAGGATTGTTTGAACGTTAGGTAAGTTTCTAGATGCGATACTAATCATATCTGAATCTTCTCCTAAAACAACGATAATTTTACCTTCTACTCTTAAATTTTCTAATACAGTAACCATTTCTTTAGTCTTGTGTGACGCCAAGATAATTGATTCAACTGCAATTAAGTTTTCTCCTCTTAACTTTTCTGATAAAACAATCTTTAAAGCTAAGCGACGTACTTTTCTATTAACCTTATATGAATAATCTCTTGGAGTTGGTCCAAAGACAACACCACCGCCTGTATATTGAGGCGCTCTGATGGAGCCTTGACGAGCATGTCCAGTTCCTTTTTGACGGTATGGTTTTCTTCCCCCGCCTCTAACTGCTGTTCTGTTTTTTGTCATAGCAGTTCCTTGACGCATAGCAGCTCTTTGTTGCTTAATTACATCATAAATAACTTGGTTGTTATTTTCAACTGCAAATACTTCGTCTTTTAAATTTAGACTACCAATTGATTCACCTTGTTGATTTAACATTGCTAATTTAGGCATAGCTTTTCCTCCTTCCGAAAATAATTAATTAATTTTGTTTTTTAAATGCGTTTTTAACGATAACTAATGATTTGTTTGGTCCTGGAACATTACCTTTGACCAATAATATGTTCTTGTCTGCATCTGCACGAACAACAACTAAGTTTTGAATAGTGACAGTTTCATGTCCCATTCTTCCTGGCATGTTTTTGCCTTTTCTGATACGGTTAGGGGCAATAACACCCATTGATCCTACACCACGATGATATTTAGAACCATGTGCGTTTGGTCCAGTTTTTTGGTTGTGACGCTTAATCACACCTTGATAACCTTTCCCTTTTGATGTTCCAGTTACGTCTACATAATCACCAGCGGTAAATATATCACATTTTACCTCTTGGCCAACTTCATACTCTTCCATACCTGAAAGACGTATTTCTTTGATGTAGCGCTTAGGTGTTGTGTTTGCTTTTTCGAAATGAGCTGTTAAAGGTTTGTTAACTAAATTAGCTCTTTTGTTCATGAATCCTAATTGAACTGAACTATATCCAT
>DDWJ01000021.1 GCA_002345505.1 Caryophanales bacterium UBA2289
AAGGCTGTTTATTTACAGCCTCTTTGTTTTTGTTAGTAGTGTGATTCTTAACTGAAGACGTTGATAGCGCCAATAACAGCCGCAATCAATAGTCCTAAGAACATACCAATCGCAAGAATTAAGAGGATAAATCTACCGAATTTACTTTTGGTAGGGTTATAAGTCTTGATTTCTTTTTCTTGTTGAGTTGGTTTTTTCTTCTTAGTTGTATTTGCCATATGATTCACCTCATAAATCTAATCTAAATATTTAGTCTTTAATATTATAAACGATAAGTATGAAAAAATAAAGAATTATTTCTTTTCATTCTAATTTTTAAGACTTGTAAGAAAGTCGATGACTTCTTGAGTTAATTTATTTGGGGTTGAAGCTCCACTGGAAACCGATACAGTTTTTACTCCTTGTAGATCTGTTAAATCGATGTCTTTAACGCTTTCAATGAGCTTTGTAGGGGTTTTTGTGACTTCGATGGATATTTTCACGAGATTCTTTGAATTGTTGCTGCGAGGGTCACCAACGATGTAACAGAAGTCTACGTCTTTATTGCCTTCAATGATTGCATTTTGTCTAAATCTAGTAGCGTTACAGATTTCTTCAGTGATTATTACATTTTTATAAAGCTTTTCAATCTTTTCATGAATTGGCTTGATATCATTGATTGAAAAGGTTGTTTGATTAGTTACAAAGATTGGTTCTTTTAAGATTATTCGGTCTAGGTCCTCTAAAGTTTCAATTAGAATGACTTTAGGCGAAATTGCTAAAGAGGCATTAGTTTCAGGATGATTGTTTTTGCCGATATAGACTATATTGTAGCCTTTTTCCAAATGTTCTTTGATAGAGTCATGAGTTTTATAGACATCATTACAGGTGGCGTCTATTAGGGTTAATCCATTGCTTAAGACTTTTTCTTTAACAGCTTCATCAGTTCCATGAGCTGATAATATAACTGTGCCTTTAGTGATATCTTTAATTAAATCTAGTCTTGAAGTTAATCGATCATCTAAAGTAATCGCACCTAGTTCGGTTAGTTCGTCAACCACAGCTTTATTATGAACAATAAAACCCAAGACATAGATTGGTCTTGGTAGAGTTAAATCATTTAAACTTTTTTTGACGATATCCACGGCATTATAAACGCCTTTACAAAATCCGCGGGGAGTAATTTTCTTGACAATCATACAATTACCTCAAATTCATTTACTTTATAACATATTTATTATATAATAATACACGAGATTTTACGAGAGAAATGAGAATCAGATATGAAAAAATTTAAGAATGAATATTTAAACCAAGCCTTAAGTGAATTAAGGTTTAAAGAGTTAACTGCAGTTCAAACAAAAGTTATTGAACTGTTTGACAAAGATAATGATTTAGTTATTGAAGCGAAGACGGGTTCAGGAAAAACCCATGCTTTTTTATTGCCGATTTTAGATACTTTAGATCCTGAGTCTAAAGATGTTCACGCCTGTATAATCGCTCCGACTAGGGAACTTGCGATTCAAATCAATCGTTTTGCCCAAGATTTAATCAAACATTCACCTAGTGCGATTTCAATTAATCTTTACCTTGGTGGCGAAGATAAAGAAAGAGAAATTGAATGGCTAAAAAATCGGCAACCGCAAATTGTTATTGGTACACCGGGAAGACTTCATGATTTAGTCGTTAAAGAAAATGTCTTAAAGATTTATAAGACTAAGTATTTTGTTATTGATGAAGCCGATATGACTCTAGATAACGATTTTTTAGAAGTCGTTGATAATTTAGCAGGTACTGTATTAGAAGCTAAGTTTATGATTTTCAGCGCTACGATTCCAGAAAGATTAAAACCGTTCTTGAGAAAGTACATCAATAAGCCAATTATGGTTGAAGTTCATCCAGAAGAGATTTCTAATTTAAACATCAAGCATTATTTTATAAAGACACGGGAACAAGACCGTTTCATATTATTAAAGAAAGTTATCGAAGTAATCAATCCTTATATGGGTATTATCTTCTGTAACACAAAAGAATCTGCAGATCTAGTTTACAACTGGATGAAAGAAAGAAATGAAAATGTAACGGTATTTCATGGTGATATTGATTACCGAAAAAGAAAACAGATTATTAAAAGAATTAATAGTCTAGAGTTTCAATATATTGTCGCAACCGATATTTTAGCTAGAGGAATTGATATTGTTGGTGTTAGTCATATTATCAATTATGAACTACCAAGAGATTTCGAGTTTTATATTCATCGTAGTGGTAGAACCGGAAGAATCGATTTTGATGGCGAATGTATTTCTTTATATGAATTCAACGATAATACTTACCTTGATAAATTAGAAGGTAAGGGAGTAAGATGTGAATATAAGTCGATTCGCAATGGCACGATAGTTGACGCATCGATTCGTAAATCTAGAGAAAAACGAATTAGACCTGAGAATGAGCTTGATTATGAAGCAAAGAGAAAGGTTAAAAAGCCAAAGAAGATTAAACCAGCTTATAAGAAGAAATATCAAGCTGCTGTTGATAAAGAAAAGAAGAAATTGGCTAGGAAGAAAAGATGAGTTTACATGTCGTTTTATTCCAACCGGAGATACCTCAAAATACCGGTAACATTATGAGAACTTGTGCTGGAACTAAGGCAATTTTACATTTGATCAGACCATTAGGTTTTAAATTGGATCCAAAGTATTTAAAGAGAAATGCAGTTAATTATTTAGAACATGTCAATTATTTCGTTTATGATAGTTTTGAAGATTTTTTAAGCAAGAATCAAGGTGAGTTTTATTTTCTAACGCGATATGGCAAGAAAACTCCGAAAGAATTTGACTTTAGTGATTATGACAAGAATATTTATTTGATTTTCGGTAGAGAATCAACAGGTATTCCTAAAGAGATATTAAGAAAGCATTTAGATAATTGCATTAGATTACCGATTACCGATGAAATCAGATCGCTTAATTTGGCTAATACTGTAGCGGTAATGGTATATGAGGTTTTGCGCCAACAAGATTATCATGGATTATATTTAACTGAACCCGAAACATTAAAAGGACCTGATTGGTTAAGCGAGTGAGGTGAGTTTTAAAAGTATGGATAATATAATTGGCGAAAAAATCGTCATCCATAGTTATAAACATGATAAAACCTTACACAGGATGTGGAAGAACGCAACGATTTTAGAAGATAATGATGATTTGATCATAGTCGCTAACAAGAGAACTAAAGTTGTGGAATCTACAGGACGTTTTTGGTATACGAAAGAACCATCAGTTGCTTTTTTCTTTAAGAATCATTGGTATAATGTCATAGCTATAATCAAAAAAGGTGAGGTTACTTATTATTGTAACGTGGGTTCACCAGTCTTAGTTGATGAAGAAGCGCTTAAATATATTGATTATGATCTAGACCTTAAGGTTGATAGTGATTTTTCTTATAAAATCTTAGATATTTATGAGTATAAGATGCATCAAGAGATGATGCAATATCCAAATGACATCAAGCAGATTTTAGCTAAAGAGATGTTAAACTTGAAATCTAGAATTGATAAAAGAGAGTATCCTTTCAATTCAGAATGGGTTTTAAGTTGGTATAATAAATTTTTAAGTTTAAAAGGTTAATAAATAGATAACTTAATAACGATAAATATAAAAGATTAATTTGGATATTAGTCTTTTTTATGTTATAATATATAGTTGGGACAAATAAAAGAATTATTTTCCTTTTTGAAAGGTATACATGACTTGTATAAAGGGTGAAGCATATGGAACTAATTTATAAGGTGAAGAAACCAGAAACAATTAAAAGATTTATGACAGAGAATAATATTCCGACTTCAATCTTACAAAAAGATGAAAAGAATTATAAGATATTTGTCAATGGCGAAATTAAATCTCGCAAAGATACGGTTAGAAAAGGCGATAAAATTCATTTTCTTTTAGAAGAAGAGGGACTTAATAAAAACGTTCAACCGGAAGACTATAATTTAGAAATCGTTTATGAAGATGAGTATCTTCTAGTGATTAACAAACCGGAAAATATGATTATGACGGTTTCAAAATCAACACCACTTCATACATTAAGTAATTATATTTTGGGATATTATAAGAAAATTGAATTGAATAACATGGTTCACTTCATCAATAAGATTGATAGAGAATCATCAGGACTAGTGGTTGTGGCTAAACACCGTTTCGTTAAGTTCTTATTAAGCAATAAGCTTGATAATGAGTTACAATTCTCTTATAAAGCAATTGTCGATGGTATTTTAGATGTTAAGGATTTTGATATCTGTTTACCGATCAAAAAACAAGATGATTCGTTTGTTAGAGAAGTTGTCGAAGCTGGTGGCGAAGAATGTTCAACTAGATATAAAGTTGAGAAGGAATATAAGAACTATTCTTTACTAGATATTCAAGTTACTGGAAAAGTACCGCACCAAATTAGAGTTCATTTATCTTTCTTTGGTAAAGCTGTTGTTGGCGATAAGATTTATAATAAACATGAGTATCCTGTGCCTTTGATGCTTTGTTGCTACAAGACCAGTTTTATTAATCCTGTATCTGAGAAAGCTATTGATTTAGAACTTCCATTGCCGAAGCATTTCACAGAATTTTTAAAAGGAATTAAATAAGCTAATTAAAAATAAAACTTCCAAAATTTTTATAATTTGGAAGTTTTTTGTTTTATTTAATATAGTTAATTAATAATTTTAATGTGTTTAATAAGGCATCTTTATGAGTTCTTTCCATACCATGAGAAGCATGAACTCCAGGACCGATAAGGGCGCCTTTAAAGTCTTTTCCACCTCTTAGGGCTGCACTTACGTCGCTACCATAGAACGGATAAATGTCGGTTACATAATTCAATTTGTTGTCTTTAGCGATGTTTACTAATTTGGTGATGATATTATAGTCATAAGGACCGCTAGAGTCTTTACAACAGATTGATACGTCTTGTTCACTACAACTTAAGTCTTCTCCGATACAACCCATATCCACGGCAATTAGTTCATCAACTTCTGGTATGTAAGAAGCTCCGTGACCAACTTCTTCATAGGTTGAAATAATGAAGATTAGATTTGCGTTTGGCGTGATGTTTTCTTGTTTGAGGTAAGAGAGTAATCCGTAAAGGATGGAAACACTGATTTTATCATCTAAAAAACGACTCTTTATAAAACCTGATTTTGTGATTGTTGTTTTTGGATCAAAGAAGATAAAATCTCCAGGAGCGATACCCAAGTTTAAAGTATCTTCTTTTGATTTAACTACTTCATCAATTCTAACAATCATACTGTCTGGATTTCTGTTTATTGAAGAAGCGTCTTTATAGACATGTGATGAGGGACTAGTTGAAAGAAATGTTCCTTGGTAGTCAAGACCATTTCTTGTATGGATAGTGCAGTATTCACCATCTAATGTCGGCCAGATTGGTCCACCAATGGTTGTAAATTTTAAATCACCGACTGCGGTTATGCTTCTAACCATCGCTCCTAGTGTATCAACATGACCACTAAGACCTAAGGTTTTATCAGTTTTACCTTTGACTTCAACTAAAAGGTTACCTTTTTTTGTTCTTTTGGTTGGAAATCCCAGTTTTTTTATTTCTTCGTCAATATAGTTTATGACCCCTTCGGTGAACCCACTCGGTGAGGGAATGTTAAGTATTTCTTTAGCGAAATTTAAGATTTCATTTAAATATAAGTCATTCATTTATAATTATCCTTTCAAATTTATCCATCTCTAATAACAAGTATATCATATCAATAGTTGATTTTTAAGCCTAATATCGCTTTAAATAATAAATTGTCTGTGATAGAATATATAATGAATAGGATGTGGTCAAATGGTCGTAGTCTTTGGTGGCGCTTTTAATCCGCCGACATTAGCACATAAAGAAATCTATTTTTTAATCGACAAAGTGGTTGGTTTTGATCATTTCATTTTTTTACCTGTGTCGAATAAATATAATAAAAGTACCCTTATTGGCGATGAATACCGAATTGAGATGTTAAAGATTTTGATAAAGGATTTGCCGAAAGCATCGCTTTCTCTCTTAGAGATTGATGATCAGAATTATTTAGGTACTTATGAGAGTTTAAAACGGTTAAGTCAGATTTATCCAGATGAAGAGATTGCGTTCATTATCGGATCCGATAATTTATGGAAGTTAAAGAAGTGGATTAATTCTGAAAGATTAATAAAAGAGTTTAAGTTTATCGTGATTAATCGCAATAAACAAGATGCAACAAAGTATATTGAAAGTGATGATTTATTAAATCAAAACAAGGGTAATTTTAGAGTAATAAGAGGATTCAACCAATATATATCATCAACGGCATTTAGGGATAGTTTAGATCCTTCATATGTGACTGATGATATTTATCAATACATCATGGAAAAAGATTTGTACCGGGGGAGATAGTTATGGAAAATGGGTTTTTAAAAGTAGCTTTAATATCACCAAAAGTAGAGGTTGGAAACCCTGCTTTTAATATTAGAGAAATGCTTAAGGCAATTGACAAATGTAGTTGCAATATGGCGGTTTTCCCAGAGTTATCCATCAGTTCTTATTCAGCTGGGGATTTATTTTTTCATAAGAACCTTTTAGATGATTGCTATAGCGGCTTAGATTTCTTTTTGAAGAGTAATAAGTTTAAGGGAATTGTCGTTTTAGGTATGCCAATTATTTTAGATCAATTGGTTTTAAACTGTGCAGTAATAATTCAAGAAAGTAAAATATTGGGAGTAGTACCGAAGTTTTATTTACCTAATACTAAAGAGTATTATGAGAAACGTTGGTTCAATTCCGGTTTTGATTGTATTGACAATTATCAAACGATAGAATTACTAGGACAAAATGTTCCTTTCGGTAATCTTATTTTTTCTGATGATGAGTTTAGTTTTGGTGTGGAGATATGTGAAGATATGTGGGCTACGATAACACCAGGGAATTTATTAAGTGTTAATGGCGCTAATGTGATTGTTAATATCAGTGCCTCAAATGAAGTTGTCGGCAAAGAACATGTTCGAAGAAATGCAGTTTTAGAACATTCAAGAAAAAATAGTGGCGCTTATATTTATGTATCCGCTGGAGCTAGTGAATCTAGTTCAGAAACCGTTTTTTCTGGTCATAATATCGTTGCAAATAATGCAAGATTAATTAAAGAAAAGAATGTTTTTTCACTTGAAACCGAGATTATGGAAACTGATATCGATATTAATCGTTTAAAATACGAAAGACGAATTAATTCAAGTTACCGGGATTCGGTTCTAAAATATCGTTTAAAGTATCAAACAGTTAAGTTTGAATTACCTAAAATAGAGAATTTTAAGTTTGCGGAAGTTTGGGATAAATTCCCTTTCGTTCCTAAGAAGAATCATAAAGATAATTTTAATAGAATCAGGTCGATTCAAGAGTTTGGTTTAGCTAAAAGATTGGTTCATACTAATATTGAAAGTTTAGTAATTGGTGTAAGTGGCGGTTTGGATTCAACATTAGCTTTACTTGTGGCGGTTGGCGCATTTGAATATTTAGGACTTGACAAGAAGAATATTCATGCTTATACATTACCAGGACTTCATACTTCAGAACGTACTAACAAGAATGCAATTGCTTTGATGAGACTTTTGGGTGTTACCTATGAAGAGATTGATTTAAAAGAACATATTTTAGATCATTTAGAGCTTATTAAACATGATAAAACTATTCAGGATACAACATATGAAAATACGCAAGCTAGAGCTAGAACGATGGTTTTAATGAATTTAGCGAATAAACTAAATGGTTTAGTTTTAGGTACTGGTGATTTGTCAGAGATAGCTTTAGGATGGTCAACTTATAACGGCGATCAAATGTCAATGTATAATGTCAATGGTGGTGTTCCAAAAACTGTTGTTAGATATATGCTTAAAGCTTATGCCGATTATAAGTATATTGATAGTGACTTGAAAACAATAATCTACGATATTATTGATACTCCGATTACACCGGAGTTAAAGAGTTCACAAGAAACGGAAGATATCATTGGTAAATATGAAATTAATGATTTTATTCTCTATCGTTATATGGTTGCTGGTGATACAGCAGAGAGAATTAAGTATTTATTATATATTGCTTTTGGATTAAGTGAAGAAGAGGCTAATGCTTATACCGATAACTTCTTTAAACGTTTCTTCCAGCAAGCATTTAAGCGTACGGCTAGTCCTGATTCACCGAAAGTATTTGATTTTGCGCTTTCGCCAAGAAGTGACTTTAGACTTCCTTCAGACGTTAAGAGGTCATCATGAAAAGAGTTGTAGTTGGTTTAAGCGGTGGTGTAGATAGTGCTGTGAGTGCATACTTACTTAAAAAGCAAGGCTATGACGTTATCGGACTCTTTATGAGAAACTGGGATTCAGCGGCTAATAATGATATTTTAGGTAATCCAAGTTTAACCGATGATATCTGCCCTCAGGAACAGGATTATTTAGATGCTTTGAAAGTAGCTGAGCATTTGGGTATTGAACTTCATCGCCATGATTTTATTAAAGAGTATTGGGATTATGTATTCACTTATTTCATCGAAGAATATAAGAAGAATCGAACTCCAAATCCCGATATATTATGTAATAAATATGTTAAATTCGCTGGTTTTCAAGAAGTGGCTAAATCTTTAGGCGCTGATTACTTTGCATATGGTCATTATGCCAGAGTAAAGGAAGAAAACGGTGAGTTTTTCTTACTTAAGGGTAAAGATAATAATAAAGATCAAAGTTATTTCTTGTCGCAATTGTCTCAGGAACAACTTTCTAAAAGTTTGTTTCCGGTTGGGGAATTAAACAAGAGTGAGGTTAGAAAAATTGCAATTGAAGAAAATTTACCAACTGCTAAGAAGAAGGATTCCACAGGAATTTGTTTTATAGGTGAACGCGATTTCAAGAATTTTTTGAAGAATTATATTTTCTCTAAGCCTGGCGAAATCCAAACACTTAACGGCGATGTTATAGGTCATCACGATGGGTTGATGTATTATACAATTGGTCAAAGAAAAGGACTTAATATCGGTGGAGATAACCGGTTTAAAAACGCACCTTGGTTTGTGATTGGCAAAGATTTGCAAAGGAATGTTTTATTAGCGGGTCAAGGATTGAACAACCCGTATTTGTTTGCAAATAGAGTAATAGTTGAAGATATAAATTGGATCTCCCCAAAGAAATTCACTGGTGTTATTGAATGTAAAGCAAAGTTTAGATACCGTCAGGAAGATAATACAGTATTAATTAAATGGCTGGATGATAATCTTATCGAAGTTATCTGTAATAAGCCTGTTAGAGCCATGACTCCTGGACAAGCCTGTGTATTTTATGACTCTGAAGTATGTCTTGGAGGCGGAACTATAAAAGAAGTTTATCAGAATCAAAAAAAGATGAATTATTAAGAAGAGAGTAGTATGAGAAGATTGGGTTTATGCTTATCCGGTGGTGGTGCTAGAGGTGCTTATCAAGTCGGATGTTTAAAAGCTTTGGAAGAATTAGGGATATTAGAGAAAGTATATGCGATTAGTGGAACTTCAATTGGTTCTGTAAATGCTAGTCTTTTAGCATGTAAAACTGTCGATGAAATGAAGGATTTGTGGATTAACTACCCTGCTAGCGATTTTAATAAAGATACTTCAATATTTAAAATGCTTCGAGAACGAAAGATGGAAGTCGTTAATAAGGGTATTTATGAAATAAAAGCTTTGGAACAATTATTAGAAGATAATTTGGATCTGGATAAGTTAAAACAAAAGAAAGTTTTTGTGACGCTATCACCAGCTGGAATGGACAATGAAGGTGCTATGGGGCTCTTAAAAGCATCATTTAGACATTATCTTAGAAATGATTCCCAGGTTATTTATTCACCGCTTCATGAACAAGATAAAAAAGACATAACAACGCAAATCCTAGCTTCATGTTCCATCCCGTTCGTATTCCCTTCAGTATCGCTTGAGGGACAACAGGTTTTTGATGGCGGATTATTTGACAACGTTCCCGTAAAACCTTTAGTTGACGCTGGCTGCGACACGGTTATTGTCATTCATCTTCACAGAATATTTTTTATTAATAAGAATCGTTTTCCAGGAATAAATCTTTATGAAATTAGAAGTTGGAAGTCTTTAGGCGGTTTATTGAACTTCGATTCTGATCAAGCATTAAAAAGATTTAATATGGGTTATGAAGATGCGATGAAGTACTTTAAAGAAAATCCAATAAATTAAAAGAAATTAACCTCCTCTTGAGTAACATTTATATAAAAGAGGAGGTTTTTTTTATGAAAAAATTTATTTTTGTTTTATTTTGCTTTAGTTTAATTAGTTTTGGAGTGAGCTTGGTAAAATCAGAAGATTACAAAAACTATCAAGAGATTGTTTTTGATAGCGATGAAGCCTTTTTACTTAAAGACTTTACTGAGGAAAACTATAAGGATTATTACAAAGATTTGAGTAAGAAGAAATTTATTGGCTGGAAGATTAATGTTGTGCATGCTAATGAGAATGTTGAGTTTGTTTCTGAGACGAAACTAAAGATATCAAATAATGGGTATTCATCAATCAAACATAACATTAGTTTAGAGACAAAAGAAGAAACTAATTATCAAATCTCAGCTACTGGGGGAATTAAGTTAGAGGTAAAAGGAGATGTTAAGAAATTTAAAGGGAAAGTTGATGCTGATATAAAGGCTAGTATTTCTTATTCAAAACTGACGACAAATAAGGAGAAGTATGAATTTGAGATTATAGTTGATCCTAAGACTTATGTTAAGATTTTAACTAAGGGAACAGGAGAAGTCAACAATGGTGTAGGCAAGTACTATTTCTTCTGGATAAACACTAAAAGTGGCGGTTGGGAAACATTTACAGTAAAGACTGAATACTATGAAATCGTTAAGGAAAGAATTTAGATGAAAAGGCTGATTTTTTTAGTTATTGTCTTGTATATTGTGGTTGGTATGGTTTTGATATTTGTCATTGATGAGAAGAAGAATACGATAAAGTATTTTACTGTGGATTTAAATTATTCTCGTTTAATGACAGATTCAGAAAAATTGACCTTCAGCATATTTTTCAATGACAACAATAACTTTTTAGTTGATAAAAATAATATTACTAGTATTGCCTTAAGAAATTACGATACAGAAATTAGTCTAGATTTAATAAGTTTTACTGAAGTTGACAGTAATTTGCAATATCAAGATGAAATGTATTTTCAATATCTTATTGAAGTTGAATTTGAGACTATAAATATGCAGGGACTTGAATTGGTTATTGAAGATGCATTCTTAGATATCAGTTATATCAATTCTGTTGATTTAAGTGTATCAGTAGGTGATCTATATCTAACATTTTCAAGTATTGAAGTAGATAATTATTTAGACTATGTGAGCCTTTCCGGGATTACAGAACTTGTTGGAGGGAATGAGTATTTAGCTGGAGTTATGATAAAATTCAATAATTTGACCAATGGTGAAATTATTGTAAATGATATTTATACAAACAACCGTAAAATTGGCTTTAACTTAAAAGATTATTATTATAGTGACACTAAACCTTCAGGTAAAATTAGTGAATTAATTAATAATTATAGTAGTTTAAAATTAGAAAAAACTACAGTTATTATAAATGATGAAGGATATTACGTTTTTCCCATAATTTATCTTTATAGTTTTGAAAAGCTTTTTAGATTTCCGCTTTTTATTGAGTATAGTTATAACGGTAAGACTTATAGACTTAATATTGATGATTATTTATTCTTGAATGAGACGGTGAATTTTAATGAATATGTGGGAAATATCAACTCCTATATCTATCAATATCAAGAATCTAACTAAGGCTTATAGTAAGGATAAGGGGATATTTGACTTATCTATTGAGCTTAATAGTGGTGATATCAATTTGATTGTAGGTAAGAATGGTTCAGGAAAATCAACGCTTCTAAAATGTATCATGAGGTTAGTAAGATATCATGGTGCTATCGAAAGAAGAAAATTTAGAATTGGCTATGCGCCTGAGAATTATATCATGCCTGATTTTATGACTGTCGAAGAGTTTTTATATAATATCGGAAGAATCAAGGGCGTAAGCAGATATGAAATAAGAGAAAGTACGATTGATTTTTATCGGTTCTTTAATTTAGAGAAGTACCGTCATAAGTTAATTAAAACTTTGAGCAATGGGATGAAGCAAAAGGTAAATTTAATACAAGCTTTAATTAATGAACCGAAGATAATTATGCTTGATGAGCCATTAACAGCGCTTGATTTTGAAAGCGAGAAGAAACTGATTAGTTACTTAAACAAACTAGCAAAAACGCATTTAGTAATCATATCAACTCATAACCCTAATAAGTTTAAAACAAGATCTAAAAGAATCATCGAGTTAGAAAATGGGACGATTAAATGATTAACTATATAAAACTACAGTTTAATTATCTGTTTTCTAAACTTTTTAGTTTATGTTTTACACTACTCATTATAGGTTCTTTTATAGGGATAATCATTACTTCAAACATTGATCTTGGCTATAATTATCTCGATGCGTTCATTAATGAGTATCAATTTGAATATTATAGAGAAAGTTTATTGATTATTGAAATCGTTAGTGTTATTTTGGCTATTTTTGTAGCGGCACATTTAGGATCGAAGAATAATGATTTTTTAGTATGTTATACTTGTAATAATAATTTTGATAGATTACGATTTTTTTGTGCTAGAAGCATTGTTACTGTGATCTTTAGTTTGTTATATACTAGTTTAGTTGGGATATTCATTCTGTTATATACAAATGTTCTTACACCATATAATCTAGATGCTGATTTCGTATTAAAAGGCCTTATATCGGTATTTTTTATTAGCATCTATTTTTCTTGCGTTTCACTATTCTTACTTAGTTTTATCAATCACTTCGTTTTAGTAAGCTTACCCATAGTGCTTTTTTGGTATTTAAAGACCATCTATGACTTTAAAAGTTTAAATAGTGATTTTCAAGAACTAATTTTGAAGTTTTTTCCCATTTTTTTAATTGAAGACAAATTGATATTTTATCAAGACTTATACATTTATATTTTAATTTATCTTGGTATGCAAGTAATTATTATCATGGTTAATTCATTGAAAGATTTTTAAAGTTCAACTCCTAGTTTTTTGTTAGTGACAAATAATTGAATTGAAATTGTTCATTTTTTTTGCTATAATGTTTTTATGTCTAGGAGGGGAATATATGTGCGGAATAGTTGGTTATATTGGTGACTTAAGAGCTACCGATGTAATTTTGAATGGACTTAAGAAGTTAGAATACCGAGGTTATGATTCATGTGGAATCAGTTTTTTAGATTCAAGCAAGAAGGAATTTACAACCTATAAGACAGTTGGCAGGGTTGATTTATTAATAAATAGTTTTGATTATAACGTAGAAAACAAAGTAGGAATTGGTCACACTAGATGGGCAACCCATGGTGAACCAAACCAAGTTAATTCCCACCCACATTCATCAAGTTCTAAAAGATTCATCGTTGTTCACAACGGTGTTATTGATAATTATTTAGAGCTTATAGCGAGATATTTAGAGGGAGTTAAACTAATTAGTGAGACTGATACTGAAGTTATTGCGAATTTAGTTGAAAAGTTTTCTCAGACAATGTCGGCTGAAGAAGCGGTTAGAAAGACACTTTCTTTATTAGAGGGTTCTTATGCTTTATTAATAATGGATAATGAAGAAGTTAATAAGATTTATGCGGCTAAGAATAAGAGTCCGCTTTTAATTGGTTCTAGTGACAAAGGTATAACATTTGGGTCAGATTTAATGGCTTTGGTAGGTAATTCAGAATATTATTACTTAATTGAAGATAAAACATTTATCGTCGCGAAGACTAATGGCAAACCTGATTTTCAAGCTTATGACATTATTGGAAAAAAAGTTAAGTTGGATCAACATAAGATGGATTTAGCGGATAATGAAATTGATAAGGGTGGTTATGAGCATTTTATGTTAAAAGAAATCTCGGAACAACCAGCTGTTATCAGACGAATATTAGCTAAATATATGGTTGATGGCAAGCTTAAAATCAGTGATGAAGTCAAAGCGAAGTTTGTAAATAAGAAAAGAATTTATATTATCGCAGCTGGAACTTCAATGCATGCAGGATTCATTGGTAAGTACTATTTTGAAAATCTAACTAAGATACCAACAGAAGTATTTATCGCTAGCGAGTTTGCATATAATCAGCCTTTGCTTGAGAAAGATGGAATTTTTATTTTGATATCTCAAAGCGGTGAAACCGCTGATTTAAGAGCTTGTCTAGTAAATATCAGACAGATGGGATATCCAAGTTTAACAATAACAAACGTTATTACTTCAACCCTAGCTAGAGAAGCTGATATGCGTTTAGAAATCTTTGCTGGACCAGAGATTGCAGTGGCTTCTACTAAAGCTTATGTAGCTCAAGTAACAGTTTTAGCTGTTCTTGCCTACAGTTTAGCTAAGGAGAAGAGCTTTGATTTAGGCTTTGAACTTTCCCGAGTTTCAATCGCTATGGAAAGTTTGATTGATCAAAAGGAATATATCGAAGGTTTAGTCACAAGAAAACTTAAGAAGAGAAATTGTTTCTATATTGGTAGAGGCATTGATTATTATACTTCCTTAGAAGCAGCTTTAAAATTAAAAGAAATATCTTATATTCAAACCGAAGGTTTTGCGGCAGGAGAGTTAAAACATGGAACTATTGCTTTAATTGAAAAGGATGTTCCAGTTATTGCGATTATCACTCAAAAGAATACTAGTCATAATACTAGAAGCAATGTTCATGAAGTTAAGGCTAGAGGTGCCACAACCATAATCATTTCTTTAGAGAGTGTTGCGGATAATTCTGATGATATTATTCTTTCTGATGTTCACCAAATGTTAGCACCACTTTTAAGTGTTGTTCCGACACAGTTGATCGCTTATTATAAGGCTAAGGAACTTAATCTTGATATTGATAAACCAAGAAATTTGGCTAAATCAGTAACAGTAGAGTAGGTGATTTAGTTTGAAATATTTTGGAACTGACGGTATTAGAGGTAAAGCTATTAGTTTTATAAGCAGTGAAATGAGTTTAAGAGTTGGAAAAAGTCTTTACCTTTTTAAAAATATAACAGACAAAATCTATATCGCTAGAGATACAAGAGTTTCTGGTGCTATGATAGTTGAAAACATTAAAAAAGGGGCTTTAATGGCCGGTATTGATGTATGCGATCTTGGTGTCTATGCGACACCAATTTTAGCTTTTGCATCGGTTGTTAATGAATCGCTGGCAATAATGGTTACAGCAAGTCATAATCCTTATCAGGATAACGGAATTAAAATCTTTAATCGAGGTGAAAAATCCACTTCTGATATGGAAGAATCAATCGAAAAGGTTATTGATGAAGATATTGATTTAACAGGAATAGTTTTAGGAAAAGAGTTTGAAGATACTTCTATTATTGACAAGTATTTTGAAAATTATCAACCTTTTAAGATTAATCTAAGTTTGAAGGTGGGATTAGATTTAGCTAATGGGGCTACAACGACTTCAGCATTAAAAGCTTTAGGAAGTTTTCTGGATGATTATCACTTAATTGGCAATGTACCAAACGGAGAAAATATAAATCTTAACTGTGGTTCAACATATTTAAGGGCTTTACAAGAGTTGGTAATTAGAAATAGTCTCGATTTAGGATTTGCCTTTGACGGTGATGGTGATAGAGTTTTAGTAGTAGATGATTTAGGCGAGATTATTGACGGTGATTTATTAATCTATCTTATGGCTAAATACTTAAAAGAAATGAATCTGTTAAACAATGATGTAGTTGTCTTGTCAAAGATGAGTAATTTAGGTATAATTAAAGCGCTTGAAAAATTAGGTATTAGAGTTGTTCAAACCGACGTTGGTGACAAATATATCTTTAAAGCTTTAGCTGAAGAACAAGGTGTCTTAGGTGGAGAGAACTCCGGTCACATTATCAATAAAACTTTGTTTAAAAGTGGAGATGGTGTTTTAAATGCTTGGTTTCTTTTAAAGATATTAAATCATTATCAAACTAAGTTATCGGTTCTAAAGAAGGAAGTTACATATTATCCGGATATTTTAATCAATATCAAAAACATTAATAAAGAAATCGTTAATGATTTAGAGGTTATTAGTAAAGTAAAAACTTATAAAGACATTTTAGGTAATGATGGTAAGGTTTTAGTTAGAGCAAGTGGTACAGAGCCTTTGATTCGAGTATCTGTATCCGCACCAACTAATGAATTAGTAGAAAAAATAAGTAAAGATTTGGTAGAAATAATCGAATCTAAACGGTAAGTATTAATAATAGAATCTTTTGGGAGGCTTTTATGAGAAGATATGCGATTATTCTAGCTGCTGGGAAGGGTACTAGAATGAAAACGGATTTGCCTAAGTGTGCTTATCCGTTGTTAAAGAAGCCAATGATTGCTTACATCGTTGAACATCTTTATAAATCGACAGTAATTGATGAGTTAATTACTGTTGTGGGACATAAGAAAGAAGTATTGCAAGAAATATTAAATTCAACAGTGAAATATGCCGTTCAAGAAGAACAATTAGGCACAGGACACGCAGTTTTAGCGGCTAAAGATTATATCAAAGATATGGATGGTTATACAATCATTTTACCAGGAGATATGCCCTTGATTGATGCCTCTGTCATTAAAGAAGCGATTGAGGAACATAATGAGTTCAGACATGATTTAACAGTCGTGAGTACAATACTCGAAGAACCTTTTGGCTATGGCCGAATTATTAGGGATGAAGCAGGTTATTTGAATTCAATCGTTGAAGAAAATGATGCTAGTAAAGATGAAAAGAAGATAAAAGAAATTAATACTGGGATATATATTATAGATAACCGATTTTTAATACCGGCATTAATGAAAATCAAAAATAAGAATGCTAAGAATGAATACTACCTAACTGACATCGTGAAAATCTTAAAAGATGAATTGAAGTTAGTTGGGACTTATTTACTGAAGAATTCTCATAAAGCTATGGGTGTAAATGATTTATATACTTTAAGTAAAGCTGAGAATATTTTAAGATATAATATCAATAAAGAACTGATGATCAGTGGTGTCGCTATGATTAACCCAGATACAATTACAATCGGCCAAAATGTTGTTATTGAGGAAAATGTTACAATTCATCCAAACACTTATATAACTGGCAATTCAATCATTAGAAAGTGTTCAACCATAGGACCTAACACCGAGATTCACAACTCAATCATTGGTGAGGGAGTTACTTGTAAACATTCGCTTGTCTATAACTCTGAAATCAAGAATCATTCCAAAGTTGGGCCATTTGCTCACTTAAGAGATGGCGCAATTATTGGCGAAAGTAACCGTATTGGTAACTTTGTGGAAGTTAAGAAGTCAGTAACAGGAAATGAATTTAAAGCCTCGCATTTAGCCTATATTGGTGATGCGGAAATTGGTAATAATGTTAACTTTGGTTGTGGATCAATAACCGTTAATTATGATGGTGTCAACAAGTATAAAACAATTATTGGTAATGATGTTTTTGTCGGCTGTAATTCAAATCTTATCGCTCCGATTAAAATTGATGATAATGCGATGATCGCGGCTGGTTCGACATTGGACAAGAATGTACCTAAGGGTTCGCTAGCGATTGCTAGAGCTTATCAAGTCAATAAAGAAAACTATATCAGAAAACCCGTTAAAAAGATTAAGAAATAATAGTTGACAATATTAGTCAAATGTATTATAATCATTAACGGTCTAAAAAAGAAAGTAAGAGTACCCACTCTTCACCTGATTGATACATGTCGATAGGTCAATGCTTATAATAATTAATTATTACATGCGAAGTGGGTACCTATTGGTACTCATTTTTTTATACCTTGGAGGTGTTTTAATATTTTATATAACAATCAAAAACCGGTAAAAAAAGATACTAATTTAGTCAATGAAGAAATTCGTTTTAAAACTGTTTTAGTTATTGGTGCAGATGGATTCCAGTTTGGAGAAAAAACTGCAGCAGAAGCGAATCGAATCGCTAAGGAACAGGGTTATGATTTGGTGTGCGTTGCGCCAGGCGCTAAACCACCAGTATGCAAACTGATGGATTACAGCAAATTCCGTTACGAACAACAAAGAAAAGCTCGAGAAGCAAAGAAGCATCAAAAAGTTGTCGAACTCAAAGAGATCAGAATGACAGCTGTTATTGACACGCATGACTTTGAGACAAAGCTTAAAAATGCTCATAAATTCCTTTCTAAAGAGAATAAATTAAAAGTATCCGTACGTTTACCATACAGAGCTAATTCAGCTCTAATTGAGCAAGGTAAGAACGTTTTGACACGCTTTGCGGAAGGTTTAACTGAAGTTGGCGAGTTAGAAAATAAAATAAGCCATGACGGAAGATTTCTGTCTATGTTATTAACACCAGTAAAAAAATAAGACTAAAGGAGAGAGTTAATTATGCCAAAAATGAAATCACACTCAGGTACAAAGAAAAGATTAAAAAGAACTGGATCTGGAAAACTATCTAGACCATCAACTTTTCAGGGCCATTTGATGAGCCATAAATCACCAAAACAAAATCGTCAATCAAGAAATGTAGAAATCGTTTCAAAATCAGACGAAAAAAGAATCAAACATATGGTTCCATACTTGTAAGCGAAGGAAGGATGAGAGAAGATGCCAAGAGTTAAAGGTAGTTTCGTAACTAGAAACAGACGTAAAAAAATTATTAAATTAGCAAAAGGTTACTTTGGTTCTAAGCACGTTTTATTTAAAACTGCTAAAGAACAAGTAATGCATTCATTCAAATATGCATATAGAGACCGTAGAAGAAGAAAAAGAGATTTCCGTAAATTATGGATTACTAGAATTAATGCAGCGGCTAGATTGAATGAAATGAGTTATTCAAGATTAATCAATGGATTAAAATTAGCTAATATTGAAGTAAACCGTAAGGTTTTAGCTGATATCGCTATTACCGATCCAAAAGGATTCGCTGATCTTTGTAAACAAGCTGAAAAAGCTTTAAGCAAATAAACGCATATTTTAAAAAATGAAATTAAAGTCTAGAAATAGACTTTTTTTTCTTGGTTTACATTTGCAAATAAAGTACTTTTTTGGTATATTATAATAGAGTAAGAATGTCTAAAAATTAAGGGGTAAATATGCTAGAAACAATTAGAGTCGAGAATATCTCTAAAACTTTTACATTATCAAAGAAACAGATGCGAATTGACAAAACTAATAATAAGTATAAAACTGCAGTTGACGATTTAAGTTTTGTTGCTTATAAGGGTGAAATATATGGGTTACTAGGGCCAAATGGCGCTGGTAAAACTACAACACTAAGGTGTATTTCAACACTGATTAAACCCGATAAGGGTGATATCTTTATCAATGATCATTCCGTTATAAATGAGCCAAATATTGTTAGAAGCAAGATTGGATTTTTAACTAGTGAATTAAAGTTAGAAGATTTTTTCACGCCGAATTATTTATATGACTTCTTTTCTAAGTTACATAATATTCCAAGTGATGTTTCAAACGAAAGAAAGACAAAGATGTTTGCTAAGTTTGGCATTGATGATTTTAAAGAGGTTAAAATCGCCGAGTTATCAAGCGGTATGAAACAAAAGGTGCAATTGGTGATTTCAATTGTCCACGATCCTGATATCATTATCTTTGATGAGCCGACTAATGGCTTAGATGTGTTAACAGCGAAGGTTGTAACTGACTTTTTACTAGAATTAAAAGCAGCAGGAAAAACAATAATTGTTTCTACACACATTTTTTCTTTAGTTGAAAAGATCTGTGATCGTGTAGGCATTATCTTGAATGGTAAACTAAAATTGACTGATTCAGTCAGTAATTTAATTAAAGATCAGACGCTTGAAGAAAGGTTCTTTGCTTTGGTAGAAACGGAGGGTAATATATGAAAAATATCCTAACGGTTTTTAAAAAGGAATGGGACCGTGTTATTAAAGACAAAAGATTGGTATTGATGGTTATTTTATTACCAGGGTTATTAATCTATATGATTTATAGCGTTATGGGAACGATGATTAATAATCAAACTGAAGTGATTAGTGATATAGCAGTTGTGAATCCTCTAGAAGATTTTCGAGCAATTTATGAATCTTTGGAAGATATGGACTTTTTAAATATTACTGCAATCGGCTTAACTGAAGTAGATGAATATAAGGAAAAAATTGATAATGAAGAATGGACGATGGTAATAGTTTTTCCTGAAGGAATTGAAAACTATGATGGAACTGGTGTAAAACCAGTAGTTGAAGTCTACTCTAATCCTAACCAGTTGGAATCAAGTAACATCAATAATCGTTTCTTGAATTACTTGATTGCTTATCAAGAAGCTTTAAGTTATGAACTTCATGGTGATACAACATATTTTATGATTAATCAAAGTCAAACTGAACTTGATGAAAATCAATTGATGGGTACAGTGTTAAGTCAATTGATGCCAATGTTAATCATTATGTTTTTATTCTCAGGAGCAATGAGTATTGGACCAGAAGCTATTGCTGGGGAGAAAGAAAGAGGCACGATTGCGACAATTCTGATAACGCCTATTAAGCGTAAAGAATTAGCGATGGGTAAGATTTTGAGTCTATCTGTTTTATCGCTATTATCGGCCGTTTCCTCATTTTTAGGGATTATTTTGAGCTTACCAAAATTAATTAACCAGCAAGATGCTAATATGGCAATTTATGGTTTTAATGATTACTTGTTAATCTTCTTAGTTTTATTCTCAACGATCTTTGTGATTATCGGGATTATTTCTATTCTTTCTGCTTTCGCTAAAAGTGTCAAAGAGGCTGGGTCTTATATAACACCGGTTTATATCTTAACAATTTTGGTGTCGATAACAAGTTCTTTCAGCAACAATCAAGATCCAAGTATCTATAGATTTTTTATGCCAATACTTAATAGTGTTGAATGCTTAAGAGCTATAATGACATTTTCTCCTAATGCTTTGATGTATACTTTAATTACTGTAGCCTCTAATGTAGTTTATCTTGCGATATTTGTTGCAGTTTTGAATAAAATGTTTAATTCAGAAAAAATTATGTTTGCTAAATAGGTAAGTGAAAATGACGAATTTAATAAACATCTTTGGCTCAAGTGGTTCAGGTTCTACAACTTTAGCCAAGGAAATATCTAATAAGTATGACTATTATCATATTGACGTTGACGATGTATTATGGGAGAAAACTGATCCTCCTTTTACTTCAAGACGAAGTGACATAAAAGCTAGAGAATATCTTTTAAAAGAGCTATTGGGTAAGAATAAAGTTGTAATATCTGGATCATTGGTCGGTTTCGGCGATGATATTAAAAAAGATATTAATCTTTTTGTTTTTATCAATTTAGATATTGAAACCAGAATTAAGCGGATTGAAATAAGAGAAAGAGAAAGATTTGGTAAAAGAGTTTTGCCTGGAGGCGACCTTTATCAAAAACACATGGACTTTTTAGAGTGGGTTAGCAACTATGAGACAAACCCGGAATATATCAGATCTAGGAAGCAGCATCTTTTATGGCTTGAAGGGGTTAAATGCCCTGTTTTAAAGGTGACTGAAGAATTAAGCATCAACGAGCTTATGGCACTTGTTAAACCATTTATATAAAGAAAAGAGAGGATTTTTATGCCAGATTTCAATTTAGTAGTTAAGATTATTATATCCGCCGCTATTCTTTATTTGGTGGTTAATAGCATTTTTAAATATCATGTCTATAATGATTTATTCTTTTTCTTGTTGTTATTTTTCGGTTTAGTTGTATTGATATATTATATCGATATTGAATATAACGTTGTATTTTTGATTTTGCTAGGAATAATAGCGGTTTTATTTATTGCACTACATCTATACTTCAGAAGAAAGAAGATAAGATATTTCTTTATTTTAAACGCTGATAAACTTACATATCACCGAATTAAGTATTACTTAATGTTAAATGAAGTTGATAGTAAGTTATATTCTTATAGTAAAAAATATCGATTCATCTTAAAGTTTAATGGTATTGAAGAAGCTAAACTAAAGAATATAATGAAAGGAATAGAGACCCAGGAGAGTAAAAGAAAGATCAGTTTTAATATATGTAATTATTGGTTGATCATTCTTTTTGTGGTGATGATGATTGTTTTATGGCGTTTCTAGAGGGTATTTTAGCTTATGAATAGTTTTAAAGTTGTAACTATAAATAAGAATCGAACAAAATTCTTTGGCGTTGACTATTTCGCCAATGTTTATGATGGTTCTAAAGAGAGCTTCAAGTATTTTGCCAGTTCCATTGACCCTCTAATGAATTATCAAAATGAAATAGTTAAATTCAACGAAATGAAATATCAGCTTTTTCGCAATGCTCTTTTTGATATTGAACCAGGTAAGATTATTGGTTTCTTTCAAAATCCGGATATTTATCAAGATTTAGAGACAATTGATTTTATTTTAAAGGATTTACAATTTCGGACTTTAGGTTTGTTTATCGAGACTAATTCCGAGAAAATATTGAACGATTTAGACGCTTTAAAAGAATTTTCTAAGAAGTTACCATTAATAATCGCAATTCCTGTTCATTCCTATTCCAATATCGATATGAGTTTTTTTGATAAAACTTGCAATATGGAAGCGATGACGAAACTTGTTCATAAACTTAAAGATGCTGGTTTAAATGTTGGGGTAATCTTTAAACCGTTAATTCCAAAAATTAACGATGAGACAATGGAACTAGAAAAGATAATAGAAAAGTGTGATAGTTTAAATGTTGATTTCATCTATCCAAGTTTTACAGTTTACTTTGATAGTTTCAAATTAAAAAACTTTTATGATATAATAGAAACTGAGAAACCAGAGCTTCGAAATTTCATGTTTGATAAGTTCGGACAAAAGAATAGTTGGGAAAGCGACAATTTAGCAGAATTAAAGAAGATTTTGGTCTTTAACAGTAAAAAGAGCAAAATAAAATATGCGATGAAAGATATCATCGACATTTACCGAGACGACGCTTTTACACAACTAAAACTATTTTAGGAGGTAAGTATGTTTTTAACATTTATTGATCAATTATTACCAACACTACTTATTTTTATCGGTATCATCGTAGCGATTGTAATCGTTTATTTTGTTTTCTTCGCGCCTCGAAATCGAGCTGGAAAAAAAGAAATCGGAGTTACAAAACTCGAAGAAGATGAAAATGAAGTTATTGAGGATCCAGTTGAAATCAAACCTTATAAAGCTCCTGAACCGGTTTTAAATAATGAAGAAGCCTTAGTTCAAGAAAGAGTTCGAGAAGTTAAACTTGAAGAAAACACTGAAGAAGAAAAAGAAGAAATAAGCGAAGAAGTAAAGCTAGAAATTGCTAAAGAAGTTATTAAACCGGAAGATGTTTTAGTTGACGATATCGAAATTCCTGAGGAATTATCTCCGGAGGAAGAAAAGATGTTAATCCCTGAGGATTCCTTAGAGACGCTTGAAGAAGAGATGGAAGATAAAAAAGAACAAGAACGTCTTTTAAAAGAAGAAAATAAAGAAGAACCGAAAGAATTAGGAAAGTATCATGTCTTATATCGCAAAGATGATAATAAGTGGTATGTTAAAAGAGAAGGTTCAGATAAAACCCTAAGAGTGCTTGAAACTCAAGCAGAAGCGATTGCTTGGGCAACAATTAAAGCACTTAATCAAGATACAACAATTGTCATTCATAAGCGAGACGGAAAAATACGCAAGCAAAACTATTAAGGTTTTGCTTTTTTTTACCAAGTAAATCATTTGTTTAATTGTTTATATTAATGACCAGTTAAATAAATGTTTTCAATGTGATAAAATATCATCTAGAGGTGAACAGATTTGAAAACGAATTTGAATGAATTGGTCAAGCGACTAAGGCTGGGCGATGAAGAAGCTTTTAAAGAACTTTATAACGGTAGTTATCGCCAAATCTTCTTTGTGGTTTTGCCGATAATTCGCGATAAATCTTTAGCTGAAGATATCGTTCAGGATACCTATTTGAAGTTTTTAGAAAAATTAAATGATTACAAGGTTAAAAATGTTTTATCTTATCTAATTACAATTGGTAA
>DDWJ01000034.1 GCA_002345505.1 Caryophanales bacterium UBA2289
TTCTAATTCTTTACAGGCCCTTTATCTTTAATTTAATCTTTGACTCTAAATTGGCAGGGGTGACAGGATTCGAACCCGTACAAACAGTTTTGGAGACTGTCGTGCTACCGTTGACACCACACCCCTAAAGAGTCATATAATATTATGATATATTATTAACGATTAGTCAAGAAATATCTTTATTGGGATAATTTTTTTTGTTGAGAAGATTTGATAATTTTTCTTCTTGTAAACTCTTCTCTTTCTTTTTCTTCCAAAGTATCACTAATAAATTTAATCTTGATCTTATAATCAGGAATTACTATGTTCTTCAATGCATTAGCTCTTTTTCTAGTCTTTCGAATCGCATCAGCCAGACGATATAGACTGTTATCAACCTCAGCTAGAATCAAAGTAAGATCTCTAACTTTAAGAAAACTTTTATAAGCATAGTCAAACTTGGTATTTGTACTTGAAATACCATACCTAATTTTAACATCCTCTTCTTCATATAATACTTTTGGAATTTCAACACCCATAACAGAACGATAAGTTATGTCAAGGTTGTTGTCAATTGGTATCGCCTTGGCAATATCATTGATAACTCCTAAAGTTATGTTAGCTTCTTGAAGCGTAAAATAAGCACGTTGATAGATATAAGCTATTTCAGTTCTTAAGGTCCTTACTCTTTCAACTTGTTTCATCATTTCGCGAATAAGAATATTACGTTTTCTATCCATCAATTCATAGCCTAATTCTGCTAATTTAACGGTCTTTTTTAAAGCTAACAAATTTCCCTTTGTCGGAAAAATCTGTTTTTGAGACATTTTAAATCTCCTCTTTGTTTAGCTCTTTTATAAAACTTTTCTTATCTAATTCAAAAGCTCCAACAGCTGCATCATGATTATAATGTTTTTCTAACACCATTTCATCTGTTCGGTCTAATTCTTCTCTTGGGAATATTGATAATAACTTCCAGCCTAAATCCAATGTATCTTTGATTTCGCGATTAACATATCCTTGAGAGATAAAATGTTTTTCAAACTGTTTACCAAATTGAATATAACTTTTATCTGCTGGGCTTAATTCGTCTTCACCAATAACAGACGCTAAACTTCTAGCATCCATAACTCTTGCATAAGAAGCGAAAATTTGATTCATTAGCGCTTGATGGTCATCTCTAGTGTATCCCGCACCAATGCCGTCTTTCATTAATCTTGATAATGAAGGTAACACCCCAATTGGTGGATAAATACCTTGTTGATGAAGGTCTCTATCTAAAACGATTTGGCCTTCAGTAATATAACCGGTTAAGTCAGGAATCGGATGGGTTATGTCATCATTTGGCATTGTTAAAATCGGAATTTGTGTAACTGATCCCTTAGCGGTTTTGATTATACCTGCTCTTTCAAACAATGAAGCTAAATCAGAATATAAGTACCCTGGATAACCTTTTCTACCAGGAATCTCACCCTTACTAGATGAGAACTCTCTCAAAGCTTCACAATAAGCCGTAATATCAGTCATTACAACCAGTATATGCATATCATGTTTATAAGCTAAATACTCAGCTGTTGTAAGAGCGCATCTTGGAGTTAACAATCTTTCGATAATTGGATCGTTTGAAAGGTTCAAGAACATAACAACATTATCCAATACCCCGGCCTCTTCAAAAGATCTTCGGAAATAGTTAGCTACATCATTAGTAACTCCCATTGCCGCAAATACAATCGCGAATTTTTCGTTCTTTTCTCCTGACAATTTAGCTTGTTTAACAATTTGAACCGCTAAATCGTTATGAGGCATACCAGAACCTGAAAAAATCGGTAATTTTTGGCCACGAATCAGTGTTGTAAGTCCATCAATACTTGAAATTCCGGTATTGATGTAATTTTTTGGATATAAACGTGATACTGGATTTAAAGGTTCACCATTAATATCTTTATATTCATCAACATAAACAGGACCTAAATTATCAATTGGATCACCGATACCATTAAAAACTCTTCCCAATACATTCTTTGATAATCCCATTTCCATAGGTTTGCCTTTAAATTTGATAACTGTATTAGTTAATGATAAGTCTCTTGTACCTTCAAAAACTAGGATAGCAACTAAATCGCCGTTTATTTCAACGACTCTACCATGTCTAACTGTACCGTTATCCAATCTTATTTCAACTACTTCTTCAAATCCGATACCCTTAACGTTATCTAAAAAGATTAACGGGCCGTTTATTTCTTTTAATCCTATATATTGAAGATTCATATTCGGCCTCCTTACTTGATAGCACTGAATGCTTCATCTATCATCTTGTAATAATCTTCGAATAAGTCCAAATTATCGTTTGGAACTTCATATTTTACTTTAATTACTTTTTCAAACATGTTTGTTCTCAACAATAAACTGAAAGCTTTTCCTTCTTTCAAAACTTGTTGAGATATTCTTTCCAAATAAAGTATTAATTTCATCATTTTTAATTGTTTTTCTAACGGAACAAAAGTATCGTCTTTATGGAAAGCATTTTGTTGAAGATATCCAACTCTAATTACTCTAGCAATCTCAAGAACTAATTTTTGATCATCCGGTAAAACATCTTTACCAATAAGTTTAACGATTTCCATAAGTTTGTTTTCTTCAGCTAAAATAGTAATAAACTTTTGTCTTGCCTCTAAAAATTCGGTACTAATATTTTTGTTGTACCACTTGCTTAAATCATTAATATATTCTGAGTAGCTTAAATTCCAGTTAATTGCAGCATAATGTCTAGCATAAGCTAATTCTTTATCCAAAGCCCAGAAAGCTCTAACAAATCGTTTTGTATTTTGTGTAACTGGTTCAGAGAAGTCTGCTCCTTGCGGCGAAATCGCACCAACAATCGAAACAGATCCAGATTTTTCACTCAAAGTATCAACATAACCAGCTCTTTCATAGAACTGTGAAATTCTACTAGGTAAGTATGCAGGGAATCCTTCTTCAGCTGGCATTTCTTCCAAACGGCCACTGATTTCTCTTAACGCTTCAGCCCATCTTGAAGTTGAGTCAGCCATCAAAGCAACATGATATCCCATATCTCGGTAATACTCAGCTATTGTAACTCCAGTATAAATGCTCGCTTCTCTAGCGGCAACTGGCATATTTGAGGTATTGGCAATTAAAACTGTTCTTTCAATAAGTGGCTTATTACTTTTTGGGTCAATTAACTCGGAGAACTCATCAAGAGTCTGAGTCATTTCATTACCTCTTTCACCACAACCAATATAAACGATAATATCTGCATCACACCATTTTGCAAATTGATGTTGCATCATTGTTTTTCCAGTTCCAAATCCTCCCGGCACAGCTGCACTACCGCCTTTTGCAATTGGGAACAATGTATCGATAACTCTTTGGCCACTGACCAATGGAATTGTTAGAGGCAATCTCTTACTAATTGGTCTTGGTTCTTTGATTGGCCATTTTTGAATCATTGTTAAGTCATGAAGTTGATTATTGCTATCCTTAACTTGAATAAGGACTTCTTCCATATTGTATGTCCCATTAGGTTTAACCATAACGATTTCTCCTGAAACATTTTTCGGAACTAATAATCGATGTTCAATTAATGAGGTTTCTTGAATAACTGCAAATATTTGGCCAAAACGGATATGTTCTCCAACCGAAACGTTAAAAGTGACATCCCATTGTTTTTCCATATCTAAACAAGGAACATTTGTTCCTGGTTTTATATAAGCTCCACTATTTTCAAAGATAGTGTGCAATGGTCTCTGAATTCCATCAAAGATATTTCCTAAGAGTCCAGGTCCTAAAACTGCAGATATCGATTCTCCTGAACTATATACTTTTTCTCCTCTTTGTAAACCAGTTGTCGACTCATAAACTTGGATTACTGTAAAGTTATCACTAATAGAAATAACCTCACCTAATAGTTTTTGCTTTCCAACAAAAACCTTCTCCATTATTTTAAAGCCTTTAGCATTTTTTACTTTTATAACTGGCCCATTAATTGAGTAAACTTCATTCATAAAAACACCTCAAATCCTTATTTAGCTGCTAAATCAGAATGTTCGTAGAACCAAAGTTGTTTTTCTTTCAACTTAGCATCTATCGTCTCATCAAGCATAAACCCCATATCGTAGCAAACTGCAGAAAAACCACCAATTTCAATTTCATTAATTTCTTTGATTGTAAAATCACCATTAAAATTCTTTTTGATGCCTTCAATAGCTACTTTATCATCTGTTTTAACTCTAAATTCTACCTTTTTAGAACTAAACTTATCATTAATTACATCAACTTTATTTTTGATGTACTTCTTATACTCATCTGTTTTTACATAATCGTTTAATTTTATTCTAGCTTCTGATACTATCGAATCTAAAAGTTCTTTTCTTTTTGTCATTAAAACTCTTGTGTATTCATTTCTTACCTTGCTTAAATTGGAACTAAAATCGGCATTGAGATCATTCAAATCCAATTCTAAACCACGAAAGACTCGAGAATGTAATTCAGCCTCGATTCTTGCGATATTTTTAGATTTGTTATCTTCAATTTCATTTTTCAGTTTTTCTATTTTTTGGTCAGCATTAGAAATGATATCTTTTGAAAACAAACGATATGCATCTTCATTATTATTAAAGTACGGCATATTTCACCTCACAATTTTACGCCGATGGCTTCACTCACATATTCGTCGATACTCATACCGATTTTTGAGTCGCCGTGGCGATCTGGAATTTCTACAATAAGCGGTTTTGTCCGCTTAAGCTTTAACTCCGATATTACTTCAGGACAAAGTTCAATCAACTTGGTTGTTATTAACAAAATCCCTATCGTATCATCATGCAAAACCCTTTCAACTTCCATCAATAATTTACTTCTTTCATGCAGAACAACGCCTTCTATTCCTACAAGGCGCATTCCCATTAAAGTATCAATATTGTCAGTAATTAAGAAGAATTTCATTTAAATCCCTTCTTACTATAATTTGTTGATAATCAAAATTGATATTAACAAACCGTAGATGGCAACACCTTCACCCAAAGCAACGAAAATCAATGATTTACCAAAGTTCTTTTCGTTTTCAGAAAATGCACCAATCGCTGCTGGAGCTGCTGCTGCAACGGCTACACCAGCACCTAATGCTGACATACCAGTAGTTAAAGCTGCACCAATGAATCCTAGACCTTGAGCAATTGATCCTGCAAAACCAGTAACAACAGCTTCGTCGCCTTCAGCTGCGAACACTGCTAAACTACTAGATTGCCAAATGAAAACAAATAAAACTAGTGCAAAGAATAAAGATATATGAGTATATAGTCTAACCTTTGCTGATTTTTTTGAAGTTTTGCCTAAAAAAGCTTTGATTAAAGGTAGTGTAATTAATATTACCAACACCAATGGCAGAATAATTTCTAATTTACTTAACATAATAATTTCCTCCTAATTAACGTTATATTTGAAAGGAATTCCATTTCCTTCAAAGTACCTTGAAAACATTTCATAAAACTCTAATCTTAGAACCTGAATACCTACAATCAAACCTTCAAGTCCCATAACAAATAAATTACCTAAAACAAAAGTTAGTGTAATTCCAACAACTCCACTCATCATTTCCATGAGTGTAAATACAACCAACATCATACCGGCATGAGATAGAACGAATCCACCAACACGCAAGAAAGACATGGTATTAGTAATATAAGATAAAACTACTTCAAAAGCTTCAAAGAATGCTTCTGTTATAAAACCGCCAACTCCATCCGGGAACATCTTATGCCCGTGCATTAATCTTTCAAGCGGCTCTTTAAACATTATCACCAAAATTGGAAGAATCGCAAACGGAACTATAAACAATGGTTGTAGTAAACTATATCCGCTAGTAAACATCAAAGCTACAGTGGTTAAAACAAATCCGTAGAAAGTAAAACCAGCTACACCATTATGCGAGAAGAATGCCTCAGCGTAATGCTTTCGTTTTAGCGAAGTAATGATGTTTAGTATCATTGCGGTAATAATAAATATCGAACCCAAACCTACCGTGGCTATCAATAGCGTCATTGTAAAGTCTGAATCCATAACATGGATTGGTTTATCCACTAAACCAAAAACATTTTGGAATACCGGAATCAATATTTCTTCATTTCCGAATACCGAACCGTACAAGAAACCGAAGAAGGCAGAAGCTAATCCGATTCTCATCCCGATTTCTCCAAGTCTCATTTTCTTAAACTTGAACAGTAGGAAACTTAAGACAATCAACAATAATCCTTGACCTAAATCCCCAAACATTATTCCGAATAAAAGACTATAAGTTATTGCTACTATTGGAGTAGGATCCATATCTTGATAACTTGGCACTCCATACATTTCAACAAACATTCCAAAAGGTCTTGTGAACCAATTATTCTTTAATTTCGTCGGTGGAGTCAAACGTTTATCATAATCTGGCGGTCTAGTTTCAATTTCAACTTGAGGCATATCTTTAAAAGTATCTTCAAGTTTTTTTACATTATCTAATTCGACAAAACCGTTAATATTGATTTTGTTTCCTAATCCTACGACATATTTTTTCGCTTCATATAATTTAGCTAAGAACATTAATTCGTTTTTAACCTCAATTAATCTGTCCATAGCTCCTTCAATTATTTTCTGAATGTCTTCTTCAATCTCTTTTAATGACTCTTCAGCAACCTCAATTTCCATTTTTAAAGTAGTTTGAGCACTGACAGGAGTTCCGTGAACGAAATCAGGAATGTGAACTCTATCAAAGAATAATGATGAGAAAATATTGTCTACTTCTCTTTCACCGTCATTCGTGGTTAGGTATAAACACCATGCATATCCTCTATCGACGTGAAATGTTTGGAATACAAAAGGTTTTGCACTATAGAAGTTTAATTTTTCAATGCTATCCAATGGGATTCTCCCAACTCTAACATTGATGTAATCACAAGAAAATAAGTCGTCCAAAGAGATATTTAAATTTTCAATGTTATTAACTTGAGTTAAGGCATCCTTATATTTTTTAATTAACTCTAAAGTATCTTTTTTATGATTAGTTAACTGATTGATTTCTTCATGAGTATTATGAATGTATTCCCTCATATTTTCCAATGAATAATCTAAGGAGCACACTTCTTTTTCGGGAATTTTGATATCATATTGCTTTTCGATATCGATTATCTCTTTCAATATTATGTTACAAGGATTATCGGTGGAATATGATTGTAAACCATGTACTTTATCAACTATTTCACTAGCTGGAACTAGATGAACAAAATCAATTTCAACTAATCTAGCTAAAATTGGATCTATATTTTTTGTATTTGATGCAATATTAAATAATTTTAGTTTAGCAATAGCCATCTAATTCACCTCAATATATTAACATTTTTCGAATGTCGTCTTTTTTAATATCATATCTGATTCCTTCAATAATATTAAAAATATTCTTTTGCTCTATTTCATTTAAAAAGATAAATACTGTATAAACAATCGCTGGAACTGTTGAGAAATACATATATCTTTTAGCTAAATTATACTTTATCTTTTCAGCCTGATATTCAATATAAACATAATCATCCTCATCTATATATGAAGCATATACAGATTGCGAAATACTAAACAAGACTTCATTGGGATCTTCAAGTTTAATTAACTCTTCCAAATCAGCCGGTTTCATTCTGATGTTTTCCATAATCAAAGCTTTCTTAATCTCTTCTTCGGTCGCATCATAAAACTTTTTCAAACGATAGATTTTAATTATATTATCAATTTCCACTTTAGTTTGATATATATCCATCAAATTTTTTTTGATTTTACCAGTGAAGTAAGTATTTATTCTTTCAATAATTAAATTATGATATTGTAAAAACACAGCTTGCTCAATATCGGTATACCTTATATCAATTGGATCTTCTGCGTAGAATGGTCTAATGACATCTTCATATCTAGTTCCTTTAAGACTGAATAATAAATCACGAAAAGTCAGAGACTTAGTAACCTCTTCAATATCAAAACTTGCATGTTTTCTAAAGAAAAGAGGTAAATCTCTGATTGAGCTTTCTATATTGCCGGAAATAATCGACCTTAAACTAGATAGAACAATTTCTATCTCCCGTTTAACCATATCTATTTCATAGAATTTGCGATCTTTAGTGCTGACAAAGTTAACAATCTTTGCGACATTAAAAAAATAACTTTGCTTGATAAGGTCTTCTAATTGTCCACGATGCATCGAGTAATCCATTACCTTATCTAGAGTATTGCTATACTTATCAGCTTTTTTTAGATATGCGACTATTTCAGGAATGCTATTAAATTTCAATAATTCTTCATAATCCGCCGGAAAAAGTCTTTTACTATACATGGACTTAGCTTTTGAGATTATTGAATTCCCTGCAAAATTAGGCATTATAGCTCCTTACAATACATTATTCAATACAGTATTGATATAATGTTTTAATCCATTCATCTTTATTTTTTTTATAATCTTGTTCCAAATCTTTGATGTTTTTCTCAAAATCTGCCTTAGCTGTAATTTGCGCTTCAGCAATGATTTTATCTACTTCTATTTTACGAGCTTCATATATCTTTTTTGCTTCAACTTGATACTCAGCTTCGATTCTTTTTCTTTCTTCACGTAAAAAAGAACCTAATTTAGCCTTTTCGTCCTCAAGTTTTTTAAGCTCTTGTCTTTTTAACTTATCAAGTTCTACTAATTCTCTAATTAAATTTTCCAAATAAACACACCTTCTTATTATCCATAAGTCTATTTTATTATATCATTTTAAATTTATATTCCAAGTAAAATTTATATTTGATAAATTAAAGAAGCTCATGCGAGCTTCTTATTTTGAAACAATCTTTTCAATCTCGTATTTTGTTCCTTCCAAAGCTTCAAGGATTACCCTTTTAGATACATATCCATCATATGAAACAGCGCAATCATCAACTGACACTTTCACATTTGAGATGCCATATATATTATTAAAAATTCCTTCAAGCTCTTTGGCACATCCTTTGCAGCAAATGCCTTTGATATATGCTATTTTCATACAATCACATCTCCTTATATAGTAATTATATTACTATTAGGTAATGATGTCAATTAAGTAACCCCTAGAAATAAAAAAATCAGCCTAAGCTGATAATAGTGGTGGAGGGGGACGGTTTCGAACCGCCGAACCCGATGGGAGCAGATTTACAGTCTGCCGCGTTTAGCCACTTCGCTACCCCTCCGTAATATTTTTCGCTATTACATTATAACAAAACAATATTTAAATTGCAACTATATTTTTCGGTAATATTTGCATCCAATAATTTTTACTGTAAATATCATTCAATCAATTATAAAAGACATAATATTGTGATATAATCTAATCAGTTAAAATAGAGGAGATATAAATATGATTATAGCATTGATTGCTCATGATAAAATGAAATCAGAAATCATTGATTTCGCGAAGAAATATCGCGAAACTCTTAAAAAGCACACTTTGGTAGCTACCGGTACTACCGGTCACAAAATAATTGAAGCAACCGGTTTGAATATCACTTGTTTTAGATCTGGTCCATTAGGTGGAGATCAAGAGATTGGTGCAGCTGTTGCTAATGGTAAAATTGATTTAATCTTTTTCTTCCGTGACCCACTTACAGCCCAGCCACACGAACCTGATGTGTCTGCACTTTTAAGACTATCTGACGTATATAAAATACCACTAGCAACCAATATTTCAACAGCTGAATTAATGGTTCACTCTTTACATTAAAAGCTCTCTTAAACAGAGAGCTTTTTACTTAATAATATTAAAGGTATCATCATTTCATCTTTTAATAAACCGGCATGAGTAGCCTTATGAACATGTCCTGCGTTTTGCAATCTAAAACTGTACTTATCAATAGCTATTGCGAAGAAGTCTCCTAAAAAGCCTTGTGTTCTAGGGCTTTTTTTGCCTTTACCAAAGATTCCTGTTTCAATAAGTTCGTTGGTTTTATACAAAACAAACTTATCTTTGAAGTGTTTGTTGAAGATATTTTGGAATTCATCACGCTTGTCTTCTTTAACATAAAAAGCTGTAGCTCTAGCTTCAATAGATGGCTGATGAATAAGTAGTGAAGTAAGGTCAGTGTACTCCCAAAGATTAATTCCCTCAACATCAATCTGGCCATGATCAGCTGTGACAATCACTATAGTATCTTCAGGTAACTCGTTACTTAATTTTATAAAGGCTTTATTTATTTCATTAATATGATTTTTTACAATCTCTGAAGTTGTACCATATTCGTGCAAGTAAGTATCAAGTTTATCCCAATAAGCATAAATGAAATTGCTTTTGCCATTCTGAATTGTTTTCACAACTGTTTCAACCTGATCTAAGATAGTTTTATGTTCTTTAATTCTAAATTCAGGAAAAATCTCATGAGTTAATATATTTGGATTTTGCTTTTCAATACGTTCATAAATTTTAGTAATCTTTGCATATTTATCAGCAATATTATAACTAAACTTGTAATTTTCATTGTAATAATCTTGATTGAGGAAAAAGATAACATTTTTGTCTTCTTCTTTAACGTATTGCTGCCAACCAATCCAAGCTGTATGAGCTGGTGGAAATCCAGTAATAGCTGTTGTTGTAGCAGCTACTGTCGTTGATGGAAAAACAGTTGTTAAATCCTCAATATTTTTATTAAGTAAAAATTTTGATTCTTCCGGATGTTTTTCTAGTATTGCTGATCCCATGGCATCTACCAAATAGAAAACAACATTTTTATACTTACCATCCTCAAGCACTTTATCTAATAGTGGTAATGAAATATATTCAGTTTTCACTCCATAATATTTTAAAATAGAATTTGTCAAATTCAGCAATGAATGGCTGTAATCAGGAAACACAATGTTCGACATATTAGACCGCCTTTCTTGTTTTTGGTAAAAATTTAACTTTACTATATAAGAATGCACCAACTAAAGCTGCCAAAAAATTACTGATTAGCATTGCATACCAAATTCCCATCGGTCCTAAATCTGTATATCTATTAGCTAAAAGAATTAGAGGCAACCTCAAAACCCATAATCTAGTAATGGCCAAAACAAATGATTTCTTAGTCTCACCACTGCCTTGAAATGCTGATAAATACACTTGGAACAGCGCCATCAAAGGAAGGCCAATACCAATCCAAAAAACATATGTTTTAGCGTGAGCTATAGTTAAAACGTCCTCACTAAACAATTGAACTATAATCCCGCTGAAAGGTAGCAAAAATGAGATTCCTATAACCATCATCAAAACCGACATAATAATTCCTTGTCGAACAGATTTCTTTGCTCTTGGCACATTCTCTGCACCAACATTTTGGGCAATATAAATTGCTACAATTGAAGAAACTGCAGATACCGGGAACATAACTAATGAACTTATTCTATTACCAATAAAGAATGCTGCAGAAACATCTGTCCCATATGCATAAATTAAAGAGTTTAATATTACAAATCCTACCGCTTGTATCGATTGACCAGCTGAAGCTGGTATTCCGATATCAAATATATCTTTTACGATTGTTTTATTCAAATGTTTGATATTGAAATTGACAGTTAAACTCTTCTTAGATCTTAATAAAAAGAATATAACAGCTGGAGTTATAGCAATATGAGCTAAAACAGTAGATAGAGCGGCTCCAGTTACACCCATATTGAATGTTAAAACCAATAAAGGAGTAAGGATAATATTTAAAATAATGCCAATTGCATTAATGATAACTGGCGTTACAGTATCTCCAGTAGCTCTTCTCACGGCTTCAAATGCAAATATCAAGAAAAGTATCGGTAGTTCAAAACTTCTAATACGTAAATATGTAATTGCGAAAGTTAAATCTGAGCCTTCAGCACCCATTAGTTTAAGTATATATGGCGCTAATGAAAAAGCTGCTATTGTGAATAATACTCCTAAAAACAAAGCTATAAAAACAGTATTATTGGAATATTTTTTAGCTGTTTCATAGTCGCCTTTACCAACATATTGACCGATTAAAGCATTACCAGCAACACTTAAACCCATCCCAAAAGATATAAATATAAAGAATATTGGCCATGTCAAAGCTACTGCACTTTGCATTGATGTCGCTAATGATGTTCCAGCTTCAGTAGTTCCATCTACCATACCCAAGAAAATTCCATCGACTATATCATGCAAGGTTTTCAATATATTTACTAAAAACACTGGAAAGCTTAGATAGATAATGCCTTTCCAGATTGGATCTTTGTATAAAATTAATTCGGTCTTCTTGTCTAAACCTGTATTCATAATTTCACCTAAAAAAGAATTGTGGCGTACTGTAAATCAGTACGCCACTTGTAATGCATATAGCATTTTTAGTTTGAGTGGTGCCGAAAGCAGGAATTGAACCCGCAACCTACTGATTACAAGTCAGTTGCTCTACCAGATTGAGCTATTTCGGCATGGTGGAGATTGACGGGCTCGAACCGCCGACCCTCTGCTTGTAAGGCAGATGCTCTCCCAGCTGAGCTAAACCTCCATTTTTCACTCGCATAAAGATTTTACTATTTATTAGTTTTATTGTCAAGAAAAAAAATTCAATTTTTTTTAAATTTTAGGAATATTATTATCTATGAAAATATTAATACCGAGATTGTCTATTTTCTTCAAAAAGACTGAAACAACTAACAAGTCGGCACTACCTCCAAAACTAAGATTATTTCCTATGCAAAAATCATTTAATAAATTGATTTGTTCGTTAGAATTTAGATCTAATTTACTGAACATTTTTTTTACGCTATTATATAGATTAATATCTTTTGCTCTCTTTAATAAAGTTGTATCTTCAATATGTATTATATAGTATACCAATAATTCTAATAAAGTTTTTGAATTAAAATTTCTCAACAAGTTTATACCATTTTGGACATTTTTAAATCCGCTAAGAGCCTCACCTCTTATGCCAAATATTCCAAATTTTCTATAAGCCATGTCTCCAAAACTTTGACTATCGAAATTATAATCTTTCACTAAATCTTGAGCTATGTTTTTTGAAATTGTAAATATATTATCATAAGAATATCTTGAGATTTTAATTGCATACGCAGAAATAACTATTCCTAAATTAAATATCAAGCCCTTGTAACAGTTGATACCACCAGTGGCTTTAAACATATCTGTTTCAGCGCTTTTTCCAATATTTTTTAAACTTTCAAGTAAACTCTTATTATAATTTCTTTCTAAGCTTTTAAAAAATAGTCCTATTATTTTTGGCTTAATCGCATTCTTCGCTTTTATCATCAAATCATAGTTCATATCCGGATGACTCCCACTTGAATTAGGTGTCACTAAACCGAATTTCGGATCTAAATTCAATTCTGCGAGTATACTCTCATCAATCATTTCATCTAATTTATGATAGTAATAATCTTTGGTTTCTTTCTCAATAATATCTATAATCTCATGAGATGAATGTTTGTTAATTTTCATACAGTTAAAAGCAATGTCATTGCATATCAAGCATTTTCTTTTTTTATTTCTAGCTGAGCTTCCTTGAGTGTTATATACGTCAATATCAACAAATCTTCCTAATGAATGTGTTTCTTCAATTTCTATACATTTAAGCTTGATATCTTTAGATATATCCTCTTTGAATAAAAAAAGAACAAAAGGACCGTCATTGTTATAATTATATGAATATTCTTCACATTTAAATTTAGAAATTAAAAAAGAAAAAGCATTAATTAACAAATACGAAAGATAACTGTTTTTATCATTTCCAGGCATATTTGCCTTTAAAGAAACAACAGTCTTGTAATCATTCAAATATTTTTTAATCAATAGAGCTCTTTCTTCTCTACCTAATAGTATTTTTTCACTTTGATTCATAATTAATTTTTCTTAAACAGTCAATTATTGTTCCATCACGATACTCTACATACCCTATGATCTTATCATCCGGAATTATTTGTTTTGGAACACCGGTGATTTTATACGTTAAATCCAACAAATCCTTAATACTATATATTGGAAACGGACTGTTCTTTAATTTATCTAATAAATCTTTTCTAAGCGGATTTATCGCAATTCCTCTTTCAGTGATTAAGATATCCACATCAGTCCCTGGGGTTGTAACTGTAGTTACTTTTTGCTTTATAATCGGAATTCTGGACTTAATAAGAGGAGATATTATTATCGTTACGTCAGCGCCATATGCAATATCTGCGTGACCACCGGAGCCACCAATTAAATTACCCATTGAATCGGTTGTTACATTTACGTTAAAATCTAAATCTATTTCTGTTGCGCCAAGAACAACAAAATCTAATTTGTCACATATTGGATTTTTTTCAAAAGGATTTCCATACTCACTGGCTGACATCGCTATGTGGTTTTTATTCTTTGCAAAAGAATTTACTGCGTCCAAATCAAAGCATTGAACATCAAATAGATTCTTGAATAGACCGGCTTCTAGCATGTCAACATAAGCCTTTGTTATACCTCCTGAAGCAAATGAACCGACAATATTATTTCTTTTCATAATTTCTTCAACAAATTTAACAACTGCAAGTGAAGTTTTTCCAGCTCCAGTTTGCATTGAAAAGTCATTTTTAATCAAACCTAAATAATCCAGTAAATTTGCACAATCTTTAGCAATCTTTAAACCAATCGGATCTTTGGTAATTTCAGTTGTTCCAGAAACAATTCCAGAACTTTCACCAATTGAGTCTACAACTAAAACATAATCGACATATTCACTGTTAATTTGATGTTCTTTTAACTCATCAATCACATTGTCTGTAACAAGAACCACCTTTTTGGCATATTCTAAATCACTAATACAATATCCTAAAGTTCCACATGCGCTTTTACCAATAGCTCCGTGTCCATTTCCAATTTTATCAACGGTTGGACAGGCGATGAAAGCTACATCAATAGGTAGATCTCCGCTTTCTATGGCTCTAGCTCTACCGCCATGGGTATTCATTATTAACTTCCCTTGTAAAAATCCTTTGCTTATAAGATCAGCAACTTCACCATTTAAATAGTTTGTGTGAATATCGGTTACATTACCATTTTTTATTAGTTCACCAAGTTTTTTGTAACTAGGAAATATCGAACTAGGAGCGAAATGCATGTCAGTCAAATTTCTTCTTTGAACTTCTTCAGATACCAACTCTATAACTTTATCTCCGTTTCTTAAATGGTGATGAAAAGAAAGTGTCATTTTAGATGAGATATTCAATTCATCGAAAAGTAATTTCAATTCGTCGAAAAAAACAGTTTTAGACTGTTTCTTTTTTTTATCTATTAATGATCTTTTCTGATTCTTAAAGTCATCGCTTTTTACAAAAGCTTTAACATTGTCGGGAACTTCTCTTCCCACTCCATTAAGCATTTATAATCACCTACATTAAATTAAATAATTTAGCTTTTTCGATAATTTTCTTTGCTCTTTCGATAATTGGTTTATCAATCATCTTTCCTTTTAGCTGAAAAGCTCCAACATTAGGATTTGCTTGATGAGCCTTAAAAACTTCTAATGCCCAATTAATTTCCTCATTACTCGGAGAGTAGATTCTGTTTACAGTTTCTAATTGATTGGGATGAATACAAGCTCTTGCTTTCATTCCTAAAGAGTTTGAAAAATCTGAATCTTTTTCTAAACCCAATAAATCATTAATGTTTGTAAAAGGCGTGTCTATTGCTATTAATTTATTAGCTGCGCATGCATAAATCACTTTTGATCTAGCATAAAATATCTCTTGATTAGTTTCGGTTCTTTTAATTTCTAAATCATTTGTTAAATCTTCAGCCCCTAACAAAATCGCACAAAGCCTTTTGTTTTCGGCAAATTTATCAATTTCTGTTACGCCTCTAGCTGTTTCAACTAAAGCAATAATCTTAATTTCATCTAAATTGTTATTTAATAAAAAAGCATCTAAATACTCGTTTACTTCAATCATTGTTTTACTATCGACTTTAGGGATTAATAAGTAGTTAATCTTATTGGTTTTCAATAAATCTAAATCTTTTTTAAACCAAACTGTATCTATTGAATTAACTCGCAAAACTATTTGCTTAGGTAACACTGAAGAAGTTGTTAAGTAGTTATGAACTAAATTTCTAGCGTTGTCTTTTTCTTTTATGCTTATCGCATCTTCTAAGTCAATTATTATAGCATCAGCCAAAAATACATCAGCATTTTGCAACATTGATGGATTATTCCCCGGAATGAAAAGCAAAGATCTAAACATCTTCTCTCATCCTTTCGATAGCTGTTAGAAGTCGAGACTTAATTGTATAATCTAAAGCGCCTTTGTCTTCAACTATTACTTTGACATTATGCAATCCTTGTTCGTCAAGAGTATCTTCTACTACTTTTAAAATCTGATCATAAAAGAAGACTCCAACAATACTATTAATCTCGATTTTTCTTTTAACACTAGATTCAATTGTTATTAAGCAATCATTTGATTCCTTACTACCAGCAATTCCTTTCATAAATTATTACCTCTTTTTTGTTATTGCAATCACTCGATTCATTTCATTCTTTACTATCATGAAACCTGCATCAACACCCATTCCTGGTTTTGCTAAACATTGGTTAGCCATACATGCAATAGCAATGTTAGTTGTTACTTCAGCGGAAATATTTGTTTCGTTACAAGTTCCTCCGCAATAACTTCCGATTCCAACTTTATTACAATATATAATTGCTTCACAAATATTATTTACTCCACCTAAATCAGGAGTTTTAATTTGAAGCATATGTCCGGCTTTTCTATCCGCAAAATCAATAACATCTTCTAAAGTATTACACCATTCGTCTGCGACAATTTCAACTTTAGAATTTAAATCATCTAATTTTTTTGTAATTTCTGCTAAATAATAAATTGTATCTTCCTTGTTACCGGCATCAACTGGACCTTCAATTCGCAATCTAAAAGGAAGTGCAGTTTTTTCTAATACTAAAAGATAATCCACAATCTTATCGACATCGTTATTAAATGCAATTCCAATTGTTCCGTAAACATCAATATGTAAAACCGGTTCATAATCTTCTCTATTTCTATGTTTGATTATTCTATTTCTTAACCAATTAACATATTCTCTTAGAAGCTCACCGTTTCTTCCCAACTTCTTTTCAACATTATTGATTAGAGCGTGCGGTAAAACATCCGCTTCTTTGATAATCATTTTATCAACATTGTCATAGCGATCATCACCGCTTTGTGTAAATACTGGTACTTTATCATATGTTTTTTCAACTATATTATACTCTTTTCTGACTACTTCCGCCATAGTTAGCTTATTAACTTTGGCTACTGCAGAAAGGAAAGCTTGAGTCAAACCGTATCTGATTGCTGTATGTAATTTCTTACCATTTAGTATCATTCGATCAAATTTTTCCGCTAAAGGTCTAAATTCATTCATATCTAATCCGATTAACATCGGTACAATATTTTCTTCTAGGAATGGAATATAATTATCTGCTAAAAACAAAGGATCTCTACCACCAGTTCCTGAATATTGAACGGCTGCACAGTCGCCAACTCCAACTTCTCCATTTTCTAAAATCAACTGAATCGAAATTGCTTCTCCTCTTTGTCTAATTGATGAAAACCCTTCTATTTCGGGCGTTCCTACATAAAAGAAGCCATCGTTAACGGCTCCATTTTTAATTGCTTTTTGATCATCAAAGAAAAATCCTGTGTATGATTTTGATAATACTACGTCGATTATTTTCATTATAAATTCCTTAAAGGCCTTCCTATTAATTTCCCTTTACTAACTGAATAAATATCATCTACCGTTAATTGAAATGATACTTCTCTACCTTCTGAATCTGCTCTTTCTTTTATCTTGTTTAAGTGAAAATTTTTAATCTCATCATTCATCGCTAAATTACCGAATTCTAGAATTCTTATTCTGCCTTCATTATCTCTTGCTGGAAATACTTTACCTGCATTATATTTGCTAGGTGCGAATGGTATGTCTAACAACCCTTGTTCAAAAGCTCTCACAGCTCCAACTGCTAAGTCGCCTTCACCTACTTTTAATACAACATCAATTAAGCATTTTACTTCTTTCTTAATTTGATCCATTTCTAAAAGCAAGTCTTCACTTTCGGAAATAGTTTGATCTTTTAGCATATTAACAATAAATTTTGATGCTTTAACACCTAATCCGTTAGCTTCCATTGTAGGAATACCAACAGATTCATGTGGTGATTTTGTAATCAGTTTGGTAGCTTTTGATAGCGCCGCAACAGATGAACTATAAGATATCAACGCCATAGCTTCTGCTTCATCGCTTGGGAAGCCACCCATCCATTGATGGAATACTGTGGAAACTTCCATGTCTTTATAACCAAATTGATCCAAATATTCCAAAGTTTGGTCGTATAAAGAATGTACTGCTGCTACATCCTGTATTAAATTCCCGCCCATGCCGTATCCAACAGTTATATTCTTTACGCCTTGTTCTGCTGCAAGTAACGCTTCAATAATCATAACTGTGTTTGAAATTGATGGAGGAACAATAGTTCCTGTCAATGGTCCAAACGGTTCTCTATTGATTTTAATTCCTCGTTCTTCGTAATAACCAACCAATCTATCAATGTATTGCCAGTTTCTTATCGAAACTTCTAGAGGTATCGATTTGGCGTAAGGAATATTATATGAAATACCTCCACCCTCATTAGATGTCCAACCAGATGCATGAATTATTTCCGATAACAATCTAGCGTCAGGTGTACCGTGTCTTGCTTCTACAGGTTTATCGATTGACTCAAAAACTTGCTTACAACCTTTAACACCGTGGTTAACAGCCGGAAATCCATTTAATAGAGCTCTTTGTTTAAGTTCGGATTCTTCTAAACCTTTTTGAGCTTCTTGATAACGATTTTGTCTTGTATAACTATCGATTGTCGAAGGCAAACAGTCTGCACCAGATTGAGATAGATAGTTTAGCAACTTAATATGTTCCGATAAGACTGGAACGCCTCCGCGGGGTTGGATTAGAGTATCGTTATTAAGTTTAGCCTTATTCAAAACCAAGGCAAAATTCTTTTCCTCTGGCACTTTTCTTAAATATTCTACTGCTTTATCTAAATCTAAATCTGAATCACTGCCTGTAGGCCAAGCTTTAAGAACTTCTTTTCTTAATTCAAGAAATTCTGATTCAGTTAGTTTCTTATTTTGTAATTTCATCTTGATTACCTCTAATCTGACATATATGTTTTTTCATTATCTTTAAAGCGGCCATTGGTTCTATTTTTGATAATAGCCCCATAGCTGCCATAATATAATCATGGTCAATTAAAAAATTCGGGTCATTTGGTCTCAATTCTTGTGGGTTATGAAGAATATTAGTAGTCTGTCTCAATATTTCATATTGATGATTTGATTTTATTATAACTCCGCCAGTTCCAATAACGTAGTTAACGTCTGATAAATCTTTACCAACTTGATTGTATACTTTACCCATTGGTGTTAACACTTCTTGTATTCTTCCAACATGTCTATGCATTGCTCTATAGGCGCACATTTCAGCTAAGAATTGATCTATGAATTCATCTTGACTATTTTCTGGTAGTAACTTCACATTGCTATATCTACGATTAACTTCATTAACGATGTCGATACCTTTATCTTTGTTAATGAATTTAATTTCTCGCTCAGACAAAGATTTAACAATCCCAGGAGCAGAATATCTCATTCCTAAATCACCTTCTACGGTTCTTTTGGCAAATGGTTCTTCCAAACCTTGGACAATTACATCGCTTCTTTTAGTAGATTCACAAATTGAATACATATCCGTTGTGGCTCCGCCAATATCAACAACAACAATTTCTCCCAAACCATCTTCTTCTAAGTATCCTTCAGATAGAAGTTTAGCGGCTTCAAGAACTGCTGATGGAGTAGGTAAAATAACTTTATTGATTTGTTGTTCTATCTTCTTGATCCCTTTAGCAGCAATAATCTGTTTAAGAAATATTTCTCTAATTTTTTCTCTCGCATCATTTATATTTAAAACGTTAATAGAAGGCATTACATTCTCGCAAATATGTCCATTCATATTGTACTTATTAAATATATCTTGAATATCATCTTGAGCTGACTTATTTCCGGCAAAAACAATTGGAATATTAATGCCTAATTCACCTAATAAATTCGCATTGTAAATTACCGATTCGGAATTACCACCATCTGAACCGCCAGCTAATAGAATAATATCAATCTTTTTATCAATAATTTGTTGAACTTCATTTTTATTTAAATGGTGAGAAAAAACCAAATCAACCTTAGCGCCAGCTCCTAAACAAACTCTCTTAGCAGCCTCCACAGTAAGCTCTTTAACTAGACCAATAGCGGCCATTTTTAGGCCGCCAGCAGCTGAAGAACAAGCAATAACTTGTTCAAAATTTATTTGTTTTCCTATTTTATCAAACAACTTTTCTAAAGCTTTTTGATAGCCTTCGTTAATGTCTGTTTCCACAGTAGTAAAATCCGAAGAAGTACCAATTATACTGTATTCTTCAGTATTTACAGCGCACAGTTTTGTAAAAGTTGAGCCAAAATCAATCAGCAAATAATTTGCCATTTTACTCTCCTAAATCTGTTTTGATGTCTTTCAATGCTTCGTCAATAGAAATTCCCGGTGGATAAATTCTGTTAAATCCCATTTCAATAAAACGGTTTTTAACTTCGGTGAAATCTTGTTTACCAACAACAATATTTCCGCCTACGTAAAGCAATATCTTATCTAAACCCGATTCAATACATTTATCTCTCATGCCACGACAATCAATTTCGCCATGCCCATACAGGGAAGAAACCATTATCATATCAGCGTTTGTTTCAATTGCTGCATTAATGAAATCTTCTTGTGAGGATAAAACACCTATGTTTACTACGTTATAACCTGATTTAGTTAAAGTATATTCAATTATTTTATTGCCAACAGCATGAACGTCGGCACCAATTACTCCAATAACTATTGTTTTCAAACTATTCTCCCCATATTTTTGTAAGCGTTTTTATAACCTATAACATTATAACATAGTAGATTATAGAATTAAAGAAAAAATCTTAGAAAATCGTATAATGTTCTTTATAGTTTAAACTATAAAGGTTAGTACAAAAAGATAGTCACTTAATCTATTTAAATATTTCTTTGATAACTCTAAATCTTTTCTTTCTTCACTGTCAACAAAAGCGTTTAATCTTCTTTCCGATTTTCGCGCCATAGTTCTAGCTACATCAACATAAGCTCCCGCTTTGGTCTTCTCGCTTCCAGGCAGATAAAACCTAGCTTCTAGTGGTTTTACATCAAGAATTTCTTGAATCTTTTTTTCTAATACTAATACATCTTCTTCTTTAATCTGAACTAGAATGTTATAAAGATCAGAATCAAACTCACTAGCAATTAGAGAATTGATATTCTGCAAGTGCATTTGGATTTCTTTAATAAACTCAACATTGCAATAATGATATGCCAAACCTAAATATGAGCTCAATTCATCCATAGCTCCAAGTGTTTCAAATAAAACATGACTTTTCTTAAAGGTTTTATTCTCAAAATTCTTTGATAATCCAGAATCTCCATATTTAGTTGTAACTAATTCTAGTTTGTTAACTGGCATTATTTCTCACTTCTCTTTCTTATTTATTAAAGTATTTATAGCGAAAGTAGCAACATCTTCTGCAAAACTTCCGGGTCCGAAACCAGCATCATATCCCAATTCTTTTGCCAATTCGTGTGTAATTCTTGCTCCTCCAACGATTAATATTACTTTATCTCTTAATCCCTCAGTTTCCAACAATTCAACTAACTCAATCATATTTTTTAAATGCACTTCTTTTTGTGTTACTGTTTGTGAAACTAATAAGACATCGGCATTTTTCTCTCTAGCAAACTTGATGAAATCTTCATTTAAAACTTGTGATCCCAAGTTATATGCATCAATACCTTCATACCTTTCTAAACCATAATGACCGGCAAAACCTTTCATATTCATTATAGCATCGATTCCAACTGTATGAGCGTCAGTTCCAGTAGATGCACCAACAAAGACAATTTTTCTATCAAAGTTATGTTTTATAGCTTCTTCTATTTCTTCTTTTGAAAGTGCTTGGCTAGTTATTTCTTCCACTTTTATTTTATCATAATCGATTGAATTTTTGGTACTGCCATACACAATATAAAAACTAAAATTGTCACTTAAATTTTCAGAATGAACAACCTGCGGATCGGTAATCCCCATTTGCTTAACCAATTCTTTAGCTGCTTGGACACCTCTGGCTGAGTTAGCTACAGGTAAAGTAAAACTTATTTGGACTTTACCGTCATTGAATGTATCTCCATAAGGTTTAATCTTCATTGAAGTATTCCTCCATCTTCTCCAATACTACATTGAAGTAGCTATCGGATTTTTCAAAAACTCCTGTCAAACCTTTCCCGCCAGTTCTCATTCTTTTTGTTTGCGCAAATACACCGCTTTCTAAACTGAAAAACAAACCATCTTGGGATATCTGTTTTAGCAGTTTTTCGGCAGAATCTAAAACTTCTTGTGCTCTGTTTTGAATTATACCATTTGCTTTATACTCAATTTCGTCTCCAAAAGATTTCATTGATTTTTGAATCATTTTAGCGTTTTTAATTGCTAGATATCTATCTGACATAAAAGGTGTATGAATAGCTTCTGTCATCATTCCTAATAAATGGATTGATTGCGAAGTCATTGTAGTAACCATATTAAACATTGCGTTCTGTTGGTATGCTCTAAAAATATTACCATTTATATGCTTAGTTGGCGGCATATATTTCAGTGGTGCTTCAGGAAATATCTCTCTAGCTAACTGTGCTTGAGCTAATTCAAATAAGAAACTATTTTCTACCTCCGGATCTATTTCAAATGCATGTCCTAATCCCATTAACTTACTAGGCAAATGTGCTTTTAAAGCAAATGCTTCGTTAATGAATTGAGAGGCTGTAACGGTATGAGCTTCTTCAATAGCGTCTGCAGTTGTCAAGTAATTATCTTCTCCAGTATTTATTATAATTCCCGAGTAAGCATTAATTAGTCTTGAGAAATATTGATCGACAAAAGTTCTTTGCATATTTATATCCCGGAATATAATTCCGTACATACTGTCATTTAATAGAACATCCAATCTTTCCAACGCTCCCATAGCTGCAATTTCAGGCATACATAAACCTGAAGCATAATTGACAAGATAGATATATCTTTTCTCTTCTTCGCTCACCTTATCAAGTGCTTGGCGCATAATTCTAAAGTTTTCTTGTGTAGCAAATGTTCCACCAAAACCTTCAGTTGTTTTTCCATAAGGAACATAGTCAAGTAATGACTGTCCCGTAGACCTTATAACAGCAATTATATCCGCTCCAGCCTTGGCAGCAGAAACAGCCTGAATAACATCTTCATCGATATTTCCGGTAGCCACTATAACATACAAGTCAGTTTTATCCCTTGGGAATTTAGTTAAGTATTCTTCCCTATTTGCTTTGTTAGCTTTAATTTTGTTTAAACTCTTTTCATAATAAGGCTTCAACACTTCAAAAGCTTCTTTTTTATCAATCAAATCATAGCTACACAAACTTAAATCTCCCGACACATATTGATTAACGAATTCTAACAATGATAAACCAGTATTTTTAAGTGCAGTTGCAATGTATATGCTTACACCTTTACTAATGTCTCCATTTTGCACAATATCATCAACCATCTTATTTGGTAGAGGAACAGAAAATTCGTCTATACCATCTACACCAAGTAATCTCAATACTGTTCTTTCAACACTAATAGTTGTATGTCTATCAATAAAGTTTTGAACATCATTAGCAATTAAGCTTGCGTACTTACGACAAGAGTTAATTTGGTCTTGATTTAAATTTAGTTTATTCATAAATACCACCTTCTAACACATTTAGCACATCTGTTTTTAATGCATTCTTCAATTTGTTTTTAAAATCATTATTATCGAATTCATAACCTTTTGGAGAATATGGATTGTAGCAAATCAAGGCTACATTAACTGGATTAATTGTAAAAATATTGAAATTGAGTTTAAATAATTTTTCCAAATTATCATCACTAACTTGAATATTAATTGGTGTTTGAATTATTAAGTCAAAAGAATATTTACCTCTTTCAACTACTAGTTTTTCAACAAACTTATTAGATATTGTCTTAGGTAAATAAAGATATTTTGCATTTAATACCTCATCAACGAAAATATCATTAACATTTCCTATAACGGACGAAAAAGGTAATTCTTGAAAAATGTTATTTTGGCTCACATAACCTATATTATGGCCAAAACTATAAGGTAAAGCAGGCATGATTTCTAAGTTAAATTTGCGATAATGCAAATATGCATCTTTAACTACTTTATCAATGTCCTTGTCTTTATTCGCTCCTACAACGAAGATTGTCGCGTCAGAAGTCCTTGCAAATGTTTGTCTTGAGAACGCCCCATCTATTATGATTTTCTCAAGCTCATATTTTTCCAAAATACTTATCAACAATTGCATATCTTTGACCCTTGAAGGACCAGCTACTAAAGCTTTGCCTTCATTTAAAATTTCAATAATAACAACTTCGCCAATTGAAGTTTTGATATTTGTTTTTTCCAAAATTCTATAATCACAACTATAATTTTTCAACGTATCAATTGCTGTAGCGACGATGTAACTTTCTTTTACAAATATCCGAGGCTTCTCCATGGAAGTAATTTGATCTATTTCTTCTCCGTCTAACCCAATTGACGTAATTGCTAAACGACAAAACAACTGTTCTAAATAATGATTCATAACAGTTGTTTTTCCAGCATTTTTTGTATTACCGACGATGCTGATTATTTTAAATTTATCCAAATAATCAACTATTTTTTTAATGTTCTTTTCCTTCTTTCCAATTCTTTCGGTTCTAGAGAAATCATTTTTCCTGCTAATAACCCGCTAACACCATTAACATTTTCATACTTTTCTTTGTTGATATAGTTTTGTGGTTCTGAATATGTAGAAATAACCCCTTCATAATTTCTTAAAACGATTTTACCAGGAGCTTGTGAAATTACATAATTTGGCATTACTGGAATTTTACCTCCGCCTCCCGGAGCGTCCACAACGAAAGTTGGAACACAATATCCTGAGGTATGTCCTCTCAGACCTTCAATAATTTCAATACCCTTAGAAACAGGGGTTCTAAAATGCTCTATACCTAAAGACAAATCACATTGATAGATATAGTATGGTCTAACTCTTATATATGCTAATCTTTGAACTAGTTTTTTCATAACTTCAACTGAGTCATTAACACCTTTTAACAAAACTGATTGATTGCCTAATGGAACTCCAGCATTTGCTAAACGATCTATCGCGGCCTTTGATTCCATGGTAATCTCATCATAATGATTAAAATGGGTATTCAACCATATTGGATGATACTTTTTCAACATATCTACGAATTCTTGAGTAATTCTTTGTGGCAAAACAACTGGAGTTCTGGTTCCTAAACGAATTATTTCTACATGTTCAATTTCTCTTAATCTTTTGATAATGTCTTCCAAAATTTCATCACTTACTAATAAAGCGTCTCCACCAGAAAGCAATACATCTCTAATTTCTTCATTTTGTCTAATATACTCAATTGCTAAATCTATTCTATCTTGTGGCATTTTTTGATCTTTTTGACCAGCAAATCTTCTTCTTGTACAATGTCTACAGTACATAGAACACATATCCGTAATCAAAAACAATACTCTATCTGGATAACGATGTGTTAATCCCGGAACAGGTGAATCAGTATCTTCAGCTAATGGATCTAACATATCATTTTCCCCAACGACCATCTCATAAACGCTTGGGATGGCTTGCTTTCTAATTGGGCAATTAGGGTCATCAGTATTAATTAATGTTAAATAGTAAGGAGTTATCGCCATTCTGAATTTTGACAAAACACTTGTAATATCATTTCGTTCTTCTTCAGTCAATTTAATATATTTATCAAGATCATCAACATTTTTAATTCTGTTTCTTACCTGCCAACGCCAATCTTGCCAATCAGAATCTAAAACACCCGGGAAATACTTCTTCTTTCTCAATAAATATGTGTCATTAGTGACTTTCATTATTTATCACTTCCGTATCTCTCTTTAAAAATCTCATATAATTCTTTTGATTCTCTTAAAAGATTCAAAGTGAATTCTGCATGATCTTTTGTATAACCATTACCTATTATCATCAAAGCTTCAGATGCTATACCTTCTGCACCTAAAGCCGCTTTTGTGAATGATGTTGCCATAGAGAAAAAGTAAATTGTTCCTGCCGATTTTGTTGGTAAAATTGAAGTCATTTCCGTATTAGGAACATTTACAACATTAATTGTCACATCAACCATTTCTGGTAAAACGTCTTTAACTTTATTATATATTTCCATTGGTTTTGTAGCATCGCCAACGATAATGTAATCACAAACATTAAGCTTTTCTAAATCATGGCGATGTCTATCAGAATGAATCAATCCGATTACCTTACCATTTTTACCTGCACTTTTTCTTGCTTGATAAGCACAAAGTATTCCAGATTTACCACCAGCACCTAATATTAATACTGAATCATCTTTTTTAACAAGTTTTTCTACTTGTGCTGCAGCTCCTGCTACATCTAAAGCAGAAAGAACTATATTAGCTGGCAAGTCATTAGGGATTACAGCATAAATTCCGGTTTCAAAAAGTATAGCTTGACCGATGATATTTACCTGATCTTTAGATAGATCTATACTTACGATTTTTTCTATTTTTAAAGGTGTTAGAGATAAAGAAACTAATGATGTAATTTTGTCCCCAGGCTTTAAATTAAGATGAAGATTTTTTCCTACTTCTTTTATTCTTCCTAAAAACATACCACCGCTTCCAGTAACTGGGTTTTGCATCTTACCCTTATTGTTTACGATGTTTTCAATCATTTCTTTCATTTTATCAATATCACTATTGCATGCATTTTTAATTTGTGTGAATGATGCTGAATCAATATTTAAAGTATCTACGTCTACTAATATTTCGTTGTCATAACATACCATCTCATTGTTAATTTTATCAGCTGTTTGTGGTAATGTTCCTTCTGGATAAATAACTCTATGTGTTCCGTACTTGCATAATTCTTTCATCTTATTTTTCTCCCATTCCTAATATAATTCTCGCTTCTTTTGGAGTTGCGATCTCACGATTGTATTTTTTTGCGATTTGTACTACTTTTTCCACTAACTCAGCATTAGACTTTGCTAATACTCCTTTTTCTATATAAATATTATCTTCTAATCCAACTCTAACGTGTCCGCCATGTTTAATTGAAAGTTCCGCTAATGAAAACTCATATCTTCCAATACCGGCGACACTGTATGTTGCGTCAATAGGTAAACTTTCTTTTAAGAAAATAAAATCTCTTTCTTCACCTGTCATGCCACCATTTACTCCCAAAACAAAACTATAATGCAGGTGACCTTTAATAATACCTTTTTTTATCAATCGAATTGTTGTATCAATATGACCTTTTTCAAAACATTCCATCTCATATCTTACATTCAATTCATTCATCTTATTAGCAAAATATATTATATCGTTTTCTGTATTTACAAAAATTTCATCTCCGCCAAAATTTAAAGTTCCGCAATCTAAAGTTGCCATTTCCGGTTTAATATTTAAAACATCAGATCTTTCTTCTCTAGACATACCAACAGCCCCACCAGTTGAAACTTGAATGATTAACTCAGGGCATCGTTTTTTAATAGCATTATGAATTTCTTGATATCTTTCTTTATTTTGCGTTGGCTTTCCATCGTCGAATCTTGCATGCAAGTGAATAACTGAAGCTCCAGCTTTATAAGCAGCCTCAGCAGCCTCAACCATTTCTTGAACCGTATAAGGAACTGATGGATTATGCTCTTTTGTAACCTCGGCTCCTGATATTGCGCAAGTGATAATCAATTTATCCTTCATATCTTTGTAACTCCTTAGGAACAATACATGTTCCAACTGCTTTTGTAGTAAGAATTCGTTCTTCTAAAATATCACAAGCACTAGGAGAAATATCAGGTCTAGCCGCTATAATTTTATAACAATAAAATTCCATTTTTCTTGATGTATTTCCTGCTTCAATAATTTCCGCTTCAATTTCAACAAAATCGCCAGCATAAACAGGCGCTAAAAAATCAACTGACTCATAAGCTCTAAATAAACCTTCATCACCATCTAGCCTAATCAAAAGTTCTGTAGCCGCATCACCAAATAATGCTAAAATCTTAGCTCCATCAACCAAATTGCCTCCGTAATGAGCATCTTGATTTGACATTCTCATTTTTAAAATTGTCTTCATATCTTATACTCCTTTCATTCTCTCTACATTATTTATAATCAAATCCGCTTCTGTAGCGTTAACAACATCTTCAATTGTGTAATCAGGATGCACTTCTAATAAATGTAATCCATCTTTTTCGACTCTCATCACAGCCATCTCAGTAACAATCATGTTTGCTTGATGAGCGGCAGTTAATGGCAATCTGCATTTTCTTAAAACTTTTGACTGTCCTTTATTTGTATGTGTTAAAGCAATTATTACTTTCTTAGCACCAGTAACCAAATCCATAGCTCCACCCATACCTGGAACCTTCTTACCCGGTATTATCCATGACGCTATTGAACCTTCTTGATCAACCTCTAAAGCTCCCAAAACAGTAACATCAATATGTCCACCTCGAATAAAAGTAAATGATGTTATTGAATCAATAAAAGCTCCACCTATAAGTATTGTTGCTTTCATTCCTCCAGCATTAACTATATTTGTTTCTTCATCAGTCAAAGGACCTAAACCAATAATCCCATTCTCTGCTTGAAAAGTAACAAGCTTGTCTTTTGGCACATAATCAGCAACAAGCGTTGGAATACCTATGCCTAGATTTACTAAATCCCCATCTTTTAATTCAAGGGCTATTCTTGAAGCAATAATTTCTTTTTCATTCATTGTCTTCACCTACCAATATATAATCAACAAAAGGATATGGAGTAATAACGTTCTCAGGATCAATAACATCAACTGACTCAAACGGCTCAACAACAACCAAATCAGCTGCAGTCGCCATTACCGGATTAAAATTTCTCATTGTTTGAGAATATTTAAGATTTCCGTATTTGTCGTTAATTGCACCACCAATTAAAGCTAAATCAGCTCGCAAAGGTTCTTCCAAAAGGTATTTATTCCCCTGAACCTCAATAATTCTTTTACCCTCTTCAACAATTGTATCAAGTCCAGTAGGAGTTAAAACTCCACCTAAACCCGCTCCATATGATCTAATTCTTTCCGCAAGCGTGCCTTGAGGAACAAGTTCAACTTCTATATGACCTTCTTGCATCAATTTGCCTACATAAGGATTTGTTCCAATATGAGAAGCAATTAATCTTTTTACTTGATTGTTGACAATTAACTTACCTACACCTTTATCTTCGTATCCACCGTCGTTACAAATGATAGTTAAGTCCTTTACTTTTGATTCAACAACATAATCAATCAGTTTTTCTGGTGTTCCATTTGTTAAAAAGCCACCTACTGATACACTCATACCATCTTTCAACAAATCAATAAATTGATTTTTAGTTATATATCCTCTCATATCTCAAACCTTTCTTGGAGGCATTATCTCCGCTTCTCCAATTATGACTACTTCTTCATTTTGATTTTTTGCTAAGCAATCAAAAGTAACTCGATTTCTTTCTAAATTGATTTCTTTAACTGTTACAATAGCTGTAATTTCATCGCCAAAATATACAGGTTTTGTAAACTTCAAAGATTGCTTAGTATAAATGCTTCCTAAACCTGGCAGTTGAACACCGAATAGCGAACTAAATAATGATCCCACCAGCATTCCATGAACAATCTGTTGCTTAAACATTGTTTTTTTAGCATATTCAGGGTCTACATGCGCTGGATTATGATCAGTAGAAATACGTGCGAAATCTAAAACATCAGACTCATTAAAAATTTTTCTTGTTTCAGCCATATCGCCAATTTTGATTAGATCAATTGTTAAATTATTCATTTTTTCCTCCTAAAAATATAATAAAAAAAGCTATTATATTATAAAAATATAACAGCTCTCCATTTGCATAAATGGCAGTATTTAACCTGTATGTCTAAATACCAAGATTTTGATTTATAGACTAATCAAATCTTTCGGCGAAATACTCCTTCTTAAATCTTTATCCGTCCAAAATAAAAAATTAGATTTAATACCAATATTTCGCGCCTCTGTGTTGATTTAGTTACACAGTCATTATACTTAAAAATGTAAGCGTTGTCAATAACAAAAAGCATCGATTCGCTCGATATATTTAAACCATAAATAGATACATATTTGTATTTTTATGATATAATTTTATTAAACGTTTGGAGGATCTTTATGTTAGCTGTAATTACTGGTGCATCTTCAGGTATTGGAAAAGAAATTGCCTATAGATTAGCCGAAAAAAATTATGATTTAATACTTATCGCTAGAAGAATAGGTCGATTGGAATCAATTAAAAAAGATTTATCAAAACTACCTATTAATGTCGAGATTCTAGCTTATGACATTAGTGATTTAGATAAGTGCAAACTGTTAATCAATCATTTAAAAACCAACAAGCCTGATATATTTGTAAATAACGCCGGCTATGGTATATACGGTGATTCCTTTAAGACAGACACTTCTAAAGAAATCGAAATGATTGGATTAAATATTACAACTCTTCATTTTTTAACAAAGGAGTTAATTCAATTTATGGATTCCGGAACAATTATTAACATTAGTTCTATGGCTGCATTTCTTCCTACTCCTTTATTGGCAAGTTACGCAGCAACAAAAGCTTATGTTTACTCTTATTCGCAAGCATTAAATTATGAACTCAAAAAAAGCAAAAAAGACATTCGAATAATGACTGTTTGCCCAGGGCCAGTAAAGACTGAGTTCAATCAAGTCGCTAACGCTGATCCAAAAATGAAAGGAATCACTGTTGAGCAATGTGTAGATTCCATAATGAACGGTCTAAAAAGAAATAAAGCTTTAGTAATACCGAGTTTTAAAATGAAATTCTTAAGATTTATTATGAGGATAGTACCTACTTCACTGATCTTAAAAGTGTCGTATCAAGTGCAAAACAAGAAATAAAGAAACTTCATATATCCCCTGCGAGTTTATAACTCGCTAAAAGCACGTGGAGGTAAAAATGAGAAATATTATTAGTTTGATTCAATCAAACAAAGACGTAGAAAAAATCAACCGACTTTTCTGCGAGAATAAAGATATCTATATAAATAACACAAACGAAGATAATGCTTTGCTTGTTCTTTTAGCGCTTTATTACAAAAATCAAGAAAGCATATTTGTCGTTACTCCTAATTTATATAAAGCTCAATTACTCTATGATAAACTCAGTAGAGTCCTAGATAAAAACGAAATATCTTTTTACCCACAAGACGAGTTTTTAACCAACGAATTGCTCGTTAGTTCAATTGAATTTCGCCTTGAGAGAATTAATACTATCGTAAAATCTTTGGAAAATACAAAGCGAATTATTATAACAAACCTCTATGGTTTATTGAAACCACAATTGCCTTACGAGAAATGGAAGAATTCTGAAATAAAGATTAAAGCTAATTCAATATATGATATTGAGCTATTAAAAAATACTCTTATTGAATACGGATATAAGAAAGAATACACCGTTGAAAAAATGGGAGACTTTTCAATTAGAGGTGGAATAATCGATATCTTTCCAGTTAATTCTAAACAACCGTATCGTTTAGATTTTTTTGGAGATGAAGTAGAAAAAATTAAGTCCTTTGATATTGACTCTCAAAGATCAATTGACGTTATTGAAAGTTTTTCTATCTATCCAATCATTGAATTCTTTTATACTGAGAATGAACTTGAAAAATTAAAGTTGATAATTGATGAAAAAAGAAAGTCTATTAATTTTTCTAAAGATGCAATTGATGCAATTAAAGATGATATAGAAAAATTAGACTCTAGAGAAGAGCTAGATCGATTAAACCGTTATCTACCATTCTTAACCGATAAACATTATAAGATTACCGATATTGTCAAAAACTCTAAACTATTCTTTTTGGATTATCATCGTTCTCTTGAACAACATGAGATTCTAATTGAAGAAATTAAAGAATGGTATATGCAATCTAATGATTATGTTAAAATGAATTTTGATGTTTTGTACGATGTTAACGAAGTAACGATTCATCCTGGTATAAAAGTTGATTATTTAGATTACAATTATCGAAATGAGTTTAAAAATGTTTTTTCTATCTTTGGAGAGGAAGTTATAACCTACAATGACAACCTTGAATATCTATTTAGGGATATGTCCAACAACCTAAACAAGTATATTCAAATTGTAGCTTTTGAAAACGAAACTTCTTTGATTACTTTTCAGAATAAACTCGATAAAATTAATATTCCATATACGACAAAAAGTTTAGAAAAAGCCGAAAACAGTAAGGTTAATTTGATTATAAGTGACTCTGTTTTTGATTTCATTTCTCGGAGTTTTAATATTAAGCTCATAACTGAAGAGGCTCTTACAAGGAAACACATAACAAGAAAAAGAGGTGAATATGTATCAGTTTACCGACGCTCAGAAAGACTGTCTAGCGTTAATGATCTATCACCGGGAGATTATGTAGTACATTATGATTATGGTATTGGTAAGTTTCTGGAAATCAAAACTATGCAGTTCGGAAATGTACAAAATGACTATATTCACATCGAGTATAAGAATGGTGATAAGCTCTATGTAACTCTAGACGGAATCGATCAAATTCACAAATACTCTGGAAGTGAGGGCTTTAAACCGAAACTATCAAAGTTAGGTGGAAAAGATTGGTCAAAAGCTAAAGAGAGAGTAAGGCAACAAGTTCAAGAAATTGCGGATAAATTGATAAAACTCTATTCTTCAAGAGAAAAGGCTAACGGATTTGCATTTGCAGATTTTCCTAAAATGGAAAACGAATTTGCAAATAATTTTGAATATATTGAAACAAAAGATCAGTTAAAAACAATTCAAGAAGTCTTTCAGGACATGCGAAAACCGGTTCCTATGGATAGATTGATTTGCGGTGATGTTGGGTTCGGAAAAACCGAAATCGCTTTACGAGCAGCTTTTAAAGCCGTTTTAAATCAAAAACAAGTAGCTTATCTAGCGCCTACTACTGTTCTTTCTAAACAACATTATGAAACTTTCCAAAAAAGAATGGAAGAATTTGGTATAAATGTTGCTCTACTAAATAGGTTTATCTCACCTAAGCAACAAAAAGAAACTCTAAAAGCTTTGAAGCAGGGTAACGTAGACATTGTAATCGGTACACACCGTATCTTAAGTAGCGATATTATCTTTAAGGATCTTGGTTTGTTAATCGTTGACGAAGAACAACGATTCGGTGTTTTGCATAAAGAAAAGATTAAAGAGTATAAAGTTAATATCGATGTATTGTCACTATCGGCTACACCTATCCCTAGAACTCTTAATATGGCAATTATGGGAGTTAAAAACATGTCTATACTTGAGACGGCTCCAGAAAACCGGTATCCAATTCAAACATATGTATTGGAAAGAAACGATATTATTTTACGTGATGCTATTGAAAGAGAATTAGCTAGAAATGGTCAAGTATTTTATCTTTATAACCGTGTAGACAATATCGACTTCATTGCTGATAAAGTTAAATTATTAGTTCCTGAAGCTAGAATCGATATTGCTCATGGTCAAATGAGAAAACACGACCTAGAAAAAGTAATTGACAGTTTTATCGAAAAAGATATTGATGTTTTAATATCCACTACAATTATCGAAACTGGGATTGACATCCCTAACGCTAATACTTTAGTCATTCATGACGCTGACTTATTAGGTTTGTCACAACTTTACCAAATTCGCGGACGTGTAGGAAGATCAAACAGAATCGCCTATGCTTACTTAATGTATAATAAGAATAAGAAACTTACTGAAGAAGCCGGCAAAAGACTTCAAGTAATTAAAGAGTTTACTGAATTAGGTAGTGGTTTTAAAATTGCACTTCGAGATTTATCTATTCGTGGTGCGGGTGACGTATTAGGACAAGAACAAAGTGGCTTTATTGATTCAGTCGGTATCGATATGTACATGCAAATTCTTCAAGAAGAAGTCTCTAAAGCAAGAGGGAATGAAAAAAATATTGATAATTCAAGAAAAATCAAAGCTAATGTTTCTAAATTTATCGAAAAAGATTACATTGAAGATGATTACATTAAGATTGAAATGCATAAGAAAATTAATTCAGTTAAAACGATTAAAGACGTTAAAGAAGTTCTCTCAGAAATCAAAGATCGATTCGGTGATTACAATATTGAACTTGAGATATACATATATGAAAAACTATTTGAATATCTGGCAAAAGAATTGGATGTTGAAAAAATTAAAGAGAATAAAGCAAGAATAACCTTAACTTTATCAGAAGATCAAACAAATAGTATGGCAGCCGCAAACATTTTTAAAAGCAGTTTAGATGTTTCAAAAGACTTTAGATTCGCTATTGAGAAAAATCAATTTCAAATCATTTTAGAGACAGTAAATTTAAAACAACATTGGCTATATTCAATGGTTGATTTCCTGGAAAAAATACTTAATATTTAGAGCGCTAAAAAAAGCGCTCTTTTTATTGGTAAATTACTTCAAAATCATTGAAAAATTGAGGCATATATTATATAATATATTATATATATAATAATATATGGGGAAACTGATGAAAGATGTAAAAATCACAACTGAATATATAACTTTAGGACAGTTAGTAAAGTTTTTAAGCCTTGTCGGTTCTGGTGGAGAAGTCAAGTTTTTTTTACTTGAAAACGAGATTTTAATCAATGGGGAAATTGATAACCGACGTGGTCGAAAAATCTATCCAAACGATATTGTTGCTATAAACAATCAAAGATATAAGCTTGTATCAAAATGATAATTAACTCAATATCTTTATTTAACTACCGAGGTTATAAAAAAGCTGACATCAACTTTGGTAAAAATGTCAACTTTTTTATTGGAAACAATGGTAGTGGAAAAACTAACCTCCTAGAAGCAATATATTTCTTAGCTCTAGCAAAGTCTTATAAAAGTTTAGATATAGCAACCATAAAAAATGAGGAAGAATTTGCACGAATAACAGCGAAAGTTAAATCGGATAAGGATCTAGTTCCGAAAATAATCATATCTAAACTCGGTAAAAAGATAATCGTCAATAATAGTGAAATCGATAAGTTAAGTGACTACATTGGTAGAGTAAAGGTTCTTGCCTTCTTACCGGAAGATATGGATTTAGTTAAAGGCCCGCCAAAAAACAGAAGATATTTTATAGATACTATTATCGGACAAATTGATAGGAATTATTTGATTGAACTAAGTGCTTATAGGAATATCCTAAAACAAAGAAATGAACTTTTGAAGGTTTTGTCAGAAACCCGCAATAAAGATTTTACTCTCCTAGATATCTATACTCAGCAATTAGCTGCTAGCGCTAGATTAATCGTTGATTATCGAAAGAATTTTATCAACAAAGTGAATTTAGAACTAGCACAAATGTACCACTATTTAGCTGCTAATGAAAAATCTTGTGAGTTTAAATATATACCTAATGTAGATGATGATATTTTAGAAATAATTAAGGAAAAATATCAAAAGGATTTAGCCTTTAAAACAACTAATAACGGACCTCACAGAGATGATTATGATTTCTTTTTGGAAAATAATCAAGCAAAAGATTACGCATCTCAAGGAGAGCAAAGGGTTACTATTTTAGCCATTATTCTATCAATAGTCAACTTGCTAATCAAAGAAAAAAATATTAAACCTATACTTTTATTAGATGATGTTTTCTCAGAATTGGATTATTTAAGACAGAACCAATTAGTTAAGTATCTCAATTCAACGGAAATACAATCTATAATAACTACTACCAGCATAAAAGACATTAATAACACCTTTTTAAAAAACTCAAAAACATTTACCGTAAAAAATCACGTAATCAAGGAGGACAAATTTTATGGACAATAGAGAAAACGCAAAATACGATTCCAGTAATATTCAGATTCTTGAGGGCTTAGAAGCCGTTAAGAAACGTCCTGGGATGTATATCGGAACTACAGGTCCTAGAGGACTTCACCATTTAGTATGGGAAATTGTTGACAACGCAGTTGATGAAGCATTAGCTGGTTTTTGCGATACCATTCAAGTAGAAATATTACCAGGAGAAGTAATCAGAGTTACTGACAATGGTAGAGGTATACCGGTTGATACTCATCCAAAGACTGGAAGACCTTCAGTAGAAACTGTTTATACAACTCTTCATGCTGGTGGTAAATTTGACCACAACTCATACAAAGTTTCCGGTGGTTTACACGGTGTTGGCGCGTCAGTAGTTAATGCCCTTAGTGAATATATGATAGTTGAAATCCACAAGGACGGTCAATATTATGTCATTGAATTCGACCATGGATTTCTAAAAAAGGAGTTAACAACTCTAGGTAATACCGATAAATCAGGAACCATTGTAACTTTTTTAGCTGATCCAAAGATTTTTGATGAATCTCACGAGTATGAGTTTGAAACACTAAGAACAAGAATTCAACAATTGGCTTTCTTGAATAAAGGAATTCGATTCTCTATTTCCGATTTAAGAGATGAAATGAAAATTGTTCATAAAGACTACTGCTATCAAGGTGGAGTTAGTGAATATGTTTCTTTCTTAAATCAAGATAAAAAAGCAATCCATCCTCAAGTCGCATACTTTGAAGGTGAACAAGAGAATATTATTGTTGAAATAGCTATGCAATATAATGATGGATATGCATCTAACATCTATCCTTTCACTAATAATATTAACAATCCTGAAGGTGGAACGCATGAAGAAGGGTTTAAAACTACTCTAACAAGAATATTAAATAACTATGGTAAAAATGCTAATATTTTCAAAAAAGACGAATCCTTAGCTGGTGAAGATACTAGAGAAGGTTTAGTAGCTATCGTTTCTGTTAAGCATCCTGATCCTCAATTTGAAGGACAAACTAAATCAAAATTAGGTTCTAGTGATGCTAGAAGAGTTGTTGGATCAATTATGAGTGAAGGACTAGAAAGATTCTTAATGGAAAATCCTAGTGCTGCGAAAATTATAATTGAGAAATCACTTATGGCTCAAAGAGCGAGACTAGCTGCCAAAAAAGCTCGTGAAGCTACTAGAAGAAAATCGCCTTTAGACAGTTTAGGTTTCGCATCAAAACTTGCAGATTGCCGTTCAAGAGATTCCGAAAAAGCGGAAATATATATAGTGGAAGGGGATTCTGCCGGCGGTTCAGCTAAACAAGGCAGAGACTCAGAATTTCAAGCTATATTACCTTTAAGGGGAAAAGTACTAAACGTTGAAAAAACTAGAATCGACAAAGCTCTACAAAACAAAGAAATCCTTTCCATGATTCAAGCTTTTGGAACTGGTATTGGCGAGGAATTTAACATTGCTAATCTAAGATATAAAAAAATCATAATCATGACCGATGCCGACGTGGATGGAGCGCATATTAGAACACTTCTTCTTACATTCTTGTTTAGATATCTAAAACCACTGATTGAAAGCGGAAATGTATATATCGCCCAACCACCTCTATACAAGGTTCAATATGGCAAAACGGTTCAATATGCATATCAAGATAAGGAACTAGAAAGAATATTAAGTGAAATTAATGGAAAACCATCACTTCAAAGATATAAAGGTCTTGGAGAGATGAATCCTGAACAATTATGGGAAACTACAATGGATCCCGAAACAAGAACATTGCTGCAAGTAAATATTGATGATGCAATTGAAGCGGATAGAGTATTTACAATGCTTATGGGTGATGATACCGAAAGTAGAAAAGAGTTCATCCATGAAAATGCAGAATATGTTAAAAATCTAGATGTTTAGAATGGAGGAAAACATGGAAGAAAATAAACCTATTATCGATGGAAAGAATTTCGATAAAATATCAGAAATAAATCTTACTAGTGAAATGAAAACCTCCTTCTTGTCTTACGCTATGAGTGTAATTGTTGCAAGAGCAATCCCAGACGTAAGAGATGGATTAAAACCAGTACATAGACGAATACTCTATGGAATGGATGAATTAGGAGTATATGCCGATAAAGCTTATAAAAAATCAGCGAGAATCGTTGGGGATGTAATGGGTAAGTATCACCCTCATGGTGATAGTTCAATCTATGATGCTCTAGTAAGACTTGCTCAAGACTTCAGCACAAGATATCCTTTAGTTAACGGTCACGGAAACTTTGGTTCAATTGACGGCGATCCACCTGCAGCTATGCGTTATACAGAAGCGAGAATGGAGAAAATTACTCACGAAATTCTTAAAGACTTAAAAAAAGATACCGTTGATTTCGTTGATAATTACGATGGATCAGAATCAGAACCAAAAGTTCTACCAACTAGAATTCCAAATCTTCTAGTAAATGGTTCGAGCGGTATTGCCGTAGCGATGGCCACGAATATTCCACCTCATAATTTGAATGAAATTCTTGATGGTTATATTGCTTATGTTAATAATAAAGACATTGAATTAGATGAAATAATGGAATTTATTAAAGGTCCCGATTTCCCTACCGGCGGTATCATTTTAGGAACATCGGGAATATTATCTGCTTACGCTACCGGTAAAGGCTCAATTAGAATCAAAGCTAAAACCGACATAATTGAATTGCATAATGCCAAAAAGCAAATTATCGTTAGAGAAATTCCTTACGCTGTAAATAAAACAACCTTAATCGATCGTATTGCCGAGCTAGCCAAAGAAGGAAAAGTCGACGGTATTACCGATTTAAGAGATGAATCAAGCCGTAAAGGTATGAAAATAGTAATCGAATTAAGAAGAGATGCTAACGCTGAAGTTGTTCTTAACAACTTGCTTAAGAATTCTCAACTCCAAACAACCTTCGGTGCTAATATGCTTGCTCTTGTTAATGATAGACCTGTTGTTTTAGGCCTTATTGATATGATTAAGTACTATTATGAACACCAAGTTGAAGTCTTAGTTCGTAAAACAAAGTTCGATTTAGAAAAAGCTCAACAACGTCTTCACTTGCTGGAAGGTTTTATAATAGCTTTAGATAATATTGACGCTGTAATTAAAATTATTAGAGAGTCTTATGATGATACTGAATCACTTCTAATGACTGCTTTCAATTTATCTGAAATCCAAACTAAAGCAATTCTACAAATGCAATTAAGAAGATTATCTGGGTTGGAAAGAGAAAAGATTGATCAAGAAGTCACGATTTTAAATGACACAATAAAAGACTTACAAGAAACTCTAATCGATAAAAACAAACAAGATCAAATCTTAATCAATGAAGCAATTGAAATGAAAGAAAAATATGGCGACGCGAGACGAACAGATATTGATCCTTTTGGAGATAGTGATATCGAAGATGAAGATTTAATTCCGATTGAAGACGTAATAATCGCTGTAACCACCAATGGATACGTTAAACGTATGAATTTAGATGTCTATCGTTCACAAAATCGTGGTGGTAGAGGAAAAACCGGAATCAACCTTAATGAAGATGATGTAATTGATTCAATTACGTTTACTCAAACGCATGACTACTTATTATTCTTTACCAATATGGGTCGCGTTTACAAAATGAAGGGTTATAAAGTCCCTAATTTCGGAAGAAGTTCAAAAGGATTGCCAATAGTTAATTTGCTTAACTTAAACGAAGGCGAAGAATTAGCTGCTGTAATGTCTTTAAAGAATTTTGATGAAGGCTATTTATTCTTTACGACTAAGAATGGTTTAGTAAAGAGAACTTCCGTATCTAATTTCCAAAACATCAGAGTTAATGGAATTAGAGCTATAACATTAAGAGACGATGATTTCTTACACTCAGTTCGTTTAACTGATGGTCAAAGAGACGTTATCATCGGTGCATCAAATGGAAAAGCAATCCGTTTCAATGAAAATGATGTTAGAGAGATGGGAAGAACTGCTGCTGGTGTAAAAGGTATAAGTTTATCAAATACCGAATCTGTTGTTGGTGTATCTACTGTAACTGAAGATCGAAACCAAATTCTTGCAATTACCAAAAAAGGTTACGGTAAGAGAACAGATGTTGATGAATACCGTCTACAAAAACGTGGTGGTAAAGGTGTTAAAACCATCAATGTCACAAGTAAAAACGGAGAACTCGCTAAACTTATTTCCGTTGTTGGCAACGAAGACTTATTAGCTGTATCTGACAAAGGTATTATTATCAGAACACCAATAGATCAAATTTCAATTACTAAACGTGCTACTCAAGGAGTAAAGATTATCAATCTTGTTGAAGATCATGTAGTTTCAACAATAGCCTTAGTGGACAAAGATGAGGAAGTTGATGATATAAATATTGAAGTTTCTGATGGAATGATTCAAGAATCAAATGCTAATATTCCTTTAGAAACACCGAAAACAGAAGCTTTTTCAGAAGTTGATGAAGACTCATTTGTTGAAGAACCAGATAATGAGAATGAAAACAGCGAAGATGAAGAAGTTGATGAATTAGAAGAAATATTGAAGAACTCATATTAAAAAAATATCCTAGACTAATGAAATATCAGTCTAGGATTTTTTTATTTTTATAATTATATTCTAACCTAATGCAACATCTAGCAACATCATAACTGAAAAACCAATCATGGCTCCTATGGTTGCTATTTTCGTTGTTTTAAGCATTTGTGATTCAGGAATCAATTCCTCTATGACAACATAAATCATCGCACCAGCAGCGAAAGAAAGTGCATATGGTAAAATATTTCTCATAGTCAAAGCTAATAAGGCTCCAATAACTCCGGCTATAGGTTCAACGATGCCGCTTAACTGACCAATCATAAAAGCTTTGTTCTTCGACATACCTTCTCTATGTAAAGGAACACTAACTGCAGTACCTTCAGGTAGATTTTGTATACCAATCCCAATTGCAAGCGCTACTGCAGCTCCAACAGTTGCTCCAGGAATGCCTGCGGCTGCTGCACCAAAAGCAACCCCTACAGCTAAACCTTCTGGGATATTATGTAAAGTAATTGATAATACCAATAAAACTGATCTTCTCCATTTGCTTGGCAATCCTTCTTCATGATGTGATTCAACATGCATATGAGGTAAAAATTTGTCTACCGCCATAAGAAAAACTCCACCAGATAAGAATCCAACAACTGCTGGTACCCATGGTATCATACCGATTTCTTCTGCTAATTGAATACCTGGGTTCAATAAACTCCAAAATGAGGCAGCAATCATTACTCCGGCACTAAAGCCAAGCATTCCATTCATAAAAGATTGATTCATACTCTTAAAAACAAAAACTAAACCCGCTCCAATAGCCGTCATCGAATAAGTAAAAAGAGTACCTATTAAAGCTGCTAAAACAGGATTTATGCTTGTAAAAAACTCTACCATAATAACCTCCGTCAATATCAATTGTGTTGATAAATTATATCATATTTTTATTGATAAAATCACTAAAACTACTATATTTGTATTTTTTCATCACTAATAATACTCTATAAGTATTAAATGGTGATAATTGGTTCGCTCTACGATAAATTCCATAATATTTACCAACCGATAAACTATCTGCTTTAATTCTTCCGTAATCATCAAGTCTATTTAAAATGGATTTCAGTCCATCTTCCATTCTCTCATCATATGGTATATTTAAATTTGCCATAACATATAAAGCTCGTAAAATATCATATTTCCAACCATATGGAAACGGAAATTTCAACATATCTTTGTGAATGGTTTCTCCAGTTTTTACAGACTTAAACAATCTTTTCGTTAAAATGTATTCTGACCCCGTCTTGCAACCTTCATTAATTTCTTGTAACCTGTAACTATAATTTAGTTCTTTCAGATTTGCAAAAGCTTCTAGAACTGACAAGGTCGTATGCAAAGAAGATTGTTTAGGGTAAGGTCTTCTTTCCCAAGAACAATTCCAACCACCATCACTCATTTTGTGATCTAAAATATAATCAATCATTTCAAACAATCTTATATCATTCAATCTAGCTTGTGAGCATATCCTTATCATCATAGCTACCACACAAATATCTTGATGTCTATAATTACTTACCTTACCATCTTTATACCATAAATTTTCTAGCAAGATTTCAATAGCTTTTAAGTATCTTGTTTTACTCAAATCTATTCCTAATTCACAAAGAATTAGTAGTGAATAATGAGTTGAAGTATATTTTGGCGAATAAACGCCTTCACTCCAAAATGAGGTTTTCAAATCTTGTTTGGATATAATTGTTTTAGCGAAATCTGAGGAGTCAATTACTTCTTTTATATCACTAGCTAAATAGTGATTTTCTAATAAATATTTCTCAACATGATATTCTGTGAATAAATCTTCTGATTTTAGCCATTCAATAACATTCATAAATTGCACCTCTTTTTTTTATTATATAATTAATCAAAGACTGTTACAATAGATATAAAAAAACACCATAAAAATGGTGTTTAATTTATTAACTGGCGGAGTAAGAGAGATTCGAACTCTCGCGCCGGTTTCCCGACCTACACCCTTAGCAGGGGCGCCTCTTCGGCCTCTTGAGTATTACTCCATTTCAACAGTCAGCCATTTAATATTACTAGATTTTTTACTGACTGTCAAGATTTTTTTAACTAATGTAAGATTCAGGTTGTTCTACTTCATCCTCGATAGGTTTTGGTAATTCTTTTTCAACTTCTTTGTTCTGAACTTTGGTTTTTGGTTGGTTCAATGTCTTTGAATATTCTCTGTATTTTCGATATCCGCCATAGCCATCAAATCCAAGATAAATACCTCCACCTATAGCAATAATCAACAATAACCATCCTAATGTGGAAATAATTGTGCCATTGCCTTGTAAGGTCAACGTCAATACAACAGGTCCAATCCCAATGAAGAACATATGCATCCAAAACTTAGCAGATTCGCTTTTCTCATTAAAATAGTATAATGAAACAAAGTAAATAATACCTCTTGCTAGTAAGAAAAATGTTAACATATATCCATATAAAGCTGACCAAATTCCTTCATCTGATTTCCCAGAAAAAGCTACATAAACCATTAATCCCCCAATTATGAATTCAAAAATAATTTCAATTAGGTTTATGGTTCTTAATACTTCAGTTTTCAATGTTTTCATTAAAGGATATACTCTAAAAACAGAGAAAATTACAACTGCGAGCCCTGTAGCAGCATACACAATGTCTTCTTCATATATTTTTGATAAAATCCCCACAGCTAAAATAATCGCAGCTAGTGCCCACTTTATTACCCAGCCATATCCGTATTTTGGTTTTGTCATAATAAAACCTCCTTCTTATTACTTATACTAATTATATTACTATCAGCAACTTATTTTCAATAACCTAAAGCTAATTAACAAAACTAGGTTTATCTTTTGGATTAATCATAGTCAGTTGAAGTCTCTTTCTGTTTAAATCAACACTAATAACCCAAACTTTAACAATATCTCCAACACTTACTACATCTAAAGGATGATTAACATATGATTTACTTAACTTAGAAATATGAACTAATCCTGCCTCTTTTATACCAACATCGATAAAAGCACCAAAATCAACAACATTTCTAACTGTGCCTTGTAATTCCATATCAACTTTTAAGTCTTCTAAAGAAAGAAGTTCGCTTTTTAATAACGGTTGTGGAAAATCATCTCTTATATCTCTTGTTGGAGAGATAAAAGCCTCTAATATATCTTCAACTAAGATGATACTCTCGTCGAAATATTCTGCGATTTTTGCCTTATTTACAGAATTAATAGCATTTTTACATTTTTCAGTACCTATTTCATCAACATTTAGGTTTAAATATTGAAGAATACGATAGGCCAAATCATAACTTTCCGGATGTATTGGAGTCTTATCCAATGGATTTATTGAATTGAATATTCGTAAAAAGCCTATTGCTTGTTCAAAAGTCTTAGCTCCAAGATTAGGTACGTCAAGTAATTCTTTACGACTTTTAAACGGTCCAAATGTTTCTCTTTTATCAACAATGTTTTTAGCAACTTTATTTGATAACCCTGAAACATACTGCAATAAAGAAGTGGATGCAGTGTTAACATTAACTCCGATTTGGTTAACTGCAGTAGTCACTACGAAGTCTAATGAATCAGATAGTTTTGATTGTGTAACGTCATGTTGATATTGCCCCACACCAATTGACTTCGGATCGATTTTAACTAACTCGCTTAAAGGATCTTGCATTCTTCTCGCTATTGATACTGCCGATCTCTCTTCTACTTGAAACTCAGGAAACTCTTCTCTTGCAAGTTCAGAAGCGGAATATACTGAAGCTCCAGCTTCATTAACAATAACATATTTAACTGGTCTACTTAACTCTTTTAATATTGAAGCAATAAAGCTTTCTGTCTCTCTTGATGCGGTTCCATTTCCAATTGCGATTATATCTACTTTATATTTTTCAATAAAGCTAATCAATAATTTTTTTGCTTCTTCAATTTGCTTAGGGTTAACGTTTTGGCCAATATATGCTTCATGTGGATAGATAACACCTTTGTCGATAAACTTACCATACCTATCAATTATCGCTAATTTGCAGCCGGTTCTAAATGCTGGATCCACTCCAAGAACCATTTGACCTTTAAGTGGTGGCTGTAATAGTAATGATCTTAAATTTTCAGAAAAAATATGGATTGCTTGATTTTCAGCACGATCGGTAAAATCAGTTCTTATCTCTCTTGAAATCGAACCGCTGATTAATCTTTTATAGGCGTCTATATATGATTCCTCAATTAATTCATTAACAATTGATTTGTTTTGTTGAATAACTTTTTTACTTAAATAATTGAAGATATCATCAGTATCAACATCTATCTTAACTGTAATAATTTTTTCTTTTTCAGCTCGATTGATTGCTAAAATTCTATATAACTTAATAGTTGATAAAGCTTCTTCATAATCATAGTAATTTTGATAAGTTTGATATTGATCCTCTGAATCTTTTTTTATCTTAGTAACAATTTTTCCATTTTTATAAGTAAAATCTCTTATCCATTTACGATAATCAGCATTATCAGAAACCATTTCAGCAATAATATATTTAGCTCCTTGTAAAGCATCTTCAATCGTTTTCACTTCATCCGTCAAATAAGGCGAAGCCAAACTATCTAAACTTTCAATGTCCGGGAATAATAAAATTTCATTGGCTAAAGGTTCTAAACCCATTTTAATTGCTTCGGTAGCTTTAGTTTTCTTCTTTTCTTTAAATGGTCGATAGATATCTTCCAAATCTACTAACTTATCGCAAGCATTAATATCTTTTACTAGTTCATCAGTAAGCATGCCTTTTTCATCAATAAGCCTTATAATGTCATCTTTTCTTTCTTGTAATGACTTGCCATACTCATATTCTTTTTGAATAGCTCGTATTTGTTCCTCATCTAAAGAACCAGTTTTTTCTTTACGGTATCTAGCAATAAAAGGAACCGTATTTCCTTCCTCTAGAAGTTCTAAAACCGTTTCTACTTGTTTAATACTAATACCTTGAGTTTTGGCGACTTGTTTAATCAGTTCTTCATTAATATATTCCATTTTTGTCTCCTTGTCCTTATGAATATTTTACCATATATTACAAAAAAATGCTAAAAAAAAGAGCCTTTCATAGGCTCTTTATTTGTTATTCATTAAATGGTTCGTATGTTCCTTCTTTAATTGATGTTAAAGTATTGATTACTGCAGTTGGTCCTACATGAATTTCTTCAAAATTACCATTAACTACTACAACAAGCATAGGAGTAGGAATTTGATCTTTTCCAATTGTTTCTAAGAAACTAGTGTATGCTGGTAAAGTATTATTTTCAGTATCTTTTGTTGTAAGTGTAGAAGAGTTTAACAAGAAAAACATATTTTCATCTAGTTTATTACCTAATCTTAAAATATCATTCTTGTTTTCTTTACAACTGAAACATGTATCTGAATAAACATATATTACATAATCACCAAGCTCTACCTCTGCATCATCTTTCATTTGAAAAACATCTGCGTAATTTTCTACTTGATCATAACTCTTGTAATCTTGCCATTTTGTAACTGTGTTATAAACAAATGCTATAGCTACTAATAGTATAACTGAGACGATTACAACTACAATCGTCTTCAATAATAACATCTCTGTATTTTGTTTTTTAAATCCTTTTTTATAAGTCGCCATTTTTTCACCTCAGTATTAACATTTTATCTAATTTTTAGATAATTTGCAACTATTATTTTATTTTAAATGTCTATTCCAAAGATTCGATTATCGCAAAAGCAACACTATAATCTTTTTCATGTGAAATCGAAACTGAAATTCTAATATTTTCAAACTTAGGATAATCAACATAAGGTCGGTTTAAATTGTCATTTAATACGATAATATCTCTCATAAAAACTTCGATATCCGCTTGAGAACAAGCTTTAATTATCGCTTCTTTAGCTGCGAATCTACCACATAAGAATTCTTGTTTTCTTTTATCTAACTTCAATTGATTAAATACTTCGAATTCTTTTTGATTCAGTACTCTTTTAGCTATTGATAGTTCTATTCTGATATTTTCTACAATATCAGTACCGATACCCTTAATCATTTCATACCTTCTTCAATCATCACTTTATTTGCTAAATCCTTAATTGCTCGGAATCGATGATTTAATGCTGATTTAGATATTTGTTCATCAAAATGTTCGACTGAAACATATGATAATTCAAGCAAAGAAGCTTCAGGATAAGTTTTCCTTAAAAATATTGCCTCTTGAATACTCTTAGGCAAATTAGTTTTAGCCTTTTTTTCTATTATTTCTATGTATTCCAGTTGCTTATTTGCAGCATCCATAGCTTTTTTTTCATTTGCGAGATCGCAGTTAATTACTCTGTTAATTGAATTCTTAAAATCTCGCTTAATCCGAGAGTCTTCAAAATCAAATAATGAATTGTTAGCTCCGATCACTCTTAAGAAGTCTGCTATTTTTTCAGCCTCTTTAACATATGTTATGTATCCTCTTTTATTACTAGAAACTTTAGCATTTAATGCAAATTCATTGCATAATTCTTGAATTACCTTAGCTTGCTGTAAAGAGTAAGATTGAATTTCCATATGGTACGCGCTTGTTTCGGGAGAATTAATCGATCCAGAGGCTAAAAAAACACCTCTTAAATATGCTTTTTTACAGCACTCATCATTAATTAAACGTAAATCTACATCTTGGAAAAAAAGTGATGCTTCATTTATTAACGACAAATCACTGATAAGGAAGTTAACCTTTTCAGTGATTTTAGCAACAAATAAATCGTGTTTTCTTAATTGCTTTACTTGTTTTTTCAATATAGTTAAATCGATTTTGTAAAGATCTTTTGTCAAAGTCATAAATCTTCTAATAACTGCATTATTAGTTGTTTGAAAAACTATACTTATGCCTTCTGAGTTCTTTTCAATCGAGCCATTTATATGTAACATAGCCGATAATTCAGCTTTATTACAACAGCTTAAATGTTTTAAACTTTGCAGTTCTGTCTTTACTTGTTGGGAAAAAGACATTTAAATCACTCCTATTTTTTTAAAACCAACTACCATCTACAGTTGAATAATCCATGCCTTTACGCCTAATTCTAATGTAAACTGACAAGCTAATTCCTGCCAATATCATCAAAGTAGATGTGACTATCGCTGATTTTAATGTCATACCGAATATTTCAAATACTAATGGATCGGTTCTCATGGTTTCAATAAATATTCTAACTCCGCCATACCAAACTAAATAGAAAGCTAATAATTCGCCAAAATGAATCTTCTTATATCTTCTAAGAACCAACATGACTATAAAGCCCAAAATGTTTAGTGTTGATTCATAAAAGAATGTCGGGTGATAATATCCAGTGAAAGGTTCAACTGCATATGAGTGAAGTCCTTCTTGGATGTACATGTTATTTACGATAAACTCAGGAATGTGAAGTGTGTATCTTAGATAATTAAATTGTTGATCTACAGACAAATTCATTGTACCGTTGACTGCGCCACCTACAATACCGCCATGAGCCTCTTGATTGAAGAAATTTCCCCATCGGCCGAATGCCTGGGCAATAATAAAACCAACAGCAATAATATCGAACACTTTGTAAATATCAATTTTTCTTTTTCTAGTATAAAAATAAGTACAAATCAATGCAGTTACAAAGGCTCCATGAATTGCAAGACCGGATAACCCAAATGTTGAAAAATCTAATGTTCCGCTTGAAAAACCAATCATCCTTAAGAGCGAAGGGAAAAATCCTCCCCCAACAAACTGATCAAGTTCAAATACTACGTACCATAACCTCGCACCAATAATAGATATCGGAACTATCCATAAGAATCCATCAATCAAATCATCTTTCTTCACGCCGATTCTCTTGGTTTCTCTAAGTCCTAGTCCTAAAGCCACAAAAATACCTGTCATAATGAAAAAAGAATAAAAATAAATCGATCTTCCGAATACAGTAACTAGTCTATTATCAAGTGTATATATTGGTTTAATAACAGTATCTTTATTAATTTCATCAAAATCGCTTTCTAAAACTGACCATCTAGTAAAATACCTTTGACCTATGTCTTCTGGGGATTGTGGCGGTGTTATATTACACTCGCTGATCCCATCACAATCTATTTCTTTTAAAATATTTCCTTCATAATCAACAAAAGTTACCTTATAAGGCTCATCATTTTCAATATTATTTTGACATCCGGATAGATTTAATAAAATCACTCCAAAAAATATAACATAAATTATAATTCTAATCTTCTTCATTGTCATTCTCCTGATTTAACTTAATATGTTCATTCAACTTCTTGTTAAATTCTTCAGCTGAATTATAACCCAAATTTTTAGATTTATAATCAAACGCCGCTGCCTCTACTAAAGTAGCTGCGTTGCGTGCCTCAGTAATCGGTAATGCTGCATATGATACATAGGTATCAAAGATTTTTCTCCTATCAGCTTTTAATCCTAAGCGATCATAGTTTTGATTGTCATCATCCCATTTTTGCAGTTCAACAATTAACGATATTCTTTTCTTCTCTCTGTATGACTTAACACCATACAAATATACTACGTTAACAACGCCAACACCACGAATCTCTAAATATTTTTTTAAAACATTCGGAGCTTCTCCGACAAGTATACCCTTTTCAACTTGATATATCTCTACAGTATCATCAGCCACTAAAATGTATCCCCGTCTTATAAGTTCCAAAGCAACTTCACTTTTTCCAAGTCCGCTTTTACCTGTCATTAAAACACCAACGCCATTAATATCTAATAAAACTCCATGCATGGTTGTTCTTTCTGCCAAAGCTGCCTGTAAAAAAGAAAATAGTTCGCTAACAAGAGATGTAGTTTTATAAAAACTCTTTAATATTGGGATGTTATAGATATCACCATAATGAATAAAGACTTCCGGTACATCAACGTTTTTGGTAAATATAAAAGCTGGAGCGTCTTTTTCAAAAAGTGCTTTTATTCTTTCTTCTTGAAGCTCAGGCTCCAAAGAATGAAAGAAAGCGGCCTCTTTAGAACCAATAATTTGAATTCTATCATTTTCATAAAATTCTAACATTCCCGCTAATTCAATACCAGGCTTAACTAAAGCCGGATTGAATACTTTTCTACTAACTCCATCATGACCAGCTAAAAGTTCTAATCTTAACCCTTCAATAACTTCTTTTATAGTTACTGATGTCATATAATTCACCTTCTTTGTCTTAATCTCTTTAAATTAATTTGCTTAACGATTCTTATATATACGATTTTAATTATTGTTCTTACAAAATGTAAAAACATTACAAATATAATCGGATCCCAATGGCTATTAAAATAAAACTGATCTCTAAAAATAACTAAATCTATAAAATACAATAAAATTAAGTTCATCAAAAAGAAAATCAAGCCTGATGAAAAAACTACGATGGACATAAAATTCTTTACTAGATATCTTCTTAGTAATTCTTCATAAAACGTCAATATTAAAGCTATCAAAACAATATAAATCGGATCTGCAATATAGGCGAAATTTATCAAGTTAAACAAGCCAAAAATAATGAGAAAATTAACCACAAAACTAATAAGCAAATTTACAAAGATATTCCTTGAGTATTCCATTCCAAGGTTAATTTTAATAACAACAGGTCCCCTAGGGCCTAAATTCTTCTTTTGTTTTTGCTTTTCTTCCTCGTTTTGTCTACGAACTTGCTCAATCAGTTTTTCTAACTCTTCAATTTCTTTTCTTATATCTTTATCGTCTTTATCCATAGTAAAATCCCTTGATTATTTAATACAACTATAATATCATAATTCATTAAAAATTACGAGATATTATCCTTATGCCTGTAATATTTCCTTTAAATACTGACCAGTATAAGATTTTTTATTTTTAATAACTTCTTCTGGTGTTCCCAAAGCGATTATTTCTCCGCCTCTGTCTCCACCTTCTGGTCCTAAATCAATTATATGGTCGGCAACTTTAATTACATCTAAATTATGTTCAATTAAAATAACTGTGGCTCCCTTATCAACGATATCATTCAATACTTCAATTAACTTTTTGATATCATGAGTGTGTAATCCTGTAGTTGGTTCGTCCAAAATATAAATTGAATGATTAGAAATCTTCTTATATAGTTCGCTGGCAAGCTTAACTCTTTGTGCTTCTCCGCCAGAAAGTGTTGTAGAAGACTGTCCTAATTGTATATATCCTAGCCCCACATCATTAATAGTTTTTAAACGATTATAAATTTTAGGAAGATTTTCAAAGAATTTTAAACTTTCCTCAACTCTCATATTTAATACATCAGCTATAGTTTTTCCCTTATATTTGACCTGTAATGTTTCTTTATTATATCTCTTACCATGGCATTCTTCGCATTCCACATATAAATCTGGCATAAAATGCATTTCTATTTTGATAACGCCATCTCCTTGACAATGTTCGCAACGGCCACCTTTAACATTAAAAGAAAATCTACCTTTATCATAACCCCTAAGTTTAGCCTCTTTTGTTCTCGCAAATAGATCGCGAATATGATCAAAAACACCGGTATAAGTAGCCGGGTTAGATCTTGGAGTTCTACCGATGGCAGACTGGTCTATATCGATTATTTTATCAAATATTTGGTAATTTTCAATTTTTTCTACTTTTCCAGCAGTCTCATTTCTTCTTGTAATTAAATTCGCTAAATTAGTATACAAAACATCATTAACTAGCGATGACTTGCCAGAGCCTGAAACTCCAGTAACTACAGTAAAACAACCGATTGGAAAATCAACAGAAATATTCTTAAGGTTATTCTGAGTCGCTTTTTCGACTCTTAAATATCCATTTTTATGTTCTCTTCTTTTCTTAGGAATAGGTATTTTATAATCGCCTCTTAAATACTTTGCGGTAATTGACTTTTCATCTTTCAATAACTCTGCAGGAGTTCCAACAAAAACAACTTCTCCTCCGTGATCTCCCGCTCCAGGACCAATATCAACAACTAAGTCGCTATCCATAATCATTTCATGATCATGTTCAACAACAATCATTGTATTTCCTAAATCGCGCATGTCTTTTAGCGTATTTATTAGTCTTCGATTATCTCTTTGATGAAGACCGATTGAAGGTTCATCTAAAACGTACAAAACTCCAGTTAATCTAGAACCTATTTGTGTTGCTAATCTTATCCTTTGGGCTTCGCCACCGGATAAAGTCCCAGCTAATCTTGATAATGACAAATAATCTAATCCCACATTAATTAAAAAGCCTAATCGAGCCTTCATTTCTTTAATAATTGGTTTAGCAATCTCAAATTCTTTTTCAGTTAAATTGATATTATTTAAGAAATCCACTAAATGTAAAATACTTAATTCCGATATTTCATATATATTCAATCCATCTACATAGACAGATAAAGCTTCTTGGTTGAGTTTTTTTCCATGACAGACATCACATGGAATATCATTCATCATTGATTCAATCCAATTTCTAACAGCTTTAGATGTAGAACTTAAATATCTTCTTTCTAAACTTGTAACAACTCCCTCAAAAGGTCTTTTGGCATTGTGGTACATGTTACCGGTTCTTGAAATATAACGGAAATTAATAAGTTCATTAGTACCATATAAAATAATATTCTTTTGTTTTTCGGTTAAATCTCTAAATGGTTTATCTAAAGGTATGTCCATAGCGATAGCCGTTTGTTCAATTTGCTGATAATAAAGAGAATCCATATTTGCATATTTTCTAAATACATTTTCTTTTAAACTTAAACCTTGATCTGGCAATAAGATATTTGGATCTACTTTTCGTTTGAATCCCAATCCTGCACAAGTTTCGCAAGCACCATAAGGAGCGTTAAAAGAAAATAATCTTGGTTCTAGTTCTGGTACAGTAAATCCACAAATAGGACAAGCAAAGTGTTCGCTAAATAATTGTTCTTCACCGTTGATCAAAACTTTTACATGTCCTTCTCCAAGTTTTGAAGCCACTTCTAACGAGTCATATAATCTTGATGTTGCACTCTCTTTAACGATGATTCTATCAATCACAACATCAATATCATACCTTAGATTTTTTTCTAATTTTATATCTTCATCTAACTCGTGTTCTTCTTTATTGATTCTAACTCTTGTATATCCATCTTTTCGTAAATTCTCAATAATATTCTTATGCGTACCCTTCTTGCCTCTTACGATTGGCGCTAAAATAACAAGCTTTTCACCATCATTCTCTAAAACTTTATTAGTCATCTCTTGTATCGTTTGAGATTTTATTTCAATTTTATGAGTAGGACAATATACTCTACCAATTCTCGCAAAAAGCAATCTAACATAGTCATAGATTTCCGTAACTGTTCCTACTGTAGATCTTGGATTATTCGATGTAGTTTTTTGATCTATCGATATCGCTGGAGATAAACCTTCAATAACATCGACATCTGGTTTTTCCATATTTCCAAGAAATTGTCTCGCATAAGAACTCAAAGATTCTACGTATCTTCTTCTGCCTTCTTCATATATGGTATCAAATGCCAAACTGGTCTTTCCCGAACCGGAAAGACCTGTCATAACAATTAATTGATTTTTTTTAAATTCAAGGTCTATTGATTTTAAATTATTCTCTCTAGCACCTTTGATTGTAATATAATCACTCAAATTATCACCCGTTCTTTATCATGTCTACAAATTCTGCTTCATTGATTGTTTTTACACCTAAACTAATTGCTTTATCATATTTCGATCCAGGACTATCACCGACTAAAACATAATCTGTTTTATTTGACACGGCTGAACTTACATTCCCTCCGAATCTTTCGATAATTGCTTTAGCCTCATTTCGAGAATAGCCTTCCAAAGTGCCGGTAATTACAAATGTTTTATCCGCAAAAATTCCAGAATTTGAAATCCGGTCATCTTCGTATATAGTACTCACGCCAAGCGCTTGGAGTTCATATAACATATCAATCATTTCTTGTTTATGGAAATATTGATATACCGAATTAGAAGTTGCTTCACCAATATCCTTTATATTACCTAGTTCTTCAATAGAAACATTTAAAAAATCAAAAAGGTTATGATGATTTTGAGCTAAAACTTTAGCTGTTTTAGCCCCAACGTGCCTGATACCTAATCCAAACAATAACTTATCGAGGTTATTAGATTTCGAAACTTCAATAGCTTTAAGTAAATTATCAATACTCTTCTCGCCAAAACCTTCTTTTTTGATTAACTCATTTCGATGATTCTCTAACTTAAAGATATCAGCAATATTTCTGATATATCCATCGTTATAAAATTCAGTTAGAATCGCTTCACCTAACCCATCAATATTATAAGCTTCTCTTGAAGCAAAATGAATTAAACCTTCCAAATGCTTTGCTTCACAATTAGGATTCAAGCAATAATAATCAGCTTCTGATGTGTTACGAATAAGCTCGGTTCCACACATAGGACAATTCTTTATCATTTCAAAGGATTGTTCTTTGCCAGTTCTTCTTTCTTTAACCACCCTTAAAACTTCAGGAATTATCTCGCCTGCTTTTCTAACAACCACATAGTCCTTAATGTGAATATCTCGATCTTTGATAAAATCTTCATTATGTAGAGTTGCTCTCGAAACTAATGAACCCGATATCATAACTGGTTTAAGTTTAGCTACAGGTTTTACTACACCAGTTCTGCCGATTTGAAAATCAATTGCTTCTAATACTGTTTCAACTTCTTCCGCTGGAAACTTAAACGCAGTAGCCCATTTAGGGAACTTAGACGTATAACCAATTTCATTATACAGATCTAGTTCATTTACTTTGATTACAACGCCATCAATTTCGTAATCTAATTGATTTTTAAAATCTTTTACTCTGTCAATAAAGTTTATTACTTCTTCAATATCTTTACAGAATACTGTATTATCATTGACTTTAAAACCCATTCTTTTTAGTTCTTGAATAATTTCAAAATGATTTTGATTATCTAAACCGAATCCATAATAAATAAAAACATCAAGATTTCTTTTAGCGACAATCTTAGGATCGAGTTGTCTTATACTTCCGGCTGCTGCATTTCTTGGATTCTTAAAAAGTTCTTCATTATTTCTTAGTTTTTCTTCATTAATCCGATTAAAATTTTTCTTGCTGAGAAAGATTTCACCCCTTACTTCAAGCGGTTCGTCGAAATCGATTTTTAATGGTATTGATTTTATGGTTTTGACATTCTCAGTTATGTCTTCACCTAAAACTCCGTTACCTCTAGTAGCGGCTCTTTTATAATATCCATTTTCATATTTAATAGAAACTGATAATCCATCAATCTTTAGGTCAACCGTGAAAGTGTATCTGTTTACGGCCTTTTTAATCTTTTTGTCGAAGTCTCTTAACTCATCATAACTAAAGACATTATCTAAAGAAAGCATTGGAATGTCATGTCTGACCTTCGTAAATTTCTCACTTACTTCTCCACCAACTCTTTGTGTTGGAGAATCTTGTGTTTTATACTCTGGATATTCATTTTCTAGTTGAATTAACTCTTTCATCAGTCTATCAAACTCAAAATCAGTTACGCTTGGGCTATCTAATACATAATACTCATAACTGTACTTGTTTAATAAAGACTTAAGCTCTTCAATTCGATTCTTTATTTCCATAATTATTTCACCACCTCATAGCTAGGATGATCTTTAATCAAAATTTTAATGCCAATTGGACTTGGAAAAGCAACTCTAATCTTGTCGTCTTCTATTGAAACGACAACACCTTTATTAAATGTTTTGTGCATTATCTTATCTCCTACACTAACGTTTTTAAAGGTTTGTTGGTAAGTTATTATTTCTTCATCCATTTCCAAAACTTTACGATGTTTCGGCTTTTCGTAAACTTCTTTTCTAGGCTGATACATTCCTTTTCTTTCAATAAACTCTTCTGGTATCTCTTCAATAAATTGAGAATCTAGATTAGTCATATATCTGCCATACATAAATCTTGTTTGACAGTTTGTTAAGAAAACCTGTTCTTTCGCTCTTGTTAACGCTACATAAAACAGTCTTCTTTCTTCATCAACATCAAACCTATCCATTAAACTTTGACTAGATGGAAATAAAGTTTGCTCCAAACATGTTATGAAAACGTATTTAAACTCTAAACCTTTAGCCGCATGAACAGTCATAAGGTTTACATACTCCCCGTTTTCATCAATCTCTTGCGCTTGTTCATGTAAAGCTAAATCATTTAGCAAATTAACTAAAATTTCATAATTAGTAAAATTAATGTCATAACCAGCTATTTTTTCCATAATAAGACTTTTGAACTCGTTAAGATTATCTAGTCTTCTCTCTGACTGAAAACTCTTATCTAATGTTGCATCATCATTCTCTAACATTGCTTTATAACCGGACTTTTCAATAAGTTCATCATATGTATCAAGCAAAGATCTTTGATTAATTTTTTCTTTTAAGGATAGAATCAAATTTTTAAATTCTATCATCGCTTGTTTGCTTTTTCCTTTTAATATATCGCTCTCTTCGTCAATGCAATCGAAGAGTTTAATGTTATTAGATTCTGCCTCTTCAACAATCTTCTGAAATGTTGCATTTCCAATTCCTCGTTTAGGGGTATTATAAACCCGCGAAAAAGAATAATCATCACCCATATTAATAACAAGATGTAGATAAGCTATAATGTCTTTAATTTCCTTACGCTTGTAAAACGAAATGTTCCCAATTACACGATGAGGAATATTGAACTTAAGAAATATATCCTCAAATCTTCGGCTCATAGCGTTATTTCGGTAAAGAATTACGATGTCGTTTAATTTTTCTCCGTCTTTCCAAAAACTTCTAATCTTGTCGAAAACATAATAAGCTTCTTCTTCATCTGTCCCTGCTTTGAAAAAAGTTATTTTATCTCCCGATCCCAAACTAGAAAACAGTTCTTTCTTTATTCTATTTTTATTGTTTTTTATTACTGAGTTAGCAGCTTTTAATATATTATCTCTTGATCTGTAATTTTGATTTAACAAAATTGTCTTATACTCAGGAAAGTCGCTCATGAACTTCTTAATATTTTCAATATTTGAGCCTCTAAATGCATATATGCTTTGATCTTCGTCGCCAACGATAAATAGATTGCGATGATTTATTGACAATAATCTTACTATTTCATATTGCAAATTGTTAGTATCTTGAAATTCGTCAACCAAAACATATTCAAATTTCTCTTGATACTTCTTTAAAACTTTTGGAAACTGTTTGAATAAATCAAGAATCAAGACTAATAAGTCTTGAAAATCAACTAAATTATTATCTTTCAAATACTTATTATACAAAGGATATAGTTGAATCACCATTGATCTTATGGGTTCGCCTATTCCGTTAATCGATGTATGTCCACCTTTAATAGCGGAAAATAGATTTGATGTTATTTTAGGTGAAAAGTTTTTACGATCATAATTATGATCTTTCATAAGGTTTTTTATAATTATTGTACTGTCTTCATCATCAATGATTTGAAAGTCACGCGTATATCCTAAATTATGTATTTCACTGCGTAGTATTTTCGCTCCCATTGCGTGAAAAGTGGAAATCCAAGCCCCTTCAACAGAACTATCTAGAAGTTTTCCAACTCTTTTTCTCATCTCTTCCGCAGCTTTGTTAGTAAATGTAATAGCTAATATATTGCCAGGAAAAATTCCGTTTTCTTCAATTAAATAAGCAATTCTTCTTGTTAGAACACGCGTTTTACCGCTGCCAGCACCTGCTACAGCCATAATTGGTCCATGTACAGTCTTAACAGCCAAAACCTGTTGTTCATTAAGATTATTCAGTATCAATTCTTTCACGTTATCACCTTTAAATATTATATCATAATCTTACAGATATAATAATATATATGAACGATATTTCTCGGAAAGCATCTAGTGAGCATATGCTTTGAAATACACCGAGATTTGTGAGATAATTAGGGTACAAACAAATATGAAGGAGTGATTTTATAATGAAACACATTTTACCAGAACTATCTTATAAATACGATGCATTGGAACCTTATATTGATGCAAAAACTATGGAAATTCATCATACAAAACATCATCAAGGCTATATAACGAAATATGTTAATGCTTTAGAAGGACATAACGAATTATTAAACAAAGATGTAGAAGAGGTTCTAAAAAACATTAATTTAGTACCAGAAAACATTCGTCAAGCTGTAATAAACAATGGTGGCGGTTACTTTAATCACAGACTTTTCTGGGAGATTATGTCACCTGAAAAAACTACTATGAGTGAAAAGTTAGAAACAGGAATTAATAAAGACTTTGGAACAATTGAAAAATTCAAAGAAGAATTCTCAAATGCAGCGGCTACAAGATTCGGCAGTGGATGGGCATGGTTAGTTGTTAACAAAGATGGAAAACTAATCGTCACATCAACAGCTAATCAAGATGCGCCTTTTGATAAAGGAAATCCTATTTTAGGATTAGACGTATGGGAACATGCATATTATCTAAATTATCAAAACAGAAGACCAGAATACATTGAAAACTTTTGGAATGTAGTTAATTGGAAAAAAGTATCCGATAATTTTGATAAAGAATGTAAATAAGCATATATTAAAAACGCCCTAAGGCGTTTTTTTATTGCCTTTATTTCAGTAAAAATGATTATAGTGATATAATAATTACATAAGTGTTGGGGTGAATTATGAAAAAATTATTAATAATTGTAGATTATCAAAATGATTTTATTGATGGCAGTTTAGGTTTTGATTCCGCTATCAATATTAAAGAAAACATAATCAAAAAGATTATTGATTATAGAAAAGAAAATAATGATATAATCTTTACTATGGACACACATTCGGATGATTATCTTAAAACCGAAGAAGGAAGAAACTTAAATATTAAACATTGTATTAAAAACACTAAAGGGCATCAAATTCAATCTGATGTAAATGCCTTAAAAAGCCCAAAAGATAAGGTTTTTGAAAAACATACTTTCCCATCTTTACAATTGGGAAAATATCTAGAAAACAAAAACTATGAACAAATCGAACTATGTGGTTTGGTGTCAAATATCTGTGTAATAAGCAATGCGATAATCGCAAAGAGTGCAATTCCTAATGCTCATATTGTAGTTGATGCTTCAGCAACCGACTCATATGATAAAGACTTACATAATAAAACTATGGATGTCCTTGAGGGTCTCCATATAGAAGTGGTGAACAAATGAAAAATTATCGAGAATCAATGCTAACAGATTTATATGAATTAACAATGGCCAATGGCTACTACTTAGAAAACAAGCAAGATGATATAGGGTATTTTGATTTATATTATCGCAAGACTACCGACGAGGGCGGGTATGCTATTTTTGCTGGTTTGGAAACAATTATTAAATTTATTGAGTCATTAAAATTTAATGAAGATGATATCGCGTTTTTAAAGAAAAAAGCTATCTTTAACGAAGGGTTTTTAGAATATTTAAAAAACTTTAAATTCACTGGCGACATCTACTCTTTTAAAGAAGGAAGCATCGTCTTTCCTAACGAACCTATTATGACAATTCGAGCTAAATTAATTGAAGCCCAAATAATCGAAACATTCTTACTTCAAACAGTGAACCATCAAAGCTTGATCGCCACAAAAGCAGCGAGAATAAAACAAGCTGCTAAAGGAAGAATCGTACTTGAAATGGGAGCTAGAAGAGCTCATGGAGCTTCAAGTAGTGTTTTAGGAGCTCGTTCTGCTTATATAGCAGGTATAGACGGTACTAGCAATGTTCTAGCTGACCAGATTTACGGTGTGCCTTCAGGTGGTACAATGGCTCATTCGTGGGTACAACTCTTCGACAATGAATATGAAGCTTTTAAAGCTTATGCTAAGCATTATCCTAATTCAACAACTTTCCTAGTTGACACTTATGATACTTTAGATAGCGGAGTCCCAAATGCAATAAAAGCTATTAAAGAAGTCTTAATTCCTATGGGAGCTACCAACTACTCAATAAGAATTGATTCAGGTGACTTGACATATCTAGCAAAACAATCAAGAGCTTTACTTGATGAAGCTGGATTAAAAAATTGTAAGATAGTAGTAAGTAACGCACTCGATGAAAGATTAATTAACACACTTCTATCTCAAGGTGCTCCAATTGATGTGTTCGGAGTTGGCGAAAGACTTATCACCGCGAAAAGTGATCCAGTATTTGGTTCTGTCTATAAACTTGTCGCGATTGAAAGAAATAATGAAATTATTCCGAAAATAAAAATAAGTGACAATGTTGAAAAAATAACAACTCCTCATTTCAAGAAAGTATACCGTATTTATTCTAAAGATAATAAAGCTGAAGCGGATCTAATAACAATTCACAATGAGGTAATTGATACTAACAAGCCATTAACTATTTTTGACCAACATAACACATGGAAAACAAAAACATTCACTAATTATACAGTAAAAGAACTACATCATACTATATTTAAGAATGGTGAAAAAGTCTATAAAAGCCCTAAAATAAAAGCAATTAGAGAGTTTGCTCTTGAAGAACTTAATAGTCTTTGGGATGAAGTAAAAAGATTTGACTTTCCTCATAAATACTATGTAGACTTATCTAAAGCGCTTTGGGATGTAAAACAAAACCTAATAAATTCAAATTAAAAGAGACGAAAAATTTCGTCTCTATCTTTTTAGTTAAATGATGATTTTAATTCAACGATTCGATTAAAAATTAATCGGTCTTTTTTCGAATCATAATCGGTAGTAAAATATCCTTTTCTTATAAATTGGAATCTTTCTAACGGTAAAGTATCTTTTAACGAAGGTTCAACGAACCCTTTAAATGTTGCCCACGAATTAGGATTTAATCTTGTAAATAAATCTTTTTTACCGTCGGAATCCGTAAGCAATGGCTCGAACAAGTTAATATCTGCCGGTAAAGCTGTTGATGCTTCTACGAAATGAATATTTCCATTTGGTTTTCTTTCATCAAAGCCACTACCTGATTTCGTTAACTCATCATAAGTACAATGTAGTTCTTTTATCGAACCATCTTCATTATAAATAACTTCATTACATTTAATAAAATATGCATGCATTAATCTAACTTCAATACCTAAAGATAATCTCTTCCATTTCTTATTAGGTTTTTCTTCAATAAAATCTTCTCTTTCAATATAAATCTCTTTACCAAAAGCGATTTTACGTTTACCTAAATCTAAATTATCATTATTGAAATCTACGTCAATCCACTCTACATTATTATCTGGGTAATTTATAATTATTACTTTTAACGGATCAATAACTGCATTTACTCTTTTAACCTTAGTATTTAAGTCATTTCTTAGAGAAGTTTCCAACATTTCACTTGAGACTGTCGAGTTAATTCTTGATAGTCCTGTCGACAAAATGAAGTTAATGATTGAATCTTTAGTATAACCTCTTCTTCTTAAGCCCGCTAATGTAGGCATTCTCGGATCATCATAGCCTTTAACCATTTTTTCATCAACTAATTGTTTTAAATATCTTTTAGACATAATGGTATTAGTTATGTTAAGTCTTCCAAATTCATATTGATGAGGAACATGTTCCATTTCGCATTTTTCTACGAACCAATCATATAAAACTCGGTGATCATCATATTCCAAAGAACAAAGCGAATGAGTGACCCCTTCAAAAGCATCTTGCAAAGGATGGGCGAAATCATACATCGGATAGATACACCATTTGTTTCCGGTATTATGATGTTCAATATGAATTATTCGATAGATTACCGGATCTCTCATATTCATATTCGGAGAAGACATATCAATTTTAGCCCTTAAAGTCTTTTCACCATCTTGGTATTTACCATTCTTCATGTTTTCAAACAAGATAAGATTTTCTTCAACAGTTCGGTTTCGATACGGAGAATCTTTTCCAGGAGTAGTTAATGTTCCTCGATATTCTCTCATTTCATCAGGGTTTAAATCACAAACATAAGCTAAACCTTTTTTTATTAATTTTATTGCTAACTCATAAGTTGCATCAAAATAATCCGAACCAAATAGAATGTTTGCCGGTTTATATCCTAACCACTCAATATCTTTTTTTATCGCTTCAACAAAAGAACTATCTTCTTTTACTGGATTGGTGTCATCAAATCTTAAATTTGTTTTTCCACCAAAATGTCTCGCTAACTCAAAATTTGTAATTATCGCCCTTGCGTGCCCTATATGCAAATATGCATTTGGTTCTGGTGGAAATCTAGTAACAATTTCGTTAACTTTTCCACTATTTAAATCCTCTTCCATAATTGATTTTATGAAATTTGATGTTATTTCCATTTTTATTCCTCCATATTTAGTCTTGATTGACCATTAAGATACAAATCATCTGTTTTAAATCCTTTGAGATACTGAAAATATCCCGCTGTAGCAATCATTGCTGCATTATCAGTGCAATATGCCATGTTTGGAAAATATATCGGTACATCTTTAATTTTTTCTATCATTTTCTTTCTTAAACCTGAATTTGCAGCTACGCCACCAGCTACAATAATCTGTTTTATATTATACTCGTTCTTTGCCATAATAGTTTTATGAACCAATACATCCGTAACTGCTTCTTGAAAACTTGCGCAAAAATCCTCAATAATTATATCTTCCTTACGCTGGACCATATTATGGTGAGTATTTATAACATGAGATTTCAAACCAGAAAAACTAAAATTGTAATCTCCACTATCAATCATTGGCCTAGGAAAATTTAAAGTATCCTTTCCTTTACTTGACATTTTATCAACAATTGGTCCTCCTGGATAAGGTAAACCCAAAACTCTTGCGACTTTATCGTAAGCTTCACCTACAGCATCATCTTGAGTTTCTCCTAGTTTAAAGAAATCGTAATGCTCTCTCATTAAAATTAATTCTGTATGGCCTCCAGAGACAACCAAAGCTAAAAGCGGAAACTCCATCGTATTGTCAATATTATTTGCGTATATATGTCCGGCAATATGATGAATCCCAACAATAGGAATATCATAATTTAAACTTATTACTTTAGCTGCGTTAACTCCAATCAACAAAGAACCTATTAATCCTGGCCCTTTAGTAACCGCAATCAAATCTAAATCTTGATACTCAATCTGAGCTTCCTTTATAGCTTTATCGAAAACATAAGTAATACCTTTGACATGTTCTCTTGAAGCTATTTCTGGCACAACTCCTCCATATTCCTTATGAATATCTATCTGCGATAAAACCACATTGGATAAAACTTTTTTACCATCTTCTACAACACTGACACTAGTTTCATCACAACTCGTTTCAACTCCTAATACATACATACTACTCACTTCCCAATCTTTTATACATTAAATAAGCATCTTCACCATTATTGTAATATGCTTTTCTAACAGAAACTTGTTTAAAACCCGATTTAACATACAAACTAACCGCTGCTATATTCGAAGGTCTAACCTCTAAAGTAACTTCTATTACTCCATACTCACTTAATATTTCTAAAGTATTATCTAAAAAATACTTTCCATATCCTCTTCTTCGAAGTTCTTCAATAACAACAAAGGAATTTATTTGCGCTTTGTCCTCATCAACCCAAAGAATCACATATCCTAGAATTTCTACATCTACTAACAAATAGAAGTGAATCAAAGGATTATAAAAATCCTCTTGTAATTTTTCTAACGTAGTAAAATTATGAAAATATTTATTCTCATATCCTAATATTATTTCTAAATCTTCTAATACGGCTTTTCTAATTTTCATTTCTTAAGTTTCTCTCCGCTTCAGTAACTTGAAGATAATTTGGAGTTAGACTATGTACATCGTCAACTTTGATTAGTAAGTTTGATTTTAATAACTTATTTACGTCTGGTTTTCCTTCTTCTACAACTTCAAAATTAACATCAAAAGAACTCTTGAATTTTTCAATGTTTTGCAGGCAATCATCTTTAACTAAATTTAATTTTTCATCACTATTAGCATATAAACCCATAAATGCATTACCTCTTCTAGCGTCAATAAGGGCTAAAACATAAGGTTTATTTGATGAAGAAGCCATCAAAGCTAACGATGAAACTTTATATAAAGATAAATTATTAAGATAAGCAATCATCTTAGCGACTGTAACTCCGATTCTAACTCCGGTATAACTACCAGGTCCTACGCCAACGATTATTTCGTCAATTTCTTGTAATTTAATTTTCTCATTTTCTAACATCTTTTGAAGATAGGGCATAATGGTTACAGAATGATTATTTATACCTGCTTCATAAAAATGCTGCTTTTCAACTCCGTCAATTACTAGCGATAAGAAGATATATTTAGTTGCTGTATCTATTATTAATTGCTTCAATAATTTTTTCATATCTTCCCTTTCCTTCAATTAATAGACTTCTTTTAAATTCTCCATCTGCTTGAATATCTATTGTTAGTAATTCTTCTGGTAATTGATCTTTAATGTAGGTATACCATTCTATTACACTCACACCTTCTCCGTATATAAAATCGTCCAATTCGTAATCATATCCAATATCTTCCAATCTATATACGTCCATATGATATAAGTCGAAATTTCCTTGATAAATCTTCAAAATTGTAAAAGTTGGTGAATTTATATTATCTTTCACACCGATATTTTTTGCTAAATATTTTGTAAATGTTGTTTTCCCTGATCCTAAGTCACCAGCTAAACCTATTATCATACCTGAAAACGCATAATCCGCAATAATCTTAGCTAGTTTTTTTGTATCTTCAATTGAATTTAATACTATTTTTGTTTTCAAATAAATACACTCATTTCTCATAAATATTCATAGTAAAATTATATCATATAAACCGTAAAAACAAATCAAAATCATGTTATAAGGTACTTTTTCGTCACAATCTAAAACATTTATATCCTTAAAATTATTCTTTATGTTATAATAATTCATGATGATTCAGGTAAAAATAAGGAGCTTATAATGTTTCTAATCGTACACAATCCTCTATCCAGTAATCGCAAGTCTAAAAAAACCACATATAAGTATGTCAAATTCTTTAAAAAATATAAAATACCTTTCCGTTTAAGATCAACTTTAAAAATTAAAAACTTAAACGTATTTCTTGATTCTAATCCAGAAATTACCGATATTTTGTATTTAGGTGGAGACGGTTCAATCAATCACTTAATAAATAATGTTAATGTCAATGATATCAAGCAAAACATATACCTTGGCAAAAGTGGTTCGGGAAATGACTTTTTGCGCACCTTAAAGAAATTTAAAGAAGCCAACATTACTTTAGGCGAAGCGAAAACCAACATTGGATCGACTAAATTTATTAACGGGTGCGGTCTAGGTTTTGACGGTTTAGTCTGTCATTACGTAAATAACGACTCGAAAAAAGGTAAATTATCTTATTTTATCAACGTTTTTCGTTCTATAATCAAATATCAACCAGTTGAAATCGATATAAATGTTGATGGTAAGGATTACCATTTCAAAAAAGTGTTTATTTCCGCAATTCAAAACGGAAGATATTTTGGTGGAGGCATGAAAGCTACTCCAAATGCCAATCCAACAGATGATAATTACATAATATGTGTTGCTCATAACTTATCAAAATTAACTCTTCAACTTCTACTATTAACAATTTATCCCGGATGGCATAGATTCATAAAGGGAAAAGTAACAATGCTAACTGGAACAAATATTAAAATTAAACATCCCTCAGAAACTTACTTCCAAGCAGATGGAGAAGTGATGGGGAATATTAATGAAGTTGAAATCAAACCTATTCAAAAGCGAATGTTCATCGCTTTTAACAAAAAAGATTTTAAAAATAAATCAGCCACTAAATGATGGCTGATTTTTTTTATAAATTCTCTTCCAACTTTTTTCTTAAAGCTTCATAACCAGGTTTTCCAAGTAAAGCAAACATATTCTTTTTATAAGCTTCTACTCCCGGTTGATCGAATGGATTAACTCCTAATAAATATCCGCTTACACCTACAGCTAACTCGAAAAAGTAAACTAAATATCCAAATGTGTAAGGACTAATATTATCAATTTCGATAACTATGTTTGGAACTCCTCCATCTCTATGAGCTAATAACGTTCCTTGAAGTGCTTTCTTATTTACAAAGTCTAAACCCTTTTGTTTTAGGTAATTTAAACCATCTAAATCACTTTTCTCTTCTTCAATTATTACATCCTTTTCTGGATTTTTAACATTTATAACTGTTTCAAAAAGAATTCTTTCACCGTCTTGGATATATTGTCCCAAAGAATGAAGATCGGTTGAAAAAGAAGCACTTGATATAAATAATCCTTTATGATCTTTTCCTTCTGATTCACCAAAAAGTTGTTTCCACCATTCAGCAAAATAAGTTAATTTAGGTTCATAGTTCACTAACATTTCGATACTATAATTATTTCTATATAATAGATTTCTTAACGCTACATACATATGAACATCATTCTTATATATACTATACTTATCGTATTCTTTTCTTGATGCTTTAGCTCCGGCTAACATCTGTTTGATATTAATGCCAGTAGCAGCTATCGGCAATAACCCCACTGCTGTTAAAACCGAAAATCTTCCGCCTATATCATCAGGAACCACAAAAGTCGTGTAACCTTTTGAATTTGCTAATTCTCTTAAAGCGCCCTTAGCCTTGTCTGTTGTTGCGTAAATACGGTTAGCTGCTTCTTTTTCCCCGTATTTTTCTTCAAGCAATCTTTTTAATACTCTAAAAGCGATAGCTGGTTCAGTAGTTGTTCCGGATTTAGATATCACGTTAATTGCAAAGTTCTTATTTTTCAAAAAATCTACTAATTCATTTAGATAAGTACTACTCATATTATGCCCAGCAAATATTATATCTACATTTTTTCTCTTTGGAAAATACGGTTTCAAAAATTCAATCGCTGCTTTAGCACCTAAATAAGATCCTCCAATGCCAATAACAACTAATATATTCGCTTGCTTTCTTATCTTTTTAGCGGCTTCGTAAATTCTTTCAATTTCGTCATTATCATAATTTTCTGGTAAATCCAACCACCCTAAATATTCACTACCTAGACCGCTTTTATCCTCAAGTATTTTTCTCGCTTGTTTAATCTCTTTATTGATTGAATCGAGATCTTTATCATTAATAAATGGTAAAGCAAATCTATAATCTAAATTTAAATGTTTACTCATTAAAATATCCTCCTATATACAACAAATATTATAACATAAAGATAGCAAATCGAGCCTCTTAATGTTCAAAATGCAACCACTTTCATAAAAAAAACAACTCAAATTTTATACAAAATTTGAATCGCCTTTTTCTAGTTATTGTCTTTTTGATACTTTTCAACCCAAGCTTTTAGTTGTGTTTCAAAAGGCTTGAAACCACTTGTAAGTTCAGTTGACTCTCTTTTTTTACGTCTTTTCTTATTTTGGGTCTTGTAACTTAAACTAATTTTATTGTTATCAATTTTGATAACTTCTAGCGTTACTTCATCCCCGACACTAAGATAGTCTTCTATACTTCTAACATAACCATCACTAATTTCTGAAATATGGATTAATCCATCAATCTCATTGTCAATTTTAACAAATGCTCCGTATGGTTTAATATTAGTAATCCGACCTTTGACGATGTCACCTTGTTTCATATTTAACACCCCTCAAAGAAACTGTAAATATTATAACACATATCGATTTTTTTTCAAGTAATAATCCCCCTCAAGCTAAAAATAAAAAGACTAACTTTAATAAGTTAATCTTTATCCCCTACTGCGTTGTGAGCGATTGAACTAGCTGCAGCCGCTGCTATAGCTCCGATAATATCGTCTAGAAAGGTATGACATTTATCAGGTTGTTTTCCGATTTCATCCAGTTCACCAATTATACCAGGTTTTACTTTGTCAACATATCCAAAATTGGTTAATCCAATAGAACCATAAACATTTGTAATTGATAAAACTAAAATTTCATCTATACCATAAAGTGGATTGTCTTCGCTAATTAAAGTTTGCAACGGTTCAGATAACAACTTCTTTTCGGCCAACATATCAAGTTCAACGCCTGTTAATATTGCGTTTTGAACCTCTCTTTTATCCAACACCCTACTAACGGCATTAAGACAAAGTTCTTTTGTGATGTCAGGAACGTATTTTTTTTGAAGGTCATAGACAATATCAACAATTTTATCTAATGTGACTCCTCTTTCTTCAAATAATTTTATACAAATTTCCTTCATTCTTTTTTGTTTTTCTACCATATATGTTCAACTCCTATAACTCCAGGAACTCGTTCCAAAAGTGTATCCTCGATTAAATCTGACATTGTAGATTCAAACCCAGCGCAACCAACACATGCACCTTGCAATTTAACATAAACTATTCCATCTTCGAACTTTACAAACTCAATATCGCCACCATCGCGATTAATATATGGTCTAATAAGTTTAATTACTTCTTTAATTTCAGCAATAATTTCTTCGTAATCCATTCAAATCACCTCTATTCTTCAAACTTCTTGTTTTTATCGTAATTAGGATTTTTTAAAATATAATAAGCACAATTAGGGGAACACGATTCAACGACATAATCGGGAATTAAATGATAATTATCATCTGAAAAACCTTTCAAACGTAAAATACCCGCCGAATAATCTCCGACTAAATAAGGATAAATATCAAAAAAATCTACATATCTCTTATTGAAGTCATCCATAACGAAGGCTTCACGATAATTTTTAATTAATTCAAATTCTCCATGCACTGATTCAATCATATAATATCACTCCTAGCATTAATATTTTATCACAGTAGTATTTTTTTTAAAAACATATTTACTTTAAAAGAAAAAACTAAGAGAAAATCTCTTAGCAATTAATCTAACATATAATCTGACTTCTCTAAAATCACTACAGATTCGCAGATAATTCCTTCTTCTCTACCCACAAATCCCAAGCCTTCAAATGTAGTAGCTTTGACTGACACCAAATGGATATCACAATTAAGAATAGAAGCAATATTTTCTCTAATGGCTTTAATATAAGGTCTAATCTTTGGTTCTTGCAAAGAAACCATTGTATCGATATTTGATATTTCATATCCTTTGGAACTAATATAATTAAAAACTTCTTTCAATATTAATCCCGAATCGTAATCTTTGTATTTTGGATCATCATCAGGGAAAAATTTACCCAAATCACCAAGCGCTAAAGCTCCTAACATCGATTCAGCTATCGCATGTAACAAACAATCTCCGTCGGAATAACCGACTGATCCTTTATAATGAGGTATTTCTATACCGCCTAGAATAAATTTAGATCCCTCTTTTAATGGATGAATATCTTTTGAAAATCCTATTTTAATCATAACAAATCCTCCAAAATCCTTAAATCAAGTTCAGTGGTTAATTTAATGTTATTTTCATTGCCTTCTAATATTATAACATCTTCTTGTAGTTCTTGCATATATAAACTTGCGTCGTCACTATAAGAATTTTCATTAACCATAGCTAACTCATAAGCTTTAATAATTTTATCTGTTGTAAAAGCTTGAGGTGTTTGTAATAGCATATAATTATCCCTATTAACGTAACTCTTCAATTTTCCAAATGAAACTTTTGCGATTGATTCCTTTATTTTTTTGCCTAAAACACAAGGACTTTCCTTCACGGTTATCTTTAACTTTTCAATATCACTTTTATCAATAAAAGGACGAGCCCCATCATGAATCAACACATATTTATTATTTACTTTCTTCAAACCGTTATAAACACTTTCTTGCCTAGTAATACCGCCTAAGGTTATTTTCACATCTTTCCCTTTCAGTAACTCTTTAACGTGAGATTGGTCTTTCTCAGTAGTTACAATGATTACTTCAGAGAATGAAGAGTCTTTTAAAAAATACTCAACTGAATATTCTAAAATCGATTTTTGCTTTATTTCATAAAAAACTTTATTATAACCCAAGTTTAAACGCGTACCTTTACCTGCAGCTAAAATGATTACCGAATACATAGCCTATCCTCCGAAAATTGAATAGTTTTGCTTGTTATTTCTTATCGCTTCTTCTAAAGCTTTATTACTTAAGCTTATAAAATCTGTTATTTCAATTGATTGCCATGGATCGTTCTTAATGATTCCGATATTCGGATAAACAATTTGGACTATTCCGCCAACATTTATTCTAACGTTAATCAAATCGCCACCACTGACTAAAGCTCTATGAAGATTAGCATATCTTTGCTCATCTTCAATTATTACCGCAAATTGAATCCCAGTAATCCTAAAAACCGTATTATTATCTTTTGCAAAATGAAACTTCATTTGCTTAATATATTCTGCTATCATCAAATTCCCCACGTCTCTACCAAAACGTTTATTTATATCAGGAATATTAGTTAGATGCATCATTGCTAAATAGAATGGTTTTCTTTCTTTTCGTAAGTAAGAAATTTGATTTGTCAAATCATCTTCACCAGGTAAACCATCTACTAACTGAAGTGATGTTTCTGGAAATAATTTTATATCCAATTTCTTAATAACGGATATAAGATAATCTGAGTTATCATGACTGAATATCTTCAATTTTTCTTCAACCCAAGTATATGTATCACCTATTTTGAGACGGTACTTATGTACAAACTCAGGTATCTTCTTACTCACTTTTTTCAAGTTTAAGATGTATGAAGCTTTGTCCTCGGGATGCAAGTAACTACTAAATTCCTCTAATGTCATTTGCGATTTATCTGCATTGATTATCTTTAGTACTTCGTCTGTCATAAACAAACCATTTCGGTCGTCATCATAGAAAATCAATCCATCATTCAAGAGTCCGATTGTATGAATGAATCTTTTTCTCAAAAGCTCTGATGAATCCCGCGTATTATTTAGTTCCTTTTCTAACTCGAAGAAATCATAGTCAGTTAAGTTCTGTGTAATCTTAATCTTATTTTTGAAATTAATGGCCAAAACAACAACAATTAAATATAAGTAATAATGAAGATATTCTTTTGTATTTATATCCTCTAAGAAAACAAGTAGTTCTGGAAAGAACTCAATTATGACGAACAAAACCAAGGAAAATATAACTAAGATTAATTTCCAAATTCGAAGTTTCTTATATAAAATTGTACTAAATACAAATAGCAAGACAATTATTAAAATTGAGCCATAATATAGATAATCATTCATAATTTTCTCCTATTATTTCTTAATACTAGTTCTAACATAGATAATTGGATAAAAGTAAGTTAATAAAATTCCAAAGAATAAGAAGCTATAAAACATTGATACGTAACTGTTACCAACTAAGTATGTACCGCCGAGAATAACCAAGAAGATGAATCCCCAGATAAATGTTAATCCATTTGTGATAATTCTAAATAATTTGGTATTTCTATAATCTGCTTTCATATCATATCGATGATAAAGATAAACAATAGGCTGATTAATAATTACTGAGGTTAAAAATACCAAAATAATAAATCCTAGGAAAATATCGTCCGAATAAAAGTTATTAAATTTCGATATGAAAATAGACAAAACCGAAGCTATAAGTAGACCTGAATTAAGTACTATTTCAAACCAACTTACATGCTCATAAGTTTGATACTTTATAATGCTTACAATAATACTTAAACAAAAAGCTACAGGGAATATATAAATATTCGGGTAGTAATTACTCAATAAAGAAGCAATAGAATAAATAAACAGATGCATAAAGAATAATTTAACTCCAAAATACTTATACTTCGATGTCAAATACTCCTCCTGAACAAATTCTTGATAATCGTCTAATTCAAATGCATCTACAGCTTTATAAAGCAACTCTAAATCTCCGCGATATTTCAAAGAGCCCGATTCCAAAACTGACTTGAAACTAGATTTTTTAAGTAATAGATCGCTCAGCTTATCATTTGTAGTATATATAGAAAGGTCTGAATTACTATATTTGCCATGATGAACTATTATATTCTTACCTTTAGTTCTAATATAATAATTGCTTTTCCCAATATGGAAGTTAATATGTATTTCTTTGCTTCCCAATTTTTGGTAACCATAATTATGTCTTATCATCATCATAATTTCATCATTAGAGAAGTATTCAAAATCATCAGTATTATCACCATAATAAAGTTTATCTTCAATCTTATCCGCGTAAATAATACTTTGGTTTATCGCTCCAAAAAATCCTGCTTCAGGGCGAATAAACTCTCCACCAATGAATAAATTTTCAAACACTTGAATATGCTCAAAAGTTTCGACATTAATCATTTCGTTAATCGACAAATTCCTTCTTAGTTTGGAATCTCTAAGCATTGATAAATACTTACTTGATTTTCCAATTTTTAAATCGCCAACGAATTTTCTAAGTTTGGGAATATATATATCAATTAACTTCAATAAATCTTCCTTACTAGGAACAACTTCTCCAACATAAGTAAAATCAATACATAGTAAACCTTCTTTTTTACGCAAATCTTGATTTATTGCCTTGCTATAATTATAAAGTCTCAAAAGTTTTGTTGAGTTTGAATTATCATTTTTGAAATAATATATTAAGTCTTCAATACCAATATCTGTAGGTTTTGTGTTTAAAGCTAAATATAATGTAGAAATTTTCTGATCACTATTGATGTTCGGATAATATAGATTCAGTAATTCCATATCTTTGCTTGATATATTAAAAAACTTTTCATAAAAATCAATTGGATTTCCACTTACGAAAAAGTATTTTGCATAAATCAAATTATTCTGTGAATCAATAATACATTCAATCTTTTTGTCTTTTACCACAAACTCCTTAACAGAAGTTGATAAAAAAGCTTTTGGATTAACCAAATTAATCTTTTCAATTGATTTTAAGCAAATATCTTTATAAGAATTGTTTAGAAGATAAAAACCTGATTCTAAACCTAAAAAGTAGTTAGAAAAGAAACTATAAGCATTTACTTCCTCTATCGGTAATCCACTTATAAAGTTATTGTATGTAAATTCTTTAATTAGTTCATCGCTAGAAAAATATTTAGTCAAAAGTTCTTCTAAAGAGTAATCTCCCCACTCAATCATTAAAGAAGAAAGGGTATAATCCGTATTAATCAACATGTTTAGAAACTGTTCTTTGTAATTTATATAATGTTTTTTCAAAATTTCGAAAAAGTTGTCGATTTCTTTAATATTCTTAGGATAATGTCTTACAAGATAAATTCTAAAGCCTTCTAAGGAATTAAGTTGTTTTTGAAAATCACTATTTTGATTAATCAAGGTATTTTCTTCAATTTTTTCATAAGAAAGCGATTTGACTAAACCCAAATTGTCTAAATATGCATATAAAAGTCCTGATTCATCTAGACCAGAAACTATGTTGTTGCGATTGTAAACAAGGTTGAATTTTTTATCCGCAAAAGATAAACGAACCTTCTCGTAGTCACTACTTTGATGAGAATCTTGAAGCACTAAAACCTTTCTCATCTTTCTCGATAAAAACAAAGCGACGGTAAGAGCATACAAATCTTCACCAACTACTACTAAATCGTATAATTTCAAGTTCTCACCACCTTTACATCAAATCAAATTATAACATAAACAAGGTAATATTTCTATTAGCCAAAAAAATAAAGCGCTAAAAGCGCTCTATTCCATTTTTAAGAATTTTTCAAAGTAAAGATTCAATGTTTCTCTACTAATATTGTACTCGATTTCCTTATTTACTGTAATGCTTACGTGCCCAGTTTCTTCTGAAACAACTATTGTGAATGCGTCACTTTGTTCACTAATGCCTATTGCAGCTCTATGTCTTGTTCCAAAATGCATAGGTAAGTCAGTTCTCTTGGTCGAAGGATAATATGCTTTTGCACAAAGAATTTTATCGCCTCTAATAATAACTGCTCCATCATGTAAAGGTGCATTAGGAATAAAAATCGAAGTTAGTAATTCTTTAGAAACATCCGCATTAAGCATCAAAGCTTTATTAACGATTTTTGATAAATCTACATTTCTTTCAACAGTTATCAATGCGCCGATTTGATTTTTAGATAAAAATTCAACAGCTTGATATAAATGATCGGCTAAATCATTATTAACAAAATAAGCCTTATCTCTAGATGACTTTAATCCTGTCTTTTTAGCGAATTTATAGATATCTTCCGTAAATATCATAAATATCAAATAAATTACCGGTAAGTAAACTACTATTCTTAACCACAGAGGTAGATTAGCTACTTGCTCTGTAATCAAAAAGTACAAACTTGCAAGCGATAAAACCAAGAAAATAATCTTGGTAATTCCAGCTTTAATGTATGTAACTTTTGATTCCAACTGCAAAACAAACACTGCATACAAATATGTAATTATTACCAATAATTCAAAAATACTCATAATATTACCTCTATCTCAATTATAAACTATATTCTTTATGAAATAAATACTATTTTGCAACATCTGTTTTTTTGAAAACGATATCTAGAGCAAAATATGCTATTGGTATCAAAAGCGCTGATGCAAAGAAAGGTGCTATTGATTTAGCTATAGGGTAAACAGCATAATCAATTCCAACCCAATTAATAACCATAAAATCGAATAACTCTGCTAATAAACTACTTACCAACAATCTTGATAAGAATACTAAAATAACAATCGAAAACTGCATTGTGCTCTTATTTTTAGGCTTAAAAGTAAAATAAGCATTTGCGAAATAAGAAAAAATAGATGCAACAATAAACGCAATTGAGTTCGAGAAAAATGCACTACCGACAAAACTTGTCGTATTCTCATTATAAATTAGTGAGTAAACCAGCAAATGAATAAATGTATTTAGTATTCCGATAACTCCAAAAGTTAAAAATTTCCTAGTCAAAAAATTCTTTTTAACAAATAACCATATCTTATTCAAATGTTATATCCTCCGATGTTTCTTCCACCAAGTAAATAGGACGATTGAGGATTTGCTTGCGATTAGAGTAAAGTAAATATATCACCACATATGAAAAAATGCTTAGCACTATAAATAATAACGACATATGGAGACTTAAAATCATGCTTGTTAAATCCATTACATTAGTGAAATACAAAACCAAATCAGCAACAACTAACAATAATCCCATGAAAAAGAAAACTACCGGTAATACTAATAGAATCATTGAAAATTGATTCATTCCGTTAAAAGCATATTTAACTAGGGATTTGAAACTCCACGAACTCTTTCCATGCTGCCTTGGGATAAAATCGTACTCTATACATTTTCTTGGATATCCAACCCAAGAGAAAATACCTTTTATAAAACGATAATTATCTTTAATCTTCAAGAACGCGTCCACAACTATCTTATCCATCAACTGATAATCTTTTGCACCATTGTCCAAAGGTTTTTCGGTATAAGCATTATAAATTTTATAAAATATATTCGCGAAAAATGTTCTTAATTTTGGTTCGCCTTTTCTAGATTTACTTCTGGTATATACAATTTTATATCCTTCTCTATAATGTTTAATCATTTCAGTAATTAACTGCGGCGGTTGTTGCAAATCGCAGTCGATAATAATTATAAAATCTTTATCTCTTGAACTTTCTAAACCAGCGTGCATTGCAGCTTCTTTACCAAAATTTCTTGATAAAGATATATATTTTACAGATTTATCTTTTTTGTTTAGCTTAATAATCTCTTCTAAAGTCTTATCTTTTGATCCATCATTGATAAACAAGATATCAAATTCGATATCATCATATTTAAGATATTTTGTTGCTTCTTCATAAAATAACGAAATATTCTCTTGCTCATTATATGCGGGAACAATTAATCTTGCTTTTTTCATATAATCATCCTCTTTTTTTCTTATTAACAACTAACGGCGTTATAAAAATCAAACCATAGATTGCTAAAGATCCTAAACTAATATACAAGCCTAAGTCCATGTATTTTGGCGAAAATTTCATGGTTATCTCAACTTGAGAAGTACCTTTAGGAATAACAATACCTAAAAAACCTCCGCTTACACTAATTGTATCATATACTTGTTCTGATGTGAATTGCCAATCTTCAGAATAAGCAACTGGTATAACTACTATTTGGTCTTTTTCTGAACTTATTAAATTATTATACTTCAAATTAATTTTTGCATTATTAATACTTAGATATTTATTATCAATATTATCTTGTGTCAGTATATCATCTAAATCTTCATATGTTTCGGCAATATATCTTAATCTTAAATTGTAAAGATCATAATAACTATACATGCCAGAAGTTTTAAAAATATAAAGCTTATCTGGTTTAGTCTCATAATGATAGTATCCATCTAAAACCTCATATCTGTCACCAAACTCATCGACAATAAAAACTTTTTCAAAAGGTTTTTCAATAGCCATATCAAAAACTAAAAATCCTTTTTCGCTAGGTAAATCAAGTTGAGAGAGATCATAGGTTAAATATGCAGCAAATTCAAGTGCTCTTTCATTTCTCATTTTAAACACTGGTGCTGTCGTTAAATTTTCATTTTTCTCAACAAATATTTTTACTGGTCTCTTCCAAAATTCACATTTAATATGATAAGGTGATTTTATTTCATTTTCACCGACTCCGAAATTGTATACACTACATGCTTGTCTAGTTCCGTCACTAAACTCCATAAAAACTTGGCTTAAATTCGAAACTAAATCATTTGTATCAAAAAACTTGATATAAGCAGCTCCAACAGTAAAATTAATGTCTATTGTTTCCTCATCATATAGGTAAAATTCTCTTTCAATATCATCATTAAAACCTGTTGTCATAACAGTTGTTCCACTTATTACTGTATAAGAAGAAATTGATTGCATATTAGTCGAACTGAATTCATCTAAATAATTCAAATCATACTGACTCATATCATATTCTTTATCAGTGTCAATAATCGCTGACATAAGAAATGCTTTCTGTCTAACTAAAGCCGAATTTATATCTTGCAAACTATTATTTACTTCCAAATCAATATCATCGGAGTAAAAATAAGTATCAAAGACTTTAAAGCTTGAGGAATAGTTCATTTCATATAACTTATATTTTTCGTTTTCAGCAATCATACTGAAATAATCTTCTTCAAAATCGAATTCATATGTAGCGTCAACTAAAACATACTTGTATCCTAAGAAATGATTTATATAAAAACCAAAATAATTCATTCTACTCTTTGACTGGTATTCATTTGAATTAAAAATCATTTTACCAATGCCGTTTGTTTCTGAATCTGTCCATGAATGGAAGATATAAGTATTGGTTGGGAAAACTGTCATGCGGTTAAAATTGGTTTTATCTAAGCCGATTCTACTCATATCAATATATACTCGATAGAATTCTTCTTGATCTAAATTAGCTTCTAAAAACTCATTAACATCATGGCTTCTTTCAAAAACATCAATCTTATCTCTGATTGAAAAAGGTCCAGAGAAGATATATCCTAGGGCTACTATTACTTCAATCCATACAAACCACTTAATTACTGTAAACTTTTTAAGCCATCCAAAAACAATAATTACTACAAGATAAATTATCGATATGCCAATCATTACAGTATCCGCGGTTAATGTTTCTCTTCCCGCATACCTAATATTAATATCTAATTTTTTAATATAGTAATAAACTAAGAAACTTGACAATAAAATCAGTAAGGATGCGACTATTGTCATTTGTTTCATTTTGATTTTTTCAAAACCGTAGTGATCAAAAACATGTGCCAAAGCTAAAACTTCAATCAACGGTAAGAAATTAATCCATCTCGTATACGGTTTATCAAGTGTGCCTGAAAAAACATATGAAAAGAGTGGGAAGAACATAAACACAAGAGCTATTAAAAAACTTACTTTATAGACTCTACTAATCTTGTCTTTCATAAAGAAAATCAAACTCATGTAAGCAAATCCTATTATAGTTATATAAAGTGATGCATGTTCTAATCCATAATCATTTTCAAAACCATAGAAACCAATTGGTTTTTGTTCCGCAACTAATTTGGCTAAGTATCTAATATATATTTCTGGTTGGAATAATTTCAACTCATAAGAACCGATATTTATAATCCAAGCATTGAAAGTTGCAGTGCTGCGATAAGTTTCTTCTAGAATAAAATTGATTGATGGCAGTAAAATGACCGCAGCCATTCCCACACCTAAAAGTAACAAACTAAGGAAAATAGCTCCTTTTTTTATAAAATCAAATAGATTAAACTTATAACGCTTAAAGTATTCTAAAATGAAGGCAAATGATGTAAATGCCAGAATCATATACCCTAAATAGAAATTATAAAAAATGATTATAAGTGCGAAAAGAGGTAGTATCCATCTCTTCTTGTTAAAGAAGTAGTGGATAACTATTAATGACAGCGGAAGATAAAAGGCTATTGAAAGGAATGCTGGAAAAGCCATAAAGCTTACCATACCACCACTAACAAAATAGAAAATGCTAGCCCAAAAGATCGTTCTATTTTTTCTTCCCTCAAGATGTAAGAAATAAGCTAATGCCATTACCCCAGCAAATATCTTGAATAACTCCATGATAGAATATGCTATCTCGACGTTCATTACATAACTCAGTATAAAAGTTAAAAATGTAAATATGTCCAATGGAATATAATAAATATCCGAAAAAAACGATGCGCCAAAATAATTATTCAAATTAAATAACGACAAAGAACCTCCTTTTACAGAAGCTATAAAATCATTCATTATTGTATAATATTGTAAAATATCATCAGAAAAATTGTTATAAAAGCTGTTATTAACAATGATTATACCGGCCTGAATTATAAACAAAGCTGTAAAAACTACTAAAGCTAGAATCTTAAAAGTTTTTCTTCTGCTCTTGAAACTAGCTGAGAAGTAATTAGTAAAAGAGTCTCTAATTTTGATAATAAAAGTTCTAATATGTGCCATTTTTACTCCTAATTTCAGTTAATATTCATAGAATATTATTATATCATAATTAGTTGGGTTTATATAGTTATTATTTAAGTTTAATTGCTTTTAAACGCTAGATTATATATAATATTTATGAGGTAATAATATGGAAAAAGCAATTTTAGTAGGTTTAGACTATCGCAATGATGAATACTTTGAAGAAACAATGGAAGAACTTGAAAACTTAGCTATTGCTTGCGATGTTGAAGTTCAAGATAAGTTGATTCAAAAAAAGGAAGCGCCAACTCCCAATTTTTTTATTGGTACAGGTAAAATCTCTGAGTTGAAAAATCTAATAAATCTATATGATGCAAATCTTGTTATTTTTAATGATGAGTTAAGTCCAAGTCATATAAGAAATTTGGAAGAAAAATTAGAAATTAAAGTTATTGATCGAACTGTTCTAATACTTGACATATTCGCAAAAAGGGCCAAAACAAAAGAGGCTATGCTACAAGTAGAGCTAGCTCAATCACAGTATATGCTTCCAAGAGTAGTTGGTATGTATAAGTCCCTTTCGAGACAAAAATCTGGGACTGGATCAAAAGGGCCTGGAGAACAACAATTAGAACTTGATAGACGAATATTAAGAGATAAAATAACCAAATTAAAAAGAGAACTTAAAGAACTGGTAAAAGTTCGGAGAACTCAAAGACAAAAAAGAAGCGAAAGTGCTACTAAAACAGTAGCTCTTGCAGGTTATACAAACTCTGGAAAATCAACTTTAATGAATGCAATTATTAAACATTCCATCCAACCTGAAAAAGATACTATGTTTAGCAAAGATATGTTATTTGCGACCTTAGAAACAAAAACAAGAAAAGTAGAACTAGAAAACAACAACAATTTTCTTTTAACCGATACAGTAGGCTTTATTAGAATGCTACCACATGATTTGATTGAAGCTTTTAAATCGACTCTTGAAGAAATTAATGAAGCTTCTTTAATACTTCATGTAATCGATGTTTCTAATCCTAATTTTCCACATCAAATACAATCCGTTGAAGAAGTACTGCAAGATTTGGGTGTTCATGATGTTCCAATAATTCATGTATACAACAAAATCGATTTACTAACCGATATTCCAAATATCCCTACTTCTGATTCAATATTTGTATCCGCTAAGGAAGATCAAAATATTAAAAGACTACTAGAAGAAATAAATCGTATATTATACAAGAATATTGAAGTCAGCATGATCGTTCCTTACAATAACGGTAATGTATTCTCGGATTTAAAAGAAAATTCTAAAATTATTGAGGCTATGTATTTTGAAGACGGAATTCATATCAAAGCGATAATAAATGAGTATTACTATCAAAAATATAAGCAATACATAATATAAAAATCATCTCAAAAATGAGATGATTTTTTTTATTGAATTGAATCAAAATAATTATTGATAATATCAACAATCTCTTCAACGCTTTTGGCATGAACAATCTGAGTCTTAATCTTCGTAGCGCCAGGTAATCCTTTGACATACCATGCACCATGTGTTCTCATTTCTAAAATAGCTATATGTTCCCCTTTATATTTAATCAAATTATCTAAATGTTTCAAAAGATACGCTTTCTTAGTAGCTATACTGATTTCTTTTTCATAATTACCAGTCTTTAGATAATCTACTGTTTGTTTAATAAGCCACGGATTACCCATTAATCCTCTTCCTATCATAACTCCATCGCAATTTGTATACTCAATCATCATTTTTGCATCTTCAGGAGATTTTATATCTCCATTACCAATAACTGGTATTTTTACCGCTTCCTTAACGGCTTTAATTATATCTAGGTCAACTCTTCCGGAATACATATCAGTTCTTGTTCTTCCATGAATGGCAATCAAAGACGCTCCAGCTTCTTCCATAGCTTTTGCAAAAGAAACTGCGTTAATACTTTTATGATCCCACCCACTTCTAAATTTTACAGAAACCGGCTTGTTTACAACTTTAACAATTGAACTTACAATCTCTTTTGCAAGTTTAGGAGTGGTCATTAATTTAGACCCACTGCCTGCTTTTGTGACTTTAGGAACCGGACATCCCATATTAATATCAATAATGTCACAATTAGATTCTTTATCTATTAGTATTGCTGCATTAACCATTGATTCAACATCACTGCCGAACAATTGTAATGCTATGGGTTTTTCATAATCAGATATTTTAATCATATCTTTGGTCTTTTGGTTATCATATAGCAAGCCTTTATCAGAAATCATTTCTGTATATATTAGTCCTGCTCCAAACTCTTTTAAAATCAAGCGATAAGATAAATCAGTCACACCAGCCATTGGTGCGACGAAAACATTATTATCTAGTGTTAAATCTTTAATTTGTAATTTCATATTATCACCCTTATCAACAACAATTATATAACAAAAATACTGAATTACAAAATAATAGATTTTTAATTCGTTTATGTTATAATACTGTCTGTGGAAGGTGATTTAAATGAATGATTATTTAGTTAAAGTTTACGCTTTTGATGGAACAGTTAGAATTTATGCAGCAACAACTACAAATCTTGTTGAACATGCAAGACAAATACATGATACATTTCCAGCAGCTAGCGCTGCTTTTGGAAGAACTTTAACCGCATCTTTAATTATGGGAGCTATGTATAAAGGCGATCAAACTCTAACAATTAGAATTGATGGTGGTGGACCTATCGGAAAAATTATAACCCAGGTTAATGCTAATGGAATTGTTAAAGGTTTGGTAGAAAACCCTCATGTGCATATATCAAAAAAAGATAAATTAGCTGTCGGTATGGTTGTCGGAAATAACGGATTTATTCACGTTACCAAAGACTTAAAAGTAAGAGATGTATTTACTTCCTCTGCGGAACTTCAAACAGGTGAAATAGCAGAAGATTTCACCTACTATTTCGCTAAGAGCGAACAGATTCCATCTTCTGTTGGATTAGGTGTTTTAGTAAATGAAAAAAATGAAGTTTTTGCAAGCGGAGGTTTTATCCTACAAGTTATGCCTGGGGTAAAAGATGAAACAATCGCCAAAATAGAAAGCAAAATCAATTCTATGAAACCTATATCAGAATTGATTAAAGATAATTATAAACCAGAAGACATCATTAATCTTATAACCGATGGAAATCATGAACTTGTCGAAGAAATGCCTTTAAAATATGAATGTGATTGCACAAAAGAAAGATTTTACAATGGCCTTTCTACTCTTGATAAAAAAGAAATTGACTCCTTAATTGAGCATAATGAAAACATTGAAATTCTATGTGAATTTTGTAAAACGAATTATACTTTTACAATCGAAGAGTTGAAAGAAATAAGAAACAAATAAAAAGTTTGCGATTAGATTCGCAAACTTATTTTTTTAATATTCTAAAGGATATTTATCTGTTAAAAGTTTAACTCTCTTTTTAACTTCGTTTAAAACTTCTTCGTTTTCAGGATTCATTAAAATCATATCTATCAAAATTGCAACTTCAACAAAATCATCCTCTTTAAATCCTCTAGTTGTCATTGCTGGAGTTCCTAATCTAATACCGCTAGTTATAAAAGGTTTTTTGGTATCATAAGGTATAGTGTTTTTGTTACAAGTAATATTAGCTTGATCTAACAAGTTTTCAGCTTTTTTACCAGACATATTCGCTTTAGATAAAACATCCAACAATAATAAGTGATTGTCAGTACCGTTACTGACGACATGATATCCTAACTCAATGAATTTTTCAGCAAAAACTTTAGCGTTTTTAACCACTTGTTTTTGATATTGCACAAATTCATCGGTTAAAGCTTCTTTAAAAGCAGCTGCCTTTGCAGCTATTATATGCATTAAAGGTCCACCTTGAATTCCCGGGAAAACTACTCTATCAACATTTTTAGCAATTTCTTCATTGTTAGTAAGGATAATTCCGCCTCTTGGTCCTCTTAATGTTTTATGTGTTGTTGAAGTAACTATGTCTGCATAATCGCAAGGATTTGGATGCAATCCCGCTGCTACTAATCCCGCTATATGAGCCATATCGACCATTAACATAGCTCCAACTTTGTCACAAATATCTCTAAATCTCTTAAAATCAATTATTCTAGGGTATGCGCTAGCACCTGCCACGATTAATTTTGGTTTTATTTCTAATGCTTGCTTTTCCAAATCTTCATAGTCAATCATTTCCGTTTCCTTATTAACGAAATAAGGATGGAATTCATAATCAATACCACTAAAACTTAATGGATGGCCATGAGTCAAATGCCCGCCTTGGTCTAAAGCCATACCTAAAACCACATCTCCATGATTTAAGATAGCGCGATAAGCTCCCATATTAGCTGTTGATCCAGAATGAGGTTGAACATTAGCGTATTTAACATTAAATAATTGTTTTATTCTTTCTCTCGCTAATTCTTCTGCTTCATCGACAAACTCACACCCGCCATAATATCTTTTTCCCGGATATCCTTCAGCATACTTATTTGTTAAAACACTTCCATCAGCTTCTAAAACTGCTTTTGAAACAAAATTTTCTGAAGCAATTAACTCAATGTGCGATTGCTGACGATCTAATTCTTTTTGAATGACTTGAAAAAGTTCATTATCAGAATTCTTTAAATACATGAATTTCTCTCCTTTATAAAATCTCTAAATATTTTTTTAAACTCTTCTACATCAAGAGCTTCTCCTCTAATTGTATCAATTATATTATTTCTTTCAAGCAAATTCTTAAAAAACTGCTTCGAACAATCCTTATAATTTTCACTTAAATTATTGATTAATGTTTTTCTTCTTTGCGAGAAGGAATTATGCAAAAATTTATAAAAATCAGTTTTGCTAAAATCATCAAAATTGTTTTTTCTTTCTAGTCTAATTACTGCAGAATCAACCTGAGGTCGTGGTTTAAAAACTGTCTTTGGAACCTTGAATAAATACTTCACATCCGCTTGATCTTGAATGATAATACTTAAAGCGTTATAGTCCTTTGTGTTTGGTTTTGAAGTTAAACGTTGTCCAACTTCAAGTTGCATCATAAGTGTCAAATCCCTTATGTTTTCGGTCTCCTCTAACACTTTCATGATTATTGGAGTTGTAATGTGATAAGGCAAGTTGCTAATAAGACTAATATTTTTACTACCGTCAAGATACAATTCGATATCATTTTTTATATTAGATTTCAAAAAATCCTGATTAATAATTTTAATATTCTTTTTGTCTTTAAAGAATTCTTCTAAAATCGGAATCAAGTCGTTATCAACTTCATAAATAAGAACTTTTTTTGCTTGGTCTACAATATATTTAGTTAAAGCTCCTAAACCAGGTCCTATTTCAATAACGTATGAATTCTTATCTATTTTAGATTCTTTTATTATATTCTTAATAATGTTTTCATCTAGTAGAAAATTTTGACTAAACTTCTTTTTTATAAAAAAATTGTCTTCGTCAATTATTTTCTTTGCTGATAAATTATGATTTGAACTCATCAATTATTTCATCAATCCTTTCCAATTTTATTCCTAACATATTTAGATTTCTAAGTAAAGCTTTTCCATTCACATATGGAATATTTAGTTTTTCGCATAAAATACTTCTTTTATTCGCAGAGTTTTCACTACTAATAAACCCTCTTCTAAGAAGGTCCAATCTTGTAATTGAATCTCTTGTATAATCAAGGCTAATTAAATTATTTAAAGCAAATATTATGTCTTCTCTATTACAATGCTCAATCCCGACTTTTGTATTTGTTTTATTTAATGCCTTCATTTTATTAATATATGCAATCTTGAAATTACCTTTTGTATTTAAAATCTCATTTGTAATTTTCTTGCCTGGAAAGTCTGGATCAAGAAACAAAATGACATCTCTAATTAAACTTGTCTGATAAATTAAATTTAAAGTCTCTGTAGATATTTCGCTTCCGTTTGTTACTATACAGTCAATGTTAGGATAAATTGACTTAATCTTTTGTTCGTCGTGAGTGCCTTCTACAACTATCACTTGTTTATAATTCATTGATTTTTAAAATACCTTTTCTTTATTTTGTGTGGGACAATTATTTCTATAGCTTTGCTAGCTACTTCAATAATTTGATTTCCTTGCCCGCCATATTCACCATCAATATTCCATTTTGCCTTTGATTCGGTTCTAATTTCCATTTTTTCAGTTTTGAATCTAGTCACTAAAGGAGTAGACCAAAAAGGAAAAATAAAAGCTAATGCATAAAGGTAGAAGTTAAAAGGAAAGATATTTTTGTACAAAACAACATTGACTAATCCATCATCTAAACTCGGCTTATAAATCATGTTAATGCCTGCTACTCTTTTAGAATTAATTATCATTACTAGCGAAAAGACACCTTTGTATACTTCGTCGTTGTGATGAATCGTCATCTTTATTTTTGGAATCGTAAAAACTTCTTCAAAAGCTTTAACAATATAAGCAAAATAACCTATCTTTTTCTTTAACTTTGAATCTGTAACGTAACTAATATCAATAAAAGCTCCCGATGCTGTCACATAACATGAATATCTATCATTCGTTTTAACAATATCCATTTTAACAGGAATACCTTTTAAGATTATATCCACTGATTTTTCAACCTTTTTAGATAAACCCAAACTCATACCAATATCACAACATGTTCCAGCCGGTATGTATCCTATTCTTGGCCTTTTTTCGTATCGCATCAATCCATTGACACACTCGTTAAAGGTTCCGTCTCCACCTACAATAACTAACATATCATAGTTATCTTGGCAGGCCATTTCAGCTAAATCTGTAGCGTGACCTGGATACTCTGTCGCAAAGACAAAAATATCATGAAAATGAGGTTTAAATCTTTCCATGACATATTCTAACTTTTTAACAAAGTTTTGCTTACCGCTTTTAGGGTTGTAAATAAGCATTAGTTTATCCATTTAATCACCACAATAATTATATCATAATCAAAAATAAAATGTAACTTGTCTTTACTATAAAGGCAATTGTTTATTCAAAAGTAATGAAACCTAAATGATTATTTGATATAATATAATTGGTGATGAAAATTGGGAAAAATTAATACAATACTTTTTGATTTAGACGGAACTTTAGTTGATTCAAATGAAATTATTATTCAATCTTTCAAAGAAACGTTTAAATATTATCAACCAAACATTGAATATACTCGTGAACAAATTATTGAAATGATTGGTCCGCCTCTAAAAGAGACATTCAAAATAGTCAGTGAAGAACCAAAAGTAATCAATGAGATTATTGCTTACTATCGAACTTTCTATCAAAAACACGAGTTCGAATATATTAAACTTTATGACAACGTAATCGAGACTCTAGAAAAACTCAGTAGATTAGATGTTAATCTAGGAATTGTAACTACTAAGTTTGAAGAATCTGCTATGCCATCAATAAAATGGTTCTCAATCGATAAATATATTAAAAACTACTCTTTTTTAGGAAGTGTTCCTGAGCATAAACCAAGCCCAGAGCCTATATTCTATGTTCTAAGTCAGTTTAATAACGTTGATAAGGCATTAATGATTGGAGATAATCCTTCGGATATTTTTGCGGGAAAGAATGCGGGAATACTAACTTGTGGTATCGAGTGGACATTAGTAAAAGATAAATTAAAAGCAACAAATCCAGATTTTTGGATTAAAGATTATAAAGAAATAATTGATATCATAAAAAAGGAGATAGAATAATGGACTGTATTTTCTGTAAAATCGCAAATGCTGAAATACCTAGTTATAAAATCTATGAAGATAATAATTTAATTGCTATCCTAGACATATCACAAACAACAAAAGGTCATACTCTAGTGATACCAAAAAAACATTATAAGAATCTCTATGAGTTAGATTCTTTGACAAGTGGTGAAATTTTTAAAGTCATACCTGATATTGCAAACGCCTTAAAGAAAGCTTTTAATCCAATTGGATTAAACTTGATAATAAATACTGAGAAACCTTTACAAACAGTAGAACACTTTCACATTCATTTAATCCCAAGATATGAAAACGATAAACTAGATATCAACTTTCAAAACAATCAGAAAGAAATGACTGCTGAAAAATATAACCAAATTAAAGAACTGATTATAAAGAACCTATAAACAATAATAAGTGAATAGAAATAAAAAACTCCTCAATTTAAAAAAGGAGTTTTTTTCTTTAATATTTTACTTAAAAAGAGTAGAATTTAAGTTTAAAATCGTAATGAAATCTTTAATGTCTTGGAATTCTTCTTGATACTCTTTAATTAAACTTTCATCAACTTTTTTATATGCTTTTATGTCAAAATAATCTTTTCTACTATCAATTGCTATAAATAATTTGTTATCTTTAAATGAAAAACTGATTTTATCAAAATACTTCTCATCTAAGTATCGAATCTTTTCCATAAAATCTGGAGTTAAAATATAAAAAGCCTCATGATCATCTTTTGCATATATTTTTAAATCGCTATTAAATTCAATGCTTTCAGTCTCAATTTTTCTAAACCCGCTAAAAGGCCTAAAATTAAGAGGTTGCAGCAATAACAAATCATATTTGAATGACTTATGAAAATCAAACTCATAAAAACGACCATGAAAAACAGTAACTACCTTAGTTGTTTTTCCTGACTTTCTAACATCTTGTTGTTTTACATCTGAACACCTAAAGTTTACTCCTTCAAAGTTTCCCATAATTAAGTCCTCGCTATAATAGCGATCTCTTTCAAAAAGAAGATTTGAGTAAACAACTTCCTTTTCCTTAAATCCATCATATGGTTTATATTCGCTATATGGAAAAAACTTAACCAATTCTTTTTCAAGGTATTCTTTTTTAAAATTAACGCTAATTTCCTTGATTTTTTTTGATTGATTACCTGAATAAATAGCTCCACCCATAAAAGGAATCATCATTAAAAATCCTCCTAAAGGTCCAGCTGACATTCCGGCGGGAATAAAGAGAACGAAAGCTACTATTGATATTGTGAAGCCTATTCTCATTTTTCTTTCATAAATCGCTTTTTCTTCATTAATCTTATCAAACATCCACTACCTCCTGATTATTAAAAAAGAAAAAGCTATATAGCTTTAAAAATTAATTTTAACTATATAGCATCCTTTTCATTACTAGTATTATATTTATTCATAATTTCTTCAAAACGAACTCCATTAATAAAATCCGTCATTAGATTTACGACGTCAATCATAACATCATCAAGAATCTTTAACTCAGTTTTAGAAAAATCACTTAAAACATAATCTTTCATTTCTTTGCTATCTGATTTATCAATTCCGATTCTTAATCGATTAAAATTTTCCGATCCTAAATGGGTTAATATTGATTTGATTCCATTATGACCGCCCGATCCGCCCTTATATCTCAATCTGAGTTTACTAAAAGGTAAAGCGACATCGTCATAAATTACTAATAAATCTTCTAAATCAATATTATAGTATTCAACTATCTTTAAAATCGCATAGCCGGAATTGTTCATAAAGGTTTTAGGTTTTGCTAAAACACAATCATCAAACTCAAAAATCTCAGAATTGAATTTTACTGAATTTTTTGCTTTAATCTTGTAAATTTGGGCAAATTTATCCACCGCTATGAATCCAATATTATGCTTGGAGTTAGCGTATTTTTTACCTGGATTTCCTAATCCGACAATTAATTTTTTCATTATTTTTTTGACGGTGAAATTACTACATATCTATTTGGTTCCTCGCCTTCAGATACGGTAGTAACATCTCTCCAATCTGATAGTTTAGTGTGAATGACTCTTCTTTCATAAGCATTCATTCTACTTAATTTTGTTGAAACTTTAGATTTAACTACTTCCATAGCGGTTTTTGTTGCCAATATTTCTAATTGTTTTTTTCTTTGTTCTTTATAACCGCCAATGTCAATTAAAACAACATAGTATTCATCTGTATAAAGATTAATGTAGTTTTTAACTAAACTTTGGATAGCTTCTAGAGTCTTTCCGTTTTTACCAATTAAAATTGGATTTTCTTTAGCTTCTACAGAAAAAAGCACATGTCTATCTCCAGTTAATTTACCTTCGATAACTGCTTCAATTTCCATATTTTCTAATAATTTCTTTAAATATTCAATACCATCATTTATAACATTAAAATCAACAACCGCTTCAACAACATAAGATTTATTTAAACCTAATAAAGATTTCTTTTCTTCAATAATATTCAGTTCGATAAAATCTTTATTTACTCTTAATTCTTTTGCTGCATACATTAAAGTTTGATCATTTAACGCTTTTGCTTCAAACTGTATTTTTTTCATTAAAACTTAATCTCCCCTTATTGTTATATTCTTGACTGTAATTGGTCTTTTCTTTTTCCTACGTTTCTATGACTAATATAACTTTGGAACAATTGATATCCTGTACCAATAATCCAATAGAAAGCGATACCTGCATTACCAATTGAAATATAAGCCATCATAACAACCATAAAATACATCATGTATTTCATTGTTTTTTGTGTTTGTTGAGCTTTAGGATTTTGATATGTATTATGTTTTTGTGCGCTTTGAGTACGTTTTGTTGTTAACCATTGGCTCAAGAACATTAATCCCGCAACTATTAAAGCTAAAGGTAAGTTTGGTAACCAGTTAGTATTTCCTAAATCAGTCCACAAAAATCTTGTATTAACATCATCAAACATTCCAGTTAACGGGAATCTTTGAACAACTTGATACATAGCAATGAAGATTGGCATTTGTAACAATGGCATTAAACATCCAAAAAGGTTAATTTTATAACGTTTATATATTTCCATTGTTTCCATTTGCATTCTTTGTTGTGATGCTTGATCTTTTTTATTACGATATTTTTCTTGAATTTTATTTAATTCCGGCTGAGCCATTTGCATTTTTAGTGACATATCATTTGTCTTTGCATAAATTGGCCAACCTAAGGTTCTAATAATCAATGTCATAAACAAAAGACCTAACCAATAATAATTAGCGCTTAATAAACCAAACAAATTACCTGCATTATAAGTAAAATATCCGATTTGAAGAACTATCCATTCCCAAACACCATCTTTTTCACCTAACGGAGTTCTATAAGTTGATTCATATAAACCTACCGATGTCTTTTCAATTACTAAATCATCTTCTAAAACAATTGTTACTGTAGCTTGTTCGTTAATATCTTCCCATACTATAGTACCTTGTTTGTTTGCATAAGCAGATGCATCCATGCCTTCAGTTCCAAATAAGTCGATAAGTTCAGCATAATTAGTAGCTGCATCGCTATTAGTTTCATCGAATAAAACTATTTTTTCAAAATTTTGATAAGTTATTCCTCGGCTATCTCCACCGCAAGAAGCAACTCCAAAAACCAATAAAACCGCAAAAATTGCTAGTAATATTTTATTTTTTGTTTTCATTTGACCCTCTCTTCTAATAAGTTTGCTTTTTTTAATAAATCTTCAACACTGTCTTTAATCTCGGAAAAAACTAAATCTTTTGATTTAAGCTTAGCAATTATAAAGAAATCAGCCTCGTTTTTTATCGAGTTAGTTTTTATAACTTCCCTGATTCTTCTCTTCATTAAATTTCTTTCGTGAGCTTTTCCTAATTTTTTGGAAACACTAAGCGCAAATCGAAAATTTATATTATCATGGTTTTTTTGATAGTATAAAACGAAGTAACTATTTCCAACAGTATTTCTCTTACTCATCAACTGTTGTATTTCATCACTTTTTTTAATACGAAATTTCTTTTTCAAGTTTGCCTCCTAAAAAATCAAAAAATCACCATATATTATATATTGTTCAGGTGATTTCAGGTATAAATATATATTTATTGGTGTTGTTTTTATTAATTTTTTATCGGTCTGATACAGATAAAGATTTTCTTCCTTTAGCTCTTCTTCTTGATAATACTTTACGACCATTAGCTGATTCCATTCTCGCTCTGAAGCCATGAGTTCTAGCTCTTTTAGTCTTACTTGGTTGGTATGTTTTACTCATAGTCAACACCTCCTCATTTATTTTTGAAAACCATGCTATCTAATTATACTTAATTTTATATTTGATGTCAACATATTTTATTTCCTGTTTTTTTAATAATCTTTTTCCACGTTGAAAACTTCTTTTTCCACCGTCGAATTGTGCAAAAGTCTATTTTTTGGCTAAATTAGGTAATAAGTTTTCCACAATCTAGTTGTTAATAAGTGTTGTTTAAAAAAGTTTTCCACAATTTTTGTTGAAAAATAGTTTAACATCTTCTATTTTTTTATGTTATATTTATATGTAAGAAATGGGGTGAGTTATGTGTATAATTTTGAAGACATATGGAAAAAAATAAAATCGACATTACAAACTGAATTCGATAATGATATATATAACGAACATTTCGCAGAAATTAACAATGTTTTTCGAGTAAATAATAACCTTGTTTATCTTATCGCCCCAAACTCATTTATTAAAAATAAGATTGAAAATTTTTACATAAATCGTCTTAATTATTATCTAAATAACTTTGTAGAAGAAAAATACTTATTTAAAATTATAACTAAAGAACAAGCTGCAATTGAAATAAGCAAAGAACAACCATACGAAATAAATAAACCGGAAGAAAATTTGGAAAATAAATACAAAACCGGTTTAAATAATACTTATACTTTTGATAATTTTGTTGTTGGTTCTAGTAATCGATTAGCATATACATCAGCTATGAAAGTAGCTGATCAGCCAGGAATCTTTGCTAACCCTTTGTATATATTTGGTGATGTTGGTTTAGGAAAAACTCACTTAATGGAGTGTATTGGTAATTACGCTATAGAAAACAACATTAACTTAAAAGTTTTATACGTTAAAACCGATCAATTCATTGAAGATTATGCTTCGGCTGCTCAAAATAAAACTTTTGATGATTTTTCAAAAAAATATGAAGATATTGATATCTTATTAGTAGATGATATTCAATTTTTATCTGGAAAAAACAAAACTCAACTTGAATTCTTTAAAATTTTTGAAAAATTAAAAGATAACAATAAACAAATAGTAATAACTTCAGACCGTCCTGCATCAGATTTATATGATATAATGTCTCGTTTAACTTCAAGATTTGAATGGGGATTATCTGTTGATATATCTAAACCTAATCTAGATCATCGAATTTCAATCTTAAAGAAAAAACTTAGTATTGAAACTTCCGATCCAGAACTTATCTCTGAAGATATTTTAGAATACATCGCTAGTGTTTTTGATAACAATATAAGAGAGCTAGAAGGGGCTTTAAAAAGAGTATTATTTTATTGTACAGCTTTTAATTATAAGTTCACAATTGAAAATACAAAAGATGCCTTAAAAAATTTAATTAACTCAAAAAATATTGGAAGTAAAGATATCGATAGAAATAATTATAACAATATTTTAGATATCGTAAGTAATTATTATAACATCAATACTACAGATTTATTATCTAAAAAAAGACAAAAAAAATATGTTTTTGCAAGACAAATATCAATGTATATAATTAAAGATCTTTATGACTTAACTTTTAAAAGAATTGGACAAATATTTAATGGTAGAGATCACTCAACTGTTATCTATGGAATAGAACAAATTTCTAACTATATTCAAACTGATGATTCGGTAAAAAAAGATGTAGATAAATTGTTAATTAAATGTGGAAAAAAATAGGTTTTTAACATTATATCTTATATACTTACTTCGCTAAATATGGTATAATATTTATATTGAAGTTTTTACTTTTCCCCGTTTCAACAAAACTAATAACAATAAGTTAAAAAGAAAAAAGATTATTTATATATAGGAGGTTCTCATGAATTTTTCAATTCAGACCGAAGTTTTATTAAACAACTTATTAATTTCTCAAAAAGCTTTATCAACAAAGACACCCGCTCCATATCTTCAAGGAATCAAAATGGAAGTTTATGAAAATGAACTAGTTCTTTTGACTAGTAATTCTGATATTTCCATAAAACTTTCTATTAAAGACGAAAGTTTAAATGTAGAAAACACGGGAGAAATATTAATTCCAGGAAGAGTTTTTGTAGATTTTATTAGAAAATTAGATAAAGGAATAGTAGAATTTTCTGTAATAGATAACAACGTTCTAAAAATTCATTCTCATAATACAGATCTTTCATTGAATTTATTAACAATCGAAGATTATCCTGAAATATCTTTCCATTTAAATGATTTACCGATAAAATTAGATTCAAAAATTATGAGAGCCGTTATAAGACAAACGACTTTTGCAGCATCTTCAGTTGAAAATAGACCAATATTAACCGGTGTTAACATTAGAGTTGAAGATGATAAATTAATTGCTATAGCTACTGACTCATTCAGATTGAGTCAAAAGAAAATTGATATTCAAAAAAATTATGAGAATATGAATGTAGTTATTCCAAGTAAAAGTTTAGATGAATTATCAAAAGTTCTTGAATTAGATTTAGATGAAATTTTAATTCACTTAAATTCAAAGTCAATCGTATTTGAGTATGGAAACATCCTGTTTCAATCAAGATTACTAGAAGGTAATTTTCCAGAAACATCAAGATTGATTCCAATTGATTTTCCAATAATTTTGAAATTTAAATTAAACGATTTAGCTATAGCTGTTGAGAGAGCTTCTCTTCTTTCAATAAAAGATAGTTATAACAGTATCGTAAAATTAACTTTAAAACCAAACAATGAAGTAGAAATAACTTCAAACTCTCCAGAAATAGGAAAAGTAGTGGAAGAAATAACTCCGCTAGAAAAAATTTCTACTACACCAATCAAAATTGCATTTAGTTCTAAATATTTCTTAGATGCGTTAAAAACATTTAATTCTTCAGAAGTATATGTTAAATTTACTGGAGAAATTAGACCTTTTATAATCGAAGGAAACGACGATCCTGGTTTAATTCAATTAATATTACCAGTAAGAACTGAATAGTTTTTTATATTAAATAAAGTGATATTTTAAATAAAAAATATCGCTTTTTTTTATATTTAAATATAAATTACTTATTTATTTATTGTATTGATTTATAAGGGTATAAATGTTAAAATTTTAATGTGCCTGAAAAGGAGTTTTTTATGAAGAAAAATTATGATGTTGTAATTGTAGGTGCAGGTCCCGCAGGAATAATGTGCGCCTATGAATTAGCTGAAAAAAATAAAGATTTAAAAGTATTATTGCTAGATAAAGGGCATGATATTTACACTAGAAAATGCCCTATTATGGATAAAAAAATAGATAAATGTCCCGTTCAAAAAAACGGTTTTGTTGCTTGTAACCCATATTGTTCAATTACTAATGGATTCGGAGGAGCTGGAGCTTATTCTGATGGAAAATTTAACATAACAAGCGAATTTGGCGGATGGATGGATGAATATTTAGATCCTAACACCATTTTAGAATTGATTCGCTATGCGGATAGTATCAATTTAAAATTTGGAGCTCCCCAACATTTAACTAATCCCAACACTGATAAAGTAAAAGAAATAGAAAAAAGAGGGTTAGCGGTAGGATTAAAATTATTAAGATCAGAATTAAGACATTTAGGAACTGAAATTAATCTTCAAGTTTTAAAAAATATGTATGAAGATTTAAAAACTAAAATAGATATGTTTTTTAAAACAGAAGTTAAGAATATAATTGTAGAAAATCAAGAGATTAAAGGTGTAATTTTATCTGATGATTCAAAAATATCTGCACCTTATGTTGTTATTGCACCAGGAAGAGACGGTTCGTATTGGCTAAGTAATTTAGCGAATGAACATAAAATTTCTATGAAAACAAATCACGTAGACATAGGAGTTCGAGTAGAAACTAACAATGAAATAATGGAAGAAATCAACGAACACCTTTATGAGGGAAAATTTATTTATAGAACTCAAGTTGGATCAACGGTTAGAACATTTTGTTCTAATCCAAGTGGACATGTAGTTATTGAAAATCATAGTGGAACAATGTTAGCTAATGGCCACGCCTATAGCGACAATAGTTTAGGATCGAAAAACACAAATTTTGCATTATTGGTATCTCATAGATTTACTGAGCCTTTCAATCAACCAAACGAATTTGCTCATGGAGTTTCTAAATTGGCCAATATGTTAAGTAATGGTTCAATAATATTACAAAGATTTGGTGACTTACAAAAAGGCCGCAGGTCGACTCACAAAAGAATTAGTGAAGGTTTTGTTACTCCAACGTTAAAAGAAGCTGTGCCGGGAGATTTAGGACTTGTATTGCCATATAAAACAATGAAATCAATCATTGAAATGATTGAAGCTTTGGATCACATTACTCCAGGAGTAGCTTCTGAACATACTTTATTGTATGGTGTTGAAGCAAAATTTTATTCTGCTAGACCAGAAGTAAATAATAAGTTTGAGTCTAAAATTAAAGGCTTATACTTTGGTGGAGATGGCGCCGGCATAACTAGAGGACTAGCCCAAGCAAGTGCAAATGGAATTTGGATTGCCAGGGATATAGTCGAAAAAGCAAAAGAGGAAATTAATGGGTAAAAGAGTTGTTGTTGTAGGTAGTCAATGGGGCGATGAAGGAAAAGGTAAAATTACTGATTATTTAGCAGAAAAAGCTGATGTTGTAGTAAGAAGTCAAGGCGGTAATAATGCTGGACATACAATTAAATTCAATGATCGTAAATTTGCACTACATTTAATACCTTCAGGAATATTCAATCCAAAAATTGTTAATATAATGGCTAACGGGATGGTAATAAATCCCTTTGCTTTGTTAGAAGAACTTGAAATGCTTAAAAATGAGGGAATAACAAAGTATAATCTTTATATTTCTAATAGAGCCCATGTTGTTTTACCTCACCATATTGAACTTGATGTATTGTACGAAAAAATTAAGGGTGCAGATGCCGTTGGAACTACCAAAAAAGGTATTGGACCAGCTTATATGGATAAAGTTTCTAGAGTTGGAGTTAGAATTTCAGATTTAATTAATCCAGAATCACTAAGAAAAAGACTTAAATTGAATCTAGATTCAGCAAGAACAATATTAGAAACAAACAATCAATCAATAGAAAATTTTGAGAGTTTGTACGAGAATTTGATTGAAATCGGACACAAAATAAAACCTTTCATAACAGATACCTCAGTCTTATTAAATAACTTAATTGAAGAAGGAAAAAACATACTTTTTGAAGGTGCTCAAGGCAGCATGTTGTGCGTTGATCACGGAACTTATCCTTACGTAACTTCTTCTTCACCAACAGCAGCTTCAGTTCCCCTAAATTCAGGAATTAGCCCTTATCTGATAACGGATGTAATTGGCGTTACCAAAGCTTATACAACAAGAGTTGGTGCCGGTGTTTTTCCAACGGAATTTGAAGACGAAATCGCCAAAAGAATAAGAGAAACAGGTAATGAATATGGAACAACTACCAGAAGACCTAGACGAATTGGTTGGTTAGATTTGGTAGTATTAAAGCATGTAAAAAGAATAAATGGATTAAACAATTTAAGCATTATGCTATTAGATGTTTTAACCGGAATAGAAGAACTTAAAGTTTGTGTTAGTTACAATCTTGATGGAAAAGAAATTGACTACATTCCGGCAGATTATTTTGAATATGAAAGATGTAAACCAAATTATATTTCACTTCCTGGATGGAGTGAAGACATTACAAAAATTTCTAGTTTTGCTGAATTACCTATAAATTGTCAAAATTATTTAAAAACGATTGAAGATATTTTGAAGATAAAGGTTACTATTTTATCAGTTGGTCCTGATCGAAAACAAACAGTAACTTTAAAAAATATATTTTAGAAAAAGGGTGTGAATATGAAAAGAATTGTCGGCAGACATGCGGAACACAAAAGATTAGAGTCAAATATTCTCCAAATTTCTCAGGAAGCAAAAGCCGCTAAGAAGAAATATTCAGATGTTATTGACGCGACAGTAGGTATGCTTCACCGTGAAGAAGGAAATGTATTTAGATTTGATGTTGTTGATGATGTTTTACATCATTTAAATGACGCTGAAACTTATCATTATGCTCCTGTAAGAGGAACAAAAGATTTTACAGAAGGGGTTTTTGATTGGGTTTTTGGAAATAATGCTGATATGATAAGACAAAATTTTAAATACAGTGTTATTCCTACAACTGGAGGTAGCGGAGCTATCTCAAATTCGTTCTACAATTTCAATGATTTCAATCAAAAAGTTTTACTACCAAATTATTATTGGTCACCTTACCAAAACTTCGCTTTAGAAGCTAACGTTGATTTGAAAACTTTTTTAATGTATGACGAAAACTTTAAGTTCAATGTAGTTGATTTTAAAGAAAAAGCTTTAGATTTAGCTAAAGAACAAGGAAGATTATGTGTTTTATTAAATGACCCAAGTAATAATCCAACCGGACTATGTATGACAAAATCCGATTGGCAAGAAGTTATTAACATATTAAATGAAGTCAATAGATTAGATATTCCAACAATTTTAATTCACGATATCGCTTATATCGATTACCAAATGAAGGACAGTAAATATTCAAGAGAAATCTTTGAAGCTTATAAAGATTTAGATGATGATATTCTAGCTATTGTAGTTTTTTCTGGATCTAAGACTTTTTCTCTATATGGATTCAGAGTTGGAGCACAAATTGGATTATCTAAATCACAAGAAGTCGTTGATCACTTTGTTAGAGTTGGAGATTATTCTGTAAGAGGACGTTTTTCAAGTGTTTCTCAACCGGGAATAAACACAATAGGAAAGATTTTTAGCAACCCAGACAAAAAAGAACATTTTGAAAACGAAGTTACTGTAGCTACTAAATTGTTAAAAGATAGAGCATCATTGTTTTTAAAGGAAGCTGAAAAAAACGACTTAAATATATTACCTTATTGCGGTGGATTCTTCGTAAGTATTCCTACGACAAATAAGAATATATTCAAAGATTTAGTAGATGATCATGTATATGTAATTCCGATGCAAGATATTATTAGAGTAGCGATATCATCTCTTTCGCTAATAGATATACCAGAACTTGTAAGAAAGATTAAAAAGCATATATAAAAAAAATTGTAAGGATTTTCCTTACATTTTTTTTATTATTTAAATTTATACCAAGAAAGTTACTTTACCATGAAGCACAACCGTAACAATGTCAATTATCCAAAAAATAGTAGCGCCTAGTAGTATCCAAATTAAACCAACAATAAGCCTTCCTTTAGCGATTCGATACAATCCATAGGCGATTCCGTCAATACCAGGTAAGGCTAAAATAATCTTTAGAATCAATGGAAAGCCATCAATCATTTTTACATACTCGTTCATTTTAAATCCCCCTTTCGGACTAATTATAACACCATAATAAAAATAAAGAAAGGTACAGGCAATGTTTTATTCTAATGATCTATCAATAGCTTCAGCTACCCTTTTACATTTAGCAACTAAAGTTTTAAATTTTTCAGGTTTTAGTGATTGTTGCCCATCGCTCAATGCTGTTTCTGGAGTTTGATGAACTTCAACAATTAATCCATCAGCTCCAGCAGCTATAGATGCAAGCGATAAAGATTCAATATATTCCCATCTTCCGGCCGCATGAGACGGATCAACAATTATTGGTAAATGGGATAATTTTTTAATCACTGGGATAGAAGATAAATCCAAAGTATTTCGTGTAGAAGATTCAAAAGTCCTAATCCCTCTTTCACATAAGATAACGTTAGTATTTCCGCCAGCAAGAATATATTCAGCAGACATTAACCACTCTTCAATAGTGTTTGCGATTCCTCTTTTTAATAGAATAGGTTTATTGATTTTTCCCAACTCTTTAAGCAAAGCGAAGTTTTGCATATTACGAGCTCCAACCTGGATTAAATCAACATGTTTAACAAACAAATCAATATCGTCAACACTCATGATCTCACTTACAACAGGAATATTATACTTACTTTTTGCTTGGCTTAAGATTTCTAAACCCTCTTGTTCTAGCCCTTGGAAAGAATAAGGACTAGTTCTTGGTTTATATGCTCCACCACGTAAAATTTTAGCACCAGCTTCAATTACAAGTGGTGTTATTTCTTGGATTTGTTCGTTTGATTCCACGGCACATGGACCACCAATTACAACAATATTTTTACCACCAATTTTTATACCGGCAACATCAACGATTGTATCATCGGGTTTAAACTTACGGTTTACCTTTTTAAAAGCTTCTTGAACCCTTAAAACTGTATCTACATATTCATAAGCATATAAACTATTTGGATCAATAGTTGTAGTGTCACCGATTACGCCAATAATTGTAGTTGATTTACCAAGGCTTTCATGGATTTCAAAACCCTTGCTAATTAAGTGTTTTTTTAACTCATTTATTTGTTCTAGTGTTGCATTGTTTTTTATTTTAACTATCATAATTAGACCTCTTTACTTAAGTATTTAATTGCATCGACGTAACTTTCAAAACCTTTACCATAAAATTGTTCTTCACATGCTGATTTAATAACGGAAACTTTTCTGAAATCTTCGCGTTTATAGATGTTTGACAAATGAACTTCGATAATCTTTATATTTATCGATAATAAACAATCATAAATAGCGTAGGAGTAATGAGTAAAAGCTCCAGGATTTATGATTAAAGCATCAAAATTAAGATATTTTTCTTGAATGATATCAATAATTTTGCCTTCGTGATTAGATTGATATATTTCGAGATAATGATTGTTATTTTTAGCATAATCAAGAAGATAATTTACTAAATCATCGTAGCTTTTATTACCATAGATTTCTGGTTCTCTTTTACCTAAAAAATTAAGGTTAGGACCATTAACGATTAAGATACGCATCGATTTTCTCCTTTATCTCATTAATATGATACACTGTATCTTTATTAATATCAATTAATATGTCGCAGGCATTTTTGTATAAAGGGATTCTCTCTTCTGCCAACAATAGAATATCTTCATTTTTCTTAATAAGAGGCCTTCCTCTTATTTTTTTCTCGGCTATTTTTAGAGGATCTTTATTTAAATATATAATGATTCCGTTTTGTTTAAGTTTTTCAATGTTACTCCAAACCTTGACTGTTCCACCGCCAGTTGAAATAATATAATTATGCTTTTTATAAACTAATTTAACAATTTCTGTCTCAAACATTCTAAATTCAGCTTCAGAGTGAACTTGAAAAAAATCATAGATACTCATAGCTATAACTCTTTCTATTTCAACGTCGGTATCATAAAGTTTTTTATTTAGCAAACTTTCAAGTAACTTAGAATACTTGCTTTTTCCACTTAAAGGTAAACCAACAAAAACTATGTTGTATAGTTTCTTAGCTAGTTTTTTATATACTTTATTACTTACATTTAGAGGAATATCACAATTAAGAAATAACTCATGAGCTTTTTTAGCTTGCATAACCAACATATATAGACCATTGACGGCTTTAATATTTAATTTTTCAGCCTCAAGCAAAAATTTAGTTCTTAAAGGATTATATACCAAATCAATGGCTAATTCTAAATTATGAAAAACATTTAAACTAAAAATCAATTCCTCTTCATTGTTGGGATACATTCCAACTGGGGTTGTATTAATTATTATTTGATATCCTTTATATTTTTTGTGATTTTCAAAGAAATCATCAATATCAGATTTCTTATTTCTACACAATCTAACTATATTACCAGCTTTAAGGTTTTGAAGGGCTAAAACGACAGTATTTGAGACTGATCCATTACCTAGAATCATAACGTCTTTATTTTTTATATTAACATTATGATATTTTAAAGTTTCGATAAAACCATAATAATCAGTATTGTATCCATATAACTTATTATCTCTAACAACAACAGTGTTAACAGAATTAGTTGCCAATGAGATAGAATCTAGTTCATCAACATATTTAACAATTTCGCTTTTATATGGAATAGTCACATTAAAACCATCAAATTGATTAGATTCTACGAAACTTTGAATATTATCAATGTTGACAAGGTCGTAATCTTTGTTTCCAAAAGCTTGATGAATATCTTTTGAAAAACTATGGCTTAGGTTTTTACCAATCAAGCCATACATTATTTGTACCAACTTTTATTATGGCTAAATATAAATAAATCTAATATTGCAAAACTAATTACGGAATTAACAACATGCAAAACTCTGGAAACTATTTGCGGGTCATGCCTTCCGTTTATTACCAGCTCAACGTTCGTTTGTTTTTCCAAATCAACAGACATTTGCTTTTTTGATATTGATGAAGTTGGCTTAACAGCTAACCTAATAATAATTGGCTGTCCTGTTGATAATCCACCAAGGATTCCGCCATTATTATTAGATAGAAAATGGATTTTACCATTTTTGTATTCATATTGATCGTTTGATTCTGAGCCATTCATTCTAGCCAAATTAAATCCTTCACCAAATTCAATGCCTTTAATTCCCGGAATTGAAAACAAAAGATTGGAAAGATAACTTTCTACAGATAAAAACAAAGGTTCACCCAATCCAATAGGTAAATTAATCACTGCTGATTCAATTGTACCCCCCACAGAATCACCTAAGCTTTTTGTTTTTTCAATTAGTTCAGTCATTTTAGGTTTAATGTCATTGTTGATTAAAGGAAATGATGACTTGTTTAAGTTAACTAACAAATCTTTTTCAATTAATAAACGATCAAAAGAATTGTCATACACATTTTTAATACTCTCGATATGAGAGCCAATAAAGATGTTCTTTGACTCTAAAATTTGTTGGCAAATAGAACCTACTATCACCCATAATACGGTTAGTCTTCCGGAAAAAATACCTCCGCCAGATCTATCGTTACAATTATCATATTTAAAATAAGCAGGTAAGTCTGAGTGACCGGGTCTAGGAACGTTATCTAACGAATTATAATCGCTCTTGTTATAGTCTTTATTAGGAACTAAAAATGTTAAAGCGGCGCCAGTTGTATAACCATCCTTATATCCGGATACGATTTCATAATTATCACTTTCTATTCGAGAAGTACTAATTTTTCCATCAGGTCTTCTTTTGCTTAAATTAAAATTTAGTAATTCAAAATTTAATTCAATTCCAGCTGGAATTTGGTCTAAAACAACCCCAAGGAATTTTCCATGAGATTCACCAAAAAAAGTAAGTTTAATATTATTACCGATATTATTCATAAAATATCAACTCCATCTACAATTCTTCAATTTGTTTTTTTATTATGTAAGCTTCACCAATTTTATCCACCATCACTACATAAATACCGTTATTTTTTGCCTTCTTATCTAATTTAACGTATTGTAATAACTCCTCTTTTGTTACAGTATCTTCAGAAGGTAAATTATATTTAGATAATACTACCTTTAATTCACTTTCAATTTCTTTATCAACCATGAAAAGCATCCCTAATCCTACAGCTTCGCCATGAAGATATTTTTCATATTTGTAAAAAGCTTCATAGGCGTGTCCGAATGTGTGTCCAAAATTTAACAAGCGTCTATCTCTTTCGTCAAACTCATCTTTTTCGACTAATTCTTGTTTTATTAACAATGATTGATAAATATAATATCCAATATTGCTCTTAATATCAAGGTTTTTTAAATCTTCAAATAAACTTTTAGACTTTATCATTCCATACTTAATCATTTCCGCTACACCATTATTAAAATGCTTTTCGGGTAATGTGTCTAGCACTTTTGGGTCAATCAAAACTAAACTAGGAGGATAAATGGATCCGATACAGTTCTTAGCACTCTCAGTGTTAATACCCACTTTACCGCCGATAGAAGAATCTATTTGAGACAGTAATGTTGTTGGAATTTGAATATATTCAATACCTCTCAAAATAGTAGATGCTAAAAAACCCGCAAGATCTCCTGTAACTCCTCCGCCCAAAGCGATAATAATACTATCTTTTTTTACTTCTTTTTTAAGAAGAATATTCGCTATTCTTTCATATTGAAAAAACGATTTCGAGGATTCGCCTTCGGGGAAATCAATAAGGTAATTATTAGACAATTTATTAGACAATTTGTTTACAAATAATTTTGAAACATTATCATCAGAAATAATTATATAGTTTTTACTTACATCTAAATAATTTTCAATATTATCAAGAAGATGATCTTTGATATATATATCATATTCTCTTCTTGATGATTTAATAGTTAATTTCAATTTAATCACCTAAATATATTCTATTCTAATACCAAGAGATTGCAAATCATCGAAAAAGTCAGGATAAGACTTATTTATTGCTTCTGCCCTTTCAATGATTAATGGGCCTTCGGCTCTCAATGCGGCAATTGCGGTTGACATTGCCATTCTATGGTCATTATAAGAATCAATAGTTCCTTTCCTAAAGATTTCTGAACCTTGAATAATATAGCTATCACCAAGAATATTGGTTTTTATGCCCAAAACAGAAAGTATTTCGTTAGTGGCTAGTAATCGATCGGTTTCCTTTATCCTTAATCTATTTGCATTATAAATTAAGGTCTCACCTTTCGATACTCCACCCAATATTGATAATATAGGACCAATATCAGGGCATTGACTAATGTCTATTTTAATTCCAAAGGTCTCTGATTTTACAAACCTAAGAGAATCTCTTTCTTTTAAAACTTTTCCACCCATAGACCTTATTAAATCAATTATTACACTATCAGGTTGCAAAGTATTTTTATTTACATTACTTATTTTTATATCGCCGTTAATAATACCTGCAACTGCGAAAAACGCTAACTGTGAATAATCTGCTTCTACAGAATAATTGCATGATTTGTAAGTTTGATTACCACTTATAAAATAAACATTATTATCTTCTATTATATTAATGTTAAAGCTTTTTAAAACGTCAATAGTAAGGTCTACATATTTTTTTGATTCCAACTTGCCAGTTATTTCAATTTTGGAATCTAAAGTTTTTAAAGGTAAAGCGAATAATAAACCGCTTATAAATTGAGAACTTACATTTCCAGGCAATTTATATAAACCAGGGTCTATTTCTCCTTTTATATAAATGTTATTTTCATTTTTATCAAACTTAATATTCTTGTTGATAAAGATATCTTCATAAACTGATAAAGGTCTTTTTAGCAATGAGTGCTTACCAGTAAAACTAATTCCTTTATCATTACAAAGAAGAGGTATAAGAAATCTCATTGTTGATCCTGACTCTTTACAATCGATTTCTTCATCACCAAAAAAAGAAAGATTTCCATTTCCATAAACATTCAATGCATTATCCATTTTTTCAATTTTAATCCCAAGTTGTTTAAATGCATTAATTGTAGCTTTTATATCATCAGAAAAAGATACATTTTTAATTGTAGATTTTCCATCAGCTAAACAAGCGCAAATTATTGCGCGATGAAGAATTGATTTAGATGGAGGTATTCTAACGCTTCCTTTTGCAAAGCCTGGATAAATTTTTACTTTCATTGGTTACCTAACTTTTTTATATTTCTTTTTTAATTTATTTGATCTTTCCAGTAAATTTTGTAGTTTTTCAAAATCATTGTTTTGAATTTCTTTTTTAAGCAAACTTAACTCATCGATAAATAAATCAAGTCTTTTTAGAATATACTCGGAGTTGTTGAGAAAGATGTCTGTCCATAAAACAGTATTATTTTGGGCAATTCTAGTTAAATCTTTATATGAGTCTCCTGCGAAATCAATTACATTAGTTTCTTCGTCATAAGAGTTAACCAAAGCCATGGAGATTAAGTGGGTTATATGAGAAGTGTATGCTAATAAATCATCATGAGTTTCTTTTGAAACGATTGAGATTTTATTAAAACCCATTTCTTCAGCTAGTTTTTTCACTAATGCAACATTTTCTTTATTGTTTTTGAAATAATCAATAATAATATAATTGCTATCATTAAAAATTGAACAATCCGAATTATAAACACCGCTAGATTCTTTACCTGCTATAGGATGAGTATAGATTATCTCAATATTTGACATTTCGATTTCCTCAATTTTGGAAATTAAACTGCTCTTAATTCCTGAAACTTCAATAAATATTGTCCCCGGCTGTATGAAACCAATATTTGTCTTAAAAAAGTTAATAATATCATGAGGATATAAACACAAATATACTAATTTATTATTTTTTAAGAACTCACTTATATCTAAGAAACTTTTATCAATGATATTTTTATCTACAGCGTAGTTTAAAGAGTTTACATCTTTATCATATGCATTAACTTTATGATGATTCTTTTTTAATCCTTGAGCAATTGACCCGCCAATTAAACCCAAACCGATAATTCCTATTTCCATATAAAACTCCTTTTGTATGAAATAATTTTATCATAATTCACCATAAAAATATTATATTAAAAAAAATCAGGTTAAAAAAAGGCTTTCATTTGTCTTTAATGCTTAATAAACAATATTATTTTATGTTATAATTAATATAAATAAAGGGGTTGATTGCTATGTATAAAGAAATTGGAGTTTTTGAGCACGCTAATATAGTATTAGAAAAAATGTCTCCTGGGATATTTTTAAACACCAAGAAAGATAATGTCGTTAATACGATGATTATTGGCTGGGGTGGAATTAACGTTATTTGGGGTAGGCCAATATTCATAGTATTAGTAAGAGACTCTAGAGCGACATATGACTTGATTGAATCCAGTAACGAGTTTACAGTAAGTATCCCTTTAAATGATAACCTAAAGAAAGAGATAGGAATTTGCGGGACAAAGTCACTAAGAGATTTTGATAAATTTAAAGAATGTAATTTTACACCTGTTAAAGGAAGAAAAATAGACACTCCAATAATTGCTGAAGTAGGGTTGCATTATGAGTGTAAAGTTATATACAAGCAAACTCTAGATCAAGATATTGTACCGCAAATAGTTAAATCAAGATATTACAACAAAACTGCGAATCACACAGTGTATTATGGTGAAATTGTTGACCAATACATTTACGAAAAGGAGTAAACTATGGGCAAATTATTAGATGGTTCAGCTTTAGCGAAAAAAATAAGGTCTAACCTAAAAATTCTAACAGAAGAATATGTAAATAAATATCAAAAAGTTCCTCATTTAGCAGTAATTTTAGTTGGTGCTGATCCCGCAAGCGAAACTTATGTTAGATTCAAAGAAAAAGCTTGTAATCAAGTCGGAATAAAATCAACAGTAATTAATTTACCAGATGATATTAGTGAAAAAAAATTAATAGATGAAATAGATAAATTAAATAATGATAAATCTATCCATGGAATCTTACTTCAATTACCAATTCCTAAACACTTGGATTCTGAAAGAATAATTAATCTAATCAATCCAAAAAAGGATGTGGATGGATTTGCAAATGAGAACGTAGCTAAACTTAGTAAAAACCAAAATGCATTAGTTCCTTGTACTCCACTTGGGATAATTCGATTGCTTGAAGAATATAATATTAAAACTCAAGGAGAACATTGTGTAATTCTCGGCAGAAGCCAAATCGTTGGAAAACCTATGGCTCAATTAATGTTGCAAAAAAACTCGACAGTCACAATTTGTCATTCGAAAACAAAAAATCTCAAAGAAATAGCCAAACAAGCCGATATCTTAATAGCCGCAATCGGAAATGCTCACATGGTTGATGATACCTTTGTAAAAGACGGTGCTGTTGTTATTGATGTTGGGGTTTCTAGAATCGATGGTAAAATCTATGGGGATGTTGATTTTGATAAAGTTGTCGATAAGGTTAGTTATATTACACCAATGCCAGGTGGAACAGGACCTATGACTATTGCATGTCTTTTAGAAAACACTTTGAAATGTTATTTAGATTTGGTTGAGTAAAATGATTGAAAGATATACAAGACCAATTATGAAAAAAATTTGGTCAGAAAAAGGAAAATTTGATACATTTTTAAAAATTGAAATTCTCAACGTAGAAGCTTTAGAAAAAATAGGTGTAGTAAGTCTTCAAGATTTAAATTCAATCAAAACAAATGCCGCATACAGTCTAAAAAGAATCAAAGAGATTGAATTAGAAACAAAACACGATGTTATTGCTTTTACAAGAAGTGTTTCTGAATCTTTGGGACCAGAAAAACGATATATCCATTATGGATTAACTTCGACTGATGTAGTTGATACTGCGAATGGATATATCTTAAAAAAAGCAAACGAAGTTATAAAAAAAGATGTTTTATCATTTCTTAAGGTTATAAAAAATAAAGCTTTTGAATATAAAGATACATATTGTATTGGTAGAACTCACGGCATTCACGCAGATATTACAGTTTTCGGTTTAAAATTTGCACTTTGGTATGATGAATTATCTCGTAATTACCAACGATACTTAAAAGCGTGCGAAGAAATTGAAGTTGGAAAGATTAGTGGGGCTGTTGGCAATTACGCCTTTACCGAAATAGAAATTGAAAAATATATTTGTGATAGACTCGATTTAAAAACAGTTAATATATCAACGCAAACACTTCAAAGAGACAGACACGCATTTTATCTTAGTACATTAGTCCTATTGGCGTCTTCTCTAGAAAAAATAGCATTAGAAATTAGACATCTTCAAAGAACGGAAGTTAACGAAGTAAGAGAACCTTTCTCTAAGAATCAAAAAGGATCTTCAGCGATGCCGCACAAGAAGAATCCAATAGTTAGTGAAAATATAACAGGAATAACAAGAGTTCTTAGAGGTTATATGCTATCTGCTTATGAGAACATCGCGCTTTGGCATGAAAGAGATATAACTCATTCTTCTGTTGAAAGAATTATTTTACCAGGTGCAACGACTTTAATAGATTATATGTTTAATCGTTATTCTAGTGTAATTGAAAATTTAGTTGTTTATAAAGAAAATATGATAAATAATATCTTCAAAACCAATGGAATTATTTTTTCACAACGAGTGCTTACTAAATTAATAGATGCTAATATCTCTCGAGAAAAAGCTTATGATCTAGTTCAAACACTCGCTAATGAAGCTTACGAAAACGGATTAAACTTCAAAGATTTAGTAAAAGATAATAAATATATATGTTCTTTACTAGATGAAAATGAAATTGAAGCGATGTTTGACCTGAGTTTTTATAGTAGGAAAGTAGATTATATTTATAATAAAGTATTCAATAAAACAAAACGGAATTAGGAGGTATAAGATTTTTTATGGAAAAGAAGAGACTTTATCGAGATACTGAAAACCAGAAAATTTTTGGAGTATGTTCTGGTTTAGCTGATTATTTGGATATAGATGTGACTCTAATTAGAGTATTGTGGTTAGCTGCAGTTTTATTAGCTGGTTCTGGCTTGTTATTATATCTAATTTTTGCGATAGTAGTTGAACCAAAAAGTGTTGTGATGGCAAAAGCAAAACAAGAAGAACTAAAAAAAGATGACAGTGATGACCCATTTGCAAAATACGATAAATAAGCATATAAATAATTAAAGGCTGAAAGCTAATAACTTTCAGTCTTTTTTTACGTTGATTTTACAGTACTTTACTTTTTTTAGGTGATAGAAAATATTTAAAAAGATTATTATATACTTGATATTTCACATAAAGGAGAAAATTATGAAAAAAATCATTTTATTATTAGTAGTTTTATTGTCAGGATCATTAGTAGCGTGTAGTTCTAATGATGATTGGGATTCAACAAAGAATATTACTCTTTACACAAGAGATACTTCAAGTGGAACAAGAGCAGGGTTTATGGAAGGTATAGAATTTGCTGAAGCTGCAGAAGATAATAGTTTGCTTGCTTCTGGTTATGTTATTAAAGATAATACGGGCATTCTTACTTCAATGGAAACAGATGAATACGGAATAGGTTATATTTCTTTAGCTAGTTTAACCGATAAAGTTAAAGGTTTACAATTTGATGGTGTTAATCCAACGATTGCCAATGTGGTTAATAATACCTACGGATTAAAAAGACCTTTCAATTATGTTATTAGATCATTAGATGATTTTGCAAACGAAACAGAAAAAGAAATTACTTTAGCTTTTGTAGCGTTTCTTCAAACATCAGATGGAGCTGATATCATCACAAACGAAGGAGCGATTCCTTTAGATTCAACATCCACTTGGGATGATATCAAAGGAAATTATGAAATATGTAACCAAGATAATAGTAGCGTTACAATAAAGTTTGGTGGTTCTGATTCGATAGAAAAAATAGCTTTAGCGTTAACGGAAGCATTTGCTCCACAGTGTGGTAATTTCACACCAGAGCATGATCATACTGGCTCTTCAGATGGATTTAAACGTACACAAGGTTCAGAAAAAGACGGTGTAAACTATAAACATGTAGGATTTGCTTCAAGACCATTCAAAGATTCAGAATTAGGTTCTGAAGGAACACAAGGGCAATTAGCTTGGGATGCAATTGTAGCGATTGTTCATTTAAATAACGAAATCACAAATGTAACTGCTGAAGATTTAAAGAAAATTTATAGCGGAGAATATGCTACTTGGAACCAGTTAATAGGTTAACAAGTTTCTTCCTTTTAATTAAATACATGAAAGGCCCTATGGTTCAAGGGCTTTTCTTGCGTCTAGGAGTTTAACATGAAAAAGAATAAAAATTGGATTCAAAATATAATGAGAAGTTTTCATATTAATAGTAAGAAAGAAATAGTTGATTTTTTTGTTAGATTGATCTTTATGATTTCAACTATTATCTCAGCATCTTTTATTGTCATTATAGTAGCTTTTATAGCTAGAGAAGGAATTAAACCATTTGTAACTGACAATGATGGATTAGGAGCTGTAAATTTGTTTAAGTTTTTAAGTGGTAGAGTTTGGTTAACTGGAACAACTTTTCAATCTAACCTTTATAGCGTTGGTTTTATTATAATCAACACGATATATGTAGCTTTGCTATCGCTTTTAATCGCAATGCCCATAGGTGTTTTAACAGCTTTATTTATTGCTAAAATAGCACCAAAAAAGCTAAGTTCAATCATGAGGACAGTTATAGAATTATTAGCAGCTATTCCATCAATTGTTTACGGATTGTTTGGGGCTGGAGTTATTCTTCCTTTTGTTTACAATTTTGCTAAGACGTTAGGGATACAATCACCAGGAGGGAACTCGGTTTTAGCTACAGTTATTGTTTTGTCGTTAATGATTTTGCCGACAATAACAGCTTTATCCGAAGTTGCAATTAGAAGCGTGGGAAAAGATATAGAACATGGCTCTCTAGCACTTGGTGCAACCAAAACACAAACACACTTTAAAGTAATTTTGACTAGTGCTAAATCAGGGATATTCTCAAGTGCTATATTAGGTATAGGACGAGCTTTAGGTGAAGCAACTGCAGTAAGTTTAGTGGCTGGTAATTCTCAAAATGGGCCATCATTTGGAATCTTCCAAACAACTTCAACGTTAACTTCTACGATGTTGCAAGGATTAAAAGAAACAATTGGAATCGATTATGATATTCGTTTTAGTGTAGGTATAGTCTTGATGATAGTGATATTGATTACAAACATGATCTTAAATTACGTCAAAAAGAAAGTAGGTAATGTAAATGTCAAATAAAAGAAAAAAGTTTGATAAACTCCTACAAACAATTACCTATGTATCATCTTCGATTGGTGTTTTGATACTATCATTAATTGTAATTTTTGTAATTAAAAATGGGGTAGGATTGATTAATTGGGATCTAGTCACCAATGACTATCACGCTCAGTTTTATAATGGCGGTATTGAGGAAGTAACAACTTTTTCAAATACCCCTCGACCAGCAAGTTTAGATGATGAAGATATTTACTCGGATAAATGGGGTATAGCAGTAAGAGATGGTCTTGACCGTGAAGGAAAACCAATTGTTGAAGTTACATATGTCGCAGAAGATTCTCCTTTATATTTGATGTATGATAAGAATAATATTGATAATTTAGATTTCAAAATCGAAGTTGAGAATGTTATAAGCTCAATTAAATTCGAAAACAAACCATCAGCATTAAGTTTATACGGCGCAGAGAATATGATTAACGATTTGAATGCTGAAAATCAATTTAGAGAGATAGTGTTTTCATCTCTCGGAGGCGGAATTAGAGGTTCTTTAATTACAACTCTTTACACAATTGGATTAACCTTGATAATAGCTTTACCAATTGGTATATTCACCGCAATATATTTGAACGAGTTCGCAAAGAAAAATCGATTTACGCGAATTATTAGAAGCATGATTGAAATGCTTACAGGAGTCCCGAGCATTATTTTCGGGTTGATGGGTTTAGCAGTATTTGTACCGCTAACAACTAAATATACACCAGCTGATGGAGCTAACTTGATATCTGGAAGTCTTACTCTAGCAGTAATTTTATTGCCAATAATTATTAGATCTACTGAAGAATCTTTAAAAGTAATACCAGATGACTTTAGATTTGCCTCTTTAGCACTAGGCGCCAATAACAGTCAAACAACATTTAAAGTAGTTCTACCTTCAGCGTTACCTGGAATTTTAACAGCGACTTTGCTTGCGATTGGGCGTGTGATTGGCGAGAGTGCGGCGTTGATTTTCGCTATTGGAACTACTATTAAAGATGACATATCAATATTTGGCAAATCGACAACACTAGCAGTGCATATTTGGTCACTATTGACAGATGAACCAGCTAATATCGAATTAGCGAGTACAATTTCAATTATTATTTTAATTATCGTTTTGATATTAAATATTTCCGTAAAATTATTATCAAAAAAATATTTAAAAAGAGCATAAGGAGAAAAAAATATGAGTAATGTTTTTACAATAAATAATTTGAATCTACACTATGGAGACTTTCAAGCTCTTAAAGATATTTCACTTGATGTAGAAAGAAATAAAGTTACTGCCTTAATCGGACCTTCAGGATGTGGAAAATCAACTTTCTTAAGATGTTTGAATCGAATGAACGACTTAATAGACGATTGTCAAATAGATGGAGAAGTTTTATATCATGACAATAATGTATATGATAAAAATTACGATGTAATTTCCCTTAGAACAAAAGTAGGAATGGTATTTCAAAAGCCAAATCCTTTTCCGATGACGATATTTGATAATATTGCTTATGGACCAAGATGCCAGGGAATAAAAGACAAAACAGAATTAACAAAAATTGTTGAGACATCGTTGAAAAAAGCAGCATTATGGGAAGAAGTTAAAAATCGATTAAAAGAAAACGCAATGAGTTTATCTGGAGGACAACAACAACGCCTCTGTATCGCTAGAGCAATCGCTATGGAACCGGAAGTAATACTTATGGACGAACCAACTAGTGCATTAGATCCTATAGCTACCTTAAAAATAGAGCAACTTATTAATGATTTAAAGGAAAACTATGCTATTGTAATAGTGACCCACTCCATGCAACAAGCCGCAAGAATTTCCGATAATACAGCTTTCTTTCATATGGGAGAATTAATTGAGTATAATACAACGGACATTATCTTCACTACACCAGCTAACGGCAAGACAGAAGATTATATAACCGGTCGTTTCGGTTAATATGTTGAATAATATTAATAATTTGGATATAATCTAAAATAGGGGGATTCTATGACTTTTAGAACACAATTTGAGAAAGAATTGGAAGAATTAAAATTAAGCTTAATAAAAATGGGGGATTTAGTTATAAAAAACATTCATTTATCTCTCCACTCTTTTATTGATATGAATACAGATTTAGCAGATAAAATTATAAAAGATGATAAACTAGTTAATCAATTAGAATATGATATAGAAAAAGAATGTATGAGGATTATTCTTCGAGAACAACCCGTAGCTAAAGATTTAAGACTAATTACATCCGTACTAAAAATGATAACCGATTTAGAAAGAATCGGGGATCATGCTGCAGACATTTCGAAATTAACAATATTTATGGAAAAAAATAACAAACCTTTTGTAGTTAAACAAGTTCACAAAATGGCTGATGCCAGTGAAGATATGATTAAAATGGCTTTGGAATCTTTTGTAAACCAAGATCAAACAATCGCTTTAAAAGTTATTGAATCAGACGATATTGTGGATGATTATTTTACAGAAGTCCAAAAGAGTGTTGCTGATGCAATAAGACAAAATAATATTGATGCTGATTATGCAATTTATCTAATGATGGTAGCTAAATATTTAGAAAGAATCGGTGACCATGCCGTAAACATTGCAGAATGGGTTATTTTTTCTATTTTAGGGCATCATAGAAATTGAGGAAAAAATATTGAAACCAATAATTTATTCAGTTGAAGATGATTTGAATATTCAAAACGTTATTCGAATAGCTTTACAAAATACTCAATTTGAAATTGTGTGTTTTGATAATGCTCACGAAATGTTCAATCAACTAGAAAAATCAACTCCTGATTTGTTTTTGCTTGATATTATGCTACCGGATATGGATGGAATAGAAATAATAAAAAGAATAAAAAAACAACATCGATTGAAAAACATTCCGATAATGATCATTTCTGCAAAAGCATCAGAAATTGACAAAGTAATTGGTCTTGATACTGGAGCTGACGACTATCTTATAAAACCATTTGGTGTTCTTGAATTAGTTTCACGGGTTAAAGCGTTGTTGCGAAGAAATGATTCAAACGCTGAAGAAGATTCAATCAATATTAAAGGTTTAACTATAAACAAAAAGGAATATACAGCATTATATGATAATAAATTGATTAGATTTACAAAAAAACAGTTCGAGCTTTTGGAATATCTCATGACGAAACCAGAAAGACTTATCTCGAAGGATGAAATATTAAATAACGTATGGGGATATGATTTCTTCGGAGAAACAAGAACTTTAGACGTTCATATTAAGGAATTGAGAAGAAAATTAAAAATTGCAGGAATAAATCAAGAAGTAATTGAAACCATACGTGGAATAGGATATAAGTTTGTCCTATGAAAAGAAAAATCAGTTTACAGTTTGTATTGTTAATATTAATTTCGCTTATTGTTTTCACTATCGGAGCTGCATTGATCGTAAAGGATACAATTAATAAAATAACCGAACTGAATTTAGAAAAATACCTTACAATAATAGAAACTGATACAGATAATTTAACCGAATCTGAAATTATAGACAAATACAGCGATTTAGACAATTATTTAAGAATTACTTTTATCGATTCGCAAGGAGTAGTTTTAGAAGATAGTTCTTCAGAAGATCTAGATAATCACTTAAATAGGCCCGAAATTCAAAATTTAGGAGAAACCTTTGTTAGACACTCGGATACTTTAAAGATTGATATGATGTATTTGGCTAGAGAGTTGCCTAGTGGAGTTTATTTGCGAGTTGCAATTCCGATTACGTCAGTATTGGGATTTGTTAACGATTTTATTGCGTTATCTTTCTTTATAGGCGTAATTATTATTACGTTATCGATTCTTTCTAGTTCCTACTTGATTAAACAAAGTCTAAAACCGTTAGAAGATATAAGACATATATTAAATAATGTCAATGCTGGCGAGTATCAAGAAGTAATGTCGATTGTGAAATATGATGAAATAAATAATCTTCTAAGCGAAATAAATAATATTAATAAAACCATTTCTTCTACGATTTTCTCTTTAAAAACAGAGAAACAAAAGTTAGACTTTTTATTAAATCATATGAATCAAGGCATTTGTGTTTTAGATAAAGATGCAAAAATAGTTCTAATCAATTCTTATCTCAAAACACTATATAATTTTAATATTGATTATAATATAAATAAAGATTTCCGCTATTTAATCCGCGATGATGAACTACAAAAAATAATTCAAGATACATACGATTTGAAAATAGAAAGGAATTATATTACAAAGATTGCTGAAAAATATTATTCCATTTCAATTATCTACTCAAAACAAGATTGGAGTTTTGAATCAAGTGTTATTTTAATCTATTCCGATATTACTCAAATTAGAAATACAGAAATATTAAAACGTGATTTCTTCATTAACGCTTCTCACGAACTAAAATCACCGTTAACCACTATTATTGGGTCCGCTGATTTGATTGCGCAAGGTATAGTTAAAGATCAAGAAACAAAAAATGATTTAATAAACCGCATTGGTTCAGAAGCAAAAAGAATGAATAATTTAGTAATGGATATGTTAGCTTTATCTGAGTACGAAACAAAAAAACAAGAGTCGCAAAATCAAATTATCAATCCTAAAAAAATAATTGAAGAAGTTATAATAAATTTAGAAGTTCTTGTTAAAACAAAGCAAACAAAAGTTCACCTCGAAATTGAAGAAACAAGTATTTTTATAGGTTATGAAGAAATCTATCAAATTTTTAAAAATTTACTTGAGAATGCAATTAAATACGGGAAACAAGATGGTAACGTTTGGATTAAAACTTATATTGATAATGAAGATTTTGTTGTCAGTGTAAGAGATGATGGTATTGGCATACCTAAAAATGATATAAATCGAGTTTTTGAAAGGTTTTATCGTGTCGATAAGGCTCGCAGCAAATCAACCGGAGGCACCGGATTAGGACTTTCGATAGTCAAACATATTATATTAAACTATAAAGGACATATTGAATTGTTAAGTGAAGAAGATATCGGAACTGAGGTAAAGATATTTATTCCAAAAAAAGAAATTAAAATACTTTAAATATTATAATAAAATAAAATAAAATAAAATATCTTTATATTTACTATAAATAAGTAAGATTGATGCTAAATCTTACTTTTTTTGTTGTCTTTTTTGAATATAAATTATAAAAGTTTTTTATAGAGTTATTCTTAGAAAAACCATAGTTTTTTA
>DDWJ01000005.1 GCA_002345505.1 Caryophanales bacterium UBA2289
TTAAAAATCTTCTCAGATTTCTAATTCTTTACAGGCCCTTTAATATTTTTATAATTGATTGATATAATTGATTATTGAATTTAAGTTATCCTTAATGACTCTAACAAAGACTTGTTTTTGATCCTCTGCTTTAATTACTGATTGTATTTTATTTTCAATGAGTTCATATTTAAACATGTTTTTTAGTTCTTTTTGATCTTTTTCATCAACAAACGGCAAATTAATATCTTTGGTTGTATTTGAAAAAGCAAAGCTTGTTGTTTTATTTTCTTGATTCTTCTCCGATTGTTTAAAGGTGATTTTTACGTCAAGGCCTTTTTCGTTCAGAAAATAAACAAAACTTATTACAATCTCTTTTGCCTTTGTGTTTGAAGTCGGTAAAAGCATCAAAGTTTCATAATTTCCATAGTTTTTATGTTTAATTCTAATTTTCTTTTCTTGATTTAAACTAAGAAAGTCTTGTTTAATGGTTTTAAGGATATCATTCATAATCTATTTTACTTCCTTCTTTGCGGCTTTGATTAAAATTTTTACCATTTTATTGCTGAAAGATACTGGATCTTTAATTTCTAATCCTTCAATTAGTAGCGCTTGATTGTAAAGGATTTCTGCGTAATCGTCAATTGCTTCATCTTGAGTTTCATATAAAGATTCAATCGCTTGGAATAACTCATGTTTTGGATTGATTTCTAAAATTTTTTCTGCTTTTAAGTTCTTATCACCAGGTAATTGACTCATGACTTTTTCCATCTCAAAGCTTAAACCGTCACCGCTGACTAAGCAAACTGGTGAGTCAGTAAGTCTTGTGGATAGTTTAACGTCATTGACTTTATCTTTTAATACCTCTTTGATTTTTTCTAATAGACTCTTATTCTTTTCTTCTAAAGTTTTGATTACTTCTTTTTCTTCATCGTCTAAAATATCTAAATCACCTTGGTTGATTGATTTGAATTTATGTTTATCATATTCATTTAGCATACTAATCATGAATTCATCTACTTCATCAGTGAGAACTAATACATCATAGCCTTTTTTCTTTAAAACGTCCATTTGTGGAGATATTTTAATGGCTTCTTTAGAATTAGCCGAACCATAGAAGATTTCTTTTTGGTCTTTAGGCATTTTTTCGATGTATTCTTTAAGAGTTACGTGGTTTTCTTCATTAACTGTTTCAAACAACAATAAGTCTTGAAGCAAGTCTTTATTCATACCGAAATTATCATAAACGCCGTATTTGATGTTGACACCGAATTCTTTCCAGAATTTTAAATATTTATCTCTTTCGTTTTTCAAGGTTTTTTCTAGTTCATTGATAATCTTCTTTTCAAGATTTTTTTGAATTAAAACTAACTGACGATTTTGTTGAAGGATTTCTCGAGAAATATTTAAGTTTAAGTCAGGACTAACTACTAAACCTTTGATGAATCTTAAGTAATCCGGAACTAATTCTTTACATTTATCCATAACAAACACGCCTTTAGCATATAGCTGCAGACCTTTTTCGTATTTTTCAGAATAAAGATTTTGTGGAGCTTTTTCAGGGATAAATACGATAGATTTATAGGTTAAAGCACCTTCTACATTGGTCCAAATGCTAAATAGTGGATCATTATAGTCGTAGTATTGAGTTTTATAGAATTCGTTTAATTCTTCATCTTTAACTTCTGATTTATTCTTCTTCCAGATTGGCGTCATTGAATTCAAGGTTTCGTTTTCTACTTTTGTTTCAAACTTACCTTCAATTTCATTGCCTTCTTCATCTTTTAATGGAACTTGTGATTCGTGTTCCATTGTGATTGGGTATTTGACGTAATCACTGTATTTTTTGACTAAAGAACGAATCTTATATTCTTCTAAGAATTCATCATATTCTTCTTCATCTTCATTCTTTCTAATTGTTAGAATGATTTCAGTACCTATTGAATCTTTCTCAGTTTCTTCAATAGTAAAGCCGTTTTCACCTTTTGAAATCCACTTATAGGCTTGATTGCTAAAAGCTGATTTTGTGATGACTTCTACTTTTGATGAGACCATAAAAGCTGAATAAAAACCTACACCGAATTGACCGATTAGATCATCGTCTTTAAGTTCTTTTTCTTTCATGTTTTTCAAGAAATCTAAAGTGCCGCTTTTTGCGATAGTTCCAATATTTTCGATTAGTTCATCATAAGTCATTCCAATGCCGTTATCTGATATTTTTAGTTTGCGGTGTTTCTTATCAACTTCTAAATGAATTTCATAGTCATTTCTTTTTTCTAACTTTTCATCAGTCAAACTCATTAGATGATACTTATCGATTGCATCGGATGCGTTTGATATAAGTTCCCTTAAAAATATTTCCTTGTTTGTGTAAATAGAGTGAATCATAAGCTCTAATAAACGCTTTGATTCGGTTTTGAATTCAATAGTTTTCTTTGCCATATTGCCCTCCTAAATTTTTAAGTCATTAATATTATAACATAAATATTAGCACTGTCAATATTTGAGTGCTAATATTTTGTTATAAAAAATAGCGGACTAAAGGAAAACCGCTATTTTAAGTGTTTATAAATTTGTTTTTAATAACCCGCGTTTGAACATTATAATACCTACTAAGATACAAAATATTAAAGATGCGGCCATGTAAGGTAAATTATAAACTACAAATGAGTATATAAAAGGACTAACGTTTGTGCCATAAGTTTCATTAAACCAACTGGTGTAACTACCCCATATCAATACACCTGAAATTCCATGTGAAAGGTATCTGATAAAAGCAGCTAAAATCATACCTAAAACAAACGGTTTTAATTTGTTAATAGCTCCTTTAAAGATTCCCGCCAATCCCAATAAGGTAAACGGAATCAGATAATCAAGTAGATAAACTAAAATCAATTTTAACCATCCAGGTCCAACATATGGTGATTCTGGTATCGCAGCTATCACACCGCTTGAAATCATTCCAGTCATCATCATTTGAATGACCGCAAACATAAATCCCGCTAGCAACCCATTTTTAACGCCTCGGCGATAAGCGATAATAAAAATCGGTAACATTGCTGGTGAAATCGAACCTCCCCACGGGAAAATCCCTTGAGATAAGATTCCAAAAACAATGTCTAGAACTACTGCAACTCCTAAAAGGATTGCAATTTCCGCTACTACTTTTACATTCTTGTTCATACTTTCTTTTCTCCTTTTCTTTTTTTAGGGACAAAAAAAGTCCCTTTTAAAAAGGGACCTAATAAGTATAAAATATACTCCTACGCTGGCATTATCCAGATCAGGTAAGGTCTATAACAGCAAAAGTTATACTCTCAGCCTGGTGCTCCAAGCTCCCCTTTTTCCGAGTTTATTATATCACTAATTACATTAATTACCAATAGATAAGATATATTATTTAATGTTTAAGAAATGATTTCATGAATAATTGGTGCTTCAGTTACTTTTTCAGGAACTATTTCATAAGCTTCTTCCAGCAGTTCAAGAATTTCTTGTGAGATGTGTTTGTTAGCGTAGATATCAGCTAATACTTCTCCCTTTTCAATTCTTTCCCCAATCTTTTTATGAAGAACTATACCAACATTAGGATCAATATCATCTTCTTTAGTAGCTCTACCACCACCAAGTTTCATTGAAGCTAGTCCAATGTTTAAGGCTTTGATTGTCTTAATATAGCCTGATTTCGTTGATTTGAAAGGTTTTATTTCTTTCACTTCAATAAAAGTATCTAGATTATCAATATGTCCACCTTGTGCGTTGATAAATTCATAGAACTTAGCAAGCGCTTTTCCGTTATGAAGGTTTTCTTTTGCCAAAGCGATTCCTTCTTCTACTGAAGAGGCTTCATTAGCATAATAAACCATATATCCAGCAATCGTTACACATAGTTCTTCAAGATCTTTTGGACCATTGCCTTGAAGGGTTTCAATAACTTCTTTAACTTCTAGTCTATTACCAATATTTTTTCCTAATGGTTCATCCATGCTAGTAATGAAAGCAGAAACTTTCTTGTTAAAAGCCTTTCCGATTGAAACCATTATTCTGGATAATTCTTTGGCATCTTCAATGGTCTTCATGAAAGCACCGTCACCGATTTTTACATCTAAGCAAATTACTTCAGCGCCACTAGCTAACTTCTTTGACATGATGCTAGATGCAATCAATGGAATTGATTCTACAGTTGCGGTTACGTCTCTTAAGGCATAAAGCAGTTTATCTGCGGGAACGATTTTTTGAGTTTGTCCTGCGACTGCAATATTTATTTTGTTTACTTGATTAATAAACTCTTCCTCTGAAAGATCTATTCTCATTCCCGGTATACTTTCCATTTTATCTAAAGTACCACCAGTATGTCCTAAACCTCTGCCTGAAAGTTTAGCTAGTTTAGCTCCCAAGGAAGCCACAAGTGGACCTAAGACGAGGGTTGTTTTATCACCAACACCCCCGGTTGAGTGTTTATCAACTTTAATTCCTTCAATTTTTGACAAATCAATAAGATCACCGCTATAAAGCATTGCTTTGGTTAAAAAGGCAGATTCTTCATCACTCATACCTTGAAAAAATATAGCCATCAATAGAGCACTGATCTGATAATCAGGAATATTTCCTTTAACATAGCCATTAATTATAAAATTGATTTCTTCGTCAGTTAAACTTAAACCTGAACGTTTTTTTTCGATAATATCTACTGCTCGCATTTATTTCACCTCTAGATTGTAAGTATTTAATATTATACACCATTGATGAAAATATGTAAACATTGACGAATGTAAACATTTTCATAGCTTTATTCTTTATATTTAAAGATATTATAGTATAATACTTATGGTGATTAAGATGACAGAGATTTATCTATTAAGGCATGGGGAAACCGATGCTAATAAAAATTTTATTGTTCAAGGAAGAATGGACAATCCAATTAATGAGACTGGTATTAAACAAGCTTTAGATACTGGCAAGTATTTTAAGGATTTAGACATTAATTTTGATTTGGTTATTTCTTCTCCGCTTAAAAGAGCTTTTAGAACAGCTGATTTAGTTAATCATGGAATGGTTTTAAGAAGACCAATCATGATTGATAAAAATCTGATTGAAAGAAACTTTGGCGATTATGATGGCAGAAAAATCAGTGATGATTATTATGATTTAACGAGAAATGGTATGATTCCAAATATGGAAACAGATGAAGTTTTAGAAGATAGAGTTTGTAACACTTTAAAACAAATAGCTGAAAAACATGATGGGAAAAGATTATTAATCGTAACTCATTCTCATGTCATTAAAGCTTTGTTAAGAAAGTATGTGGAAGGATTTACCTATTTAACATACCTTCATAACTGTTCATTAAGCAAATTGGTTTTTGAAAATGGTGATTTCAAAGTAATAGAATATAATATCAATCCTTTGATTGATGAAGAAAAAAAGGCTTAGTTCTTGATTGAACTAAGTCTTTTGTTTTTTAGTAGTTAAATTACCGATTCAGTTATTTTTGAGAAGAAAATGCTTAGAGGAACTTGATAACTAGTTCCATTAGCTGGGTTAAAGATATTGGTATTATTCTTCAAGTCTTGAACTAGCAAATCACGCATAAAGTATCCTGTATAGGTAATATCTATACCTTGGATAAAATCATACTCAGTTTTATCAAAGATATAATCTACAGCACCAACAGTATAATACTGATTAAGTATTACCGGTGAGCCGTTTATGTATAATGTTGTCCCATCATAACTTAATCCATCGTCAAAGACGACATCGCCACCACCATTATTGATATCAATATAGAAGTTGCGCAATTGTTCTCCAGTTAATCTTGAGGTTTTAATAACGTTATCGAAAGGATAAATTACCACCATATCTCCCATAGTAACTTCACCTTGAGACATATTCACTCTAAAACCACCAGCATTGACTGCACCAACATCGATTCCTAAGTAATCTCTTATGACTGAAGCACCCCAAGGTGCTAAATTATAGCGATCAAACTCATATTGTGAGGTCGCAAGTACTTCATTTACAAAAAGTTGAAACTGTGGATTGTCATTATAAGAATCAATTAACATTTCTACTTCAGTTGAATTTCTTAATGATGAAACTCCTAAGGTGTCAACTGAAAAATTAACTAGCTTATCTTCTACTAAGTCATATGTTAATTTAATTTTAGCAAGCAATGAATTTTGATATGCATTTGTTTGAGAATATACTAATGGAAGGTTATCTCTGTTATCATAAACAGTTGAAGCTTCATTTTGATGTCTGTGTCCAAAGAATACAGCATCAACTAGGTAATCGCCAGATAAAGAGGCAATTTCATATTTTAGATAATCTGATCCATCATGAATATAGACTACCACAACATCAATATCTTCAATCGTTCTTAAGTAGTTTGTATATTCTTTTATAACATCAATCGGATCTAAAAATTCAATGTTTTCTACTCTTGAAGCTGCAATCGAATTGATAACTTCACCGATAAGCTCAATAATCCCAACTCTTACTCCTGATGTTTCTTTGATAATATATGGAGTAGTAAAATCAAGTGGTTGTTGAGTGTCTTTATAAACGATATTGGCTGCTAAAACTGGATAATTCATTTCACCGTTTTCTAAAGAGTTATCTTTATAATCAGCTATTTTATCAATACCCCAATCAAATTCATGGTTACCAATAGTGAAGCCATCGAATGATGCTTCATTCATCGCTTCTACTAATGGTCTTCCGTAGTAGTAATTGGAAATAGCTGTTCCTTGGAAGATATCACCGTTAGCAACTGCAAAAACATTATCATAGTTTTCTTTCATATATTTTACTTCACCAGCAATATAAGAAAAACTTTCAATTCCTGCGTAGGCACCACCATGGAAATCGTTAATCGATAAAAAGTATAAATCTTGATAACGATCAAATGTTTCTGTAGTAGTAGGTGCTTCTGTCGTTGGAACTTGAGTAGTAGGAATTTGGGTAGTTGGTGCTAGTGTAGTTGGGGCTATAGTTGTAAATACATCTGTAGTAAAATCAGTTATATTAGTAACCGTAGTCACACCGGTTGTATTAGAACTTGAATAATCGGTTGAACTATTAGTTGTTTCAGGTATAAAACTTGTAGTTTGTTCTTCCGTTGTGACTAAAGAACATCCTAACAAAAATGTAAAGCTTAATAAAACAGTAAAGATAATAAGTTTTTTCATGTTGTCCTCGCAATTTTTTAAAGTTTGTCGTGCTTAAATATTATATAACAAAATCTTATATATTAAAAGAAAAATAACCACCCTAGTAGAAACCAAGGTGGTTATTAGTTTAATTAATTTAAAACTAGATTAATCCATAATGTGTAAGTGCTGCATTAATAGCTATTTCTTTTAAGAAAGTAAGCGGATCGTCATTCATATAATCGGTATTTACGAATACATATGGATCCAAACTGAATGGGAATGTAGTAGCCATGTTTTCTAATTCTGGTGTTAGGATATTTCTAACAATCATTGAATCAAGCACTATATCTCTTTGGTTAGAATCTAATGAAGCAATCGCAGTAACATTAAATGTTACATTTGTGAAACTTGCGCCTGAAATTTGTTGAGTAGCTAGGATGAAGTTTCTAATAGCCGGTTTAGTAGTTACTGTTACTGAGTAAGTTGTATTGTCTTCAGCAAGAGCAGGAATACCACCAGATATCGAAGCGTTGCCTCTTAACATTGAATCGACGGTAATGTGAACTGAGTCACTTAATAAGACTTGGTCGATTTCAGGGCTTGTTAAACCTGTAATTACAGTTGCGTCGAAGTTAGAATTGTAATCAGCTAATCCCAAAACATCGAAGGCATCTAACATATAAATCATTTCGGTTTTATCAATTGCTTGAGCTGAAACTGTTTCAACTAAGATTGAAATCTTCTTAGTAGAAGGAATAAGTAAGTTAGTTGCTCCAGATCCATAAGTTTCATCGCCAATAGCAGCATCTAAGAAGTAATCGGAAACTGTCGCTAACATGATAAACGAATCAAAGAAAATGTTCTTATCAAGCGATTGAATGTTAGTTAAGTTGAATTGACTTACATTATTGAAATCAAGATTTGGTATTGCTAATAGATCAATTGAAGTAAAGAATTTATTAAGTTCAGCGCTACTGATAAAAGTTACATCAGTAAAAGCTATTCTAATTGGATTTGTTAGTAAATCCTCATCAGGAATTATTAGTGATGTTGTAGTAGCACCTAAAATTTGATTTGAAACAGTAGCGTGCATACTAGCTGATTCTAATACTAATGACACATTATCAATAAAGACTTGAGAATCTATTTCACCTGTTAAGTTTTGAACATCTGTATAACCCATAGCAATCATTGCTTTCATAATTGCATTGATTTCAGCCTTTTCGATAAACTCAAGGTCAACCGTTTCAATTATAAGATCATTTCCTAACTCGTCTTGTTCAGGAATTATAAGAATAGACGGACCAACATCAAATAATTGTTTTGTGATTGTAGCGTGGAATATGCTTGATTCTAAGAACTCATATCTTAATGCATCTGTTGACAATACTGCAAAGTCATAATTTGTGAATGTATTAAAATCTAAACTAGTAGTATCAAATAATTCAATCGAATTAAAGAAACTATTAAGTTCACCAGATTCAATATAAGTCACATCAGTAAAGACTATTTTAACTTGGTTGCCTAAGGAATCAACTTCTGGTATTTGAATAGCTGGTGCTGCCGCTAAGATTTGATTTGAAACCGTTGCTTGCATACTAGCTGATTCTAACACCACTTCTTTGTTAGCAAGGAAAGTAGTTGGGTTAATTTCTGCAGTTAAATTGTTGACATCAGTATAACCCATAGCAATCATCGCTTTTAGAATTGCGTTGATTTCAGCTTTAGCAACGAATTTATTTGGTAATGAACCAGTTTCTAGTATCAGATCATTTCCTAATTCATCTTGTTCAGGAACTTTTAATAAATTGTCATCTAGATTTAATAATTGATCAGTGATTGTTGCATGAAGAATCGCTGAATCCATTAGTTGATAACGTTTTGTGTCATCATCTAAATTTGCAAAAGTGAAGTTTTGGAAACTATTAGGATCTGTAACACCTAATAGATCTAAACCATCAATCATGGCATTAAGCTCAGATTCGATAATGTATGTATCTGATGTAGTAACAAGTATAGGAACATTGTTTGAATCTCTTTCAGGAACGATTACAGTTGAACCAATGTTTAAAATTACATCTGATATAGTTGCATGGATAATAGCGGAATCAATTAAAACATCAAAGTTTGTTTTTAAAAGCGTTGTATCTTCTAAATTAATGGTATTAAAATCAGTAATATTGATTGAGTACATTGCTCTAAATACGTTAATTACCTCGGTTCTGGCAATATAATATACATCACCTTCAAGAGTAATAATATCGTTATTCTCGACATCTTTATCAGGAATTACTAGTTGTCCACCAACACTCTTATCCAAACCGATTACAACATCAGATAGGGTTGCGTAGATGATTAAGGAATCTAAAATCGTATTAATTTTGTCTTCATCAATGTCATCTTGAGTCTCGTTTTCTAAACGATTGATATAGGATGCATCAAATTCAACTCCATCAAAACTTTCTAGAGCTAAAGTACTAATTGCCTTAAAGACGTTTTTAAGTTCTTCTTTGGTTACTACATCAACTGGAACTCCATCGACATCTATTGTTGTATTTACTACTTGTGGTACTACAAATGTGGTTGTATCAACTGTATTGAAGTAGTTACCTACTGTTGCATAAAGGATATCTGAAGCAAACAAAGTATCAACTTCAGGATCAGTAAGTTGGAGAATTTTATTTGGATCAAAGGTTGTTTCTTCTTCACCAACAACAATAATTAATTTAATTGCTTCAGCAACATTAATAAGTTCAGTTTCAGTAAAATAACCATTTTCATCGAAAACAACATCTGGGAAGATTAATGCCATGTCTTGCATAGGCATTTCTTTGATTAAATCTGTTACTGTAGCTCTGATTATATATGATTCAAAGAAAGTAGATATTGTTTCACTATCCATATCTGCGATAATGGAAAGGTCTAAATCTTCAAGATTTATATCTTCAGAAACTTCCAATAAAGCATTTACAGCTTCTAATATTTGTCTTAATTCACCTACTGCATCTTCAGAGTCTTTCCATACGATATCAGCAGGGATAGTAAAGAAATCAATACCATCTATTCCCGCATTACCGCTTAGGATATTAATTAAAGCTTCAGTAACTAATCTTGATTCTAATAGAATAGTTAAGTCAACTTGTGCCAAAGTTTTGATAGTTTCTGATACATTTCCACCAGTAAGAGCTTCAAAGTCAAGATCAGCTTCTACTACTTCAGCGAAGATTTCTCCTAGAGCGATAATTTCAGCTTCTAAATCTAAATCTTCTGGAACGACAATAATTGCAGAAACTTGTCCATCAGAGTCTTGTAAAATAGGGAAAAGTACAGTTTCAATAATTACAGTTATAACTTCAGATCCGGCAATATTTGCGAAGATATCTGTAACAGTTTCACCCGTTACTTCAATCTGGGATACATCCCCTTCTCCAGCTATAAAACCTGCGCCATTTAATATATCAAATAATTGACCAGCTATGACACCGATAGTGGCTAATTCTTCTTCAAAGTCGATTGTCCCGTCATAGAGAGTTTCAACTTCAAAAGGTAATTCTTGTTCAAATTCGATTGCTGCATATTCAATTGCTATTGGTACTGCTGATATAATCAATTTTGAGTTTGCAATGATTGTAAATAAATCTCTGATTTCATCACCTTTAATATCAGCTATGTTTTCAGTTTCCATATATTCTGATTGTGCAAAAACCGCAAAAGCTTCAGCGAAAACACCTAGTTCATAACGAAACGCTACTTGAGTTTCTTTATACTCAAATGATAGTACGCTATCAAAAAGGTTAATATGCATAGGCACAGTAACGTCTTCATCAATCACTGATTTCACTTGAATTGCGTTAGCTGCTTTTACAAAGATGTTAGAATTGTATTCTTCAACCATTTGGTTTAAGATTTCTAGTGCATCTTGGACCATCGGATCATTTAAAGGATTATCGCCGGGATCGGTTGGTTCAGCAAGAAGCGTATAGTTTGCTTCATAAAGATTTTCTCTTGGAATATAGTTTAAAGTCTGGGTGGAATCTTCTTCAGTAGCGAATTGTTCCATAAGAGAGCTCATGCTATCAAGAATAGATATTGTTCCACCCATAACGATAAGCATTATAAAAATTGCCATTAGACCATTAGCCGCACCGACTATAGCCCCAAGCCCACGCATCTTGTTAGCGCCTTTTTTAGTTTTAAAGAAGATAATTCTGATGATAAAGCAAATAAATTTGTAGATTATTAGGATAACGGTAAAATAAAGAATTGTCCAAACGATTTTAATAGCGAATTGAATAATTCCAACTGTCATTATCATAAACTCTTCAGACATTTGTGATAAATCAATTTCTGATCCTAAAAAGTGAGCGAATACATCTTGATAGCTTGCTTCAAAAGATGTGAAGCTAGCTAAGCTAGGATCGATATTATCTCCTAATATTGGACCTAAAAATGATAAGTCTGCTGTCCAAATTATTCCTACAACCAAATTCAAGGTTACAAAGAATAATATGTAAAAAATAGCCATTGTTATTAGTTTATAAAGGGACTTTTTAAGACCGCTTAAAAAACCAAATAAAACTGCTAAACCTAAAACAATATAAAAAATCAAGTTTAAAGAAAACAAGATTCCTACATCAAACGATGCTAAAAACATAAAATCACTCCTCTATTGTTATATATATTTCAACAATATTATACTATATATACGGATAATGCTTATATATTTTGCAAAAATTTTTGTAAATAATAGTAAAAAATCTCAATTTGGTAACATAAATTTGTTGGTGATGAAAACGTTTTGTTTTTATACTTCGTCATTTGACTAGAAAAAATAAGAAGAAAATTATATAATATATATGATAATTGAGAGCGGGTGATAAAACTTGAAGAGAATATTTAAATTATCGTTAGTCTTTTTCTTGAGTCTATTTTTAGTAGCTTGTGACCGGGTCTATTTTCCATTCTTTGATATTTTTACAGAAACTCAAACTACTACACTTAGAACTAGTATCGATGGAACTATTACTTTTGAAGAGAGTGAATACAATAGTTTTGCGATATATGATTCCCTGACTTATAAGTTAGATGACATTGATGAATATAACGATATTTTACTAACCACAAAGAACCACATCAGACATGCGAATATTCAGGTTAATACCGTTCTATATAACCCTCTTTTACCTTGGGGTGGCGGTATTGAAAGAGATGTTTTGAGTATGGGGTCTGGTTTCATTTTTCATGAAGATGATGATTTTTACTATGCCATAACAAATAATCATGTAGTTGAGTCAGAATTTGATGTCGATTATGAGATTAAAACTTTTGAAGATACGGAATTTCATTCAGCTGAATTGCTTGTTACTAGTGAGGAATATGATTTAGCTGTATTAAAATTTTCTAAGAATTCTCGCTCTGAAGTCAGTATCATTGATATTTACCAAAGGTTATATTATAAGTTTAACGTTGGTGAGATTGTTCTAGCAGTGGGTAATCCAAGTACAGTTGTGAATAACGTAACTTTTGGAGAGTTTAAGTCAATGGAAAATTTAGAAAACGTTGGTTTTAAAGTAATCTATCATGATGCAACTATTGCCAATGGCTCTAGTGGTGGTGCGCTAGTTGATATCGATGGTAATCTTTTAGGCGTTAATGCTTGGGGGCTTGAAGATAGTGATGAATTTTCTTTTGCCATTCCAAATTATATTGTTTATACATTCTTAATAAATAATGGAATCCTGGATTAGTCCAGGATTCCTTTTTCAATTGTTAATTTAATTGTTTTTGGTTCGTAATTGTTAAATATTAGTTTTACATAAGCTTCTTTATCAGGGTAATTACTTCTGACGTAAATACCAGTACTACCAGCAATTAAAGCCTGATTTTTAGGACCGATTAAAGTTAGGGAACTAGATGTTTCAATTGTGAAGGATTCATTGCTGTAATCAAGGATGTTGTTATATTGATCTATAGCTTTAATAGTGATTCTAATCATATCATAAGTTAAATCATGAAGTAATTTTTGTTTTTGCGGTTCAACTAAAATACTCGATTCCATCATTTGGCCCTTATAAATAGTTTTTACTAACTCTTCCTGAATATAACCTTCAAACCGCCAGTTAGTAGGCGTTTTTTCTTGATTGCCTAGATATTTCATAAATAGTTCCGCGGCATCATTCATATTGATGACTTTTCTCGATAAGAGATTAAAAGCGGTTAATTTGTCTTTTAGAGGAAGATTATAACCATTCTTTTTAAAACTTAATAGTACTTTTTTTATTTTTTTTGCGTCTTTTGTTTTGTAATTTTCCAACTTTTCTAGTGTTTCTCCGATTACATCATTAACGATTATTGGCGGATGTGGTAAATACTCGTAATTTTCGATATCGCCAGAGAAAGTACCGATATAATTATTATCGCGATAGACTTTGATATAATCACAGTTTGTATAAACTACTATTTCTGGAAGGGTTAAAAGATCATGGTCTCCTGGTATTAGATTGCTGGCGACAAATAGAACTGGTTCTTCTTTGGGATCTCTTTGAGACTTGTAGGCATATGCTGCGTATTTTTCTAGTCGATGGATATCTAAAACTCCGTGATAACAAATTCTATCATTTGAACCGAACTGAAAATGAGTATTATAATCGGCCATACACCAGCCAATAGCTCCAGAGGTAGTATTATAGTAATGAGAGTATTCAATGACATTTAAATGTCTTAAAGAATGTTCAATTCGTCTTTCTTCACTATCAAACTTCTTTGTAGGAAAGACATGACCGTTGTATTCAGTTACTAAATAAGGGCAGATTTGACCGGATACCTTTCTCGGGTTTTCTAATCCATCATTATCACCAATATGGGAGAAGTCATTATAAGTATAAACATCTTCTAAAAGATGACTTTTCTTGAAGTTACGGACTCCGCCGGTTTGTCTTGAAGGATCAAGACGTTTGGCTAATTCGTTGGTTAACTCATAAAATTCATCAAGATCTTTTGACTCGTTGATTCTCACACCCCAAAGTGCAATTGAAGGATGATTAAAGTGGTGATTAATCATTGTTTCTAGATTAATAAGGGAAAGTTTTTGAAAATGGTCGTTACCGATATAATTCCAACCTGGAATCTCTTCAAAAACCAAAACCCCTAGTTCATCACACCTGTTTAGAAAATGATCACTTTGCATGTAATGTGAGGTTCTAACTATGTTACAGCCCAAGTCTTTTAAAATCTCTGCATCAAGTTCTTGAAGAGATTTTGGCGCAGCATAGCCTATATATGGATATGATTGATGCCGATTTAGACCCATTAGCTTAACTAATTTGTTGTTTAATAGAAAGCCATTTTCCGTGAACATCAAACTTCTAAATCCAAATCTCTCAGTTACAATGTCAAACGTCTGATTGTCCTTAAGTAGTGATATTTGGATATTATAAAGTTTGGGATTTGTTATATCCCATCTAATAATTTCATCGAGTTCAATAGATAGAATACCTTTTTCAATAAGTTCTTCTTCAAAAGTATGTTCAAAAGTATAATTTGTGTCATCGAATAATTTCAATTTGATATTATAAGAATTAGCTGGATCATTGATTTTAAGTTTTAAGTTTAAAAGCATCTTTTGTTGATTAATTACATTAACATCATCAGCGAAGAGGTGAACGATATCAAAATGAATTTTCGGAAGTTTTTCCAGGAAAACTTCGCGGTATATACCACTAAAGCCTAAATAATCTACTAAATTGCCAAAAGGCGGGATATCTTGGATTTCTTGACCTTCGACCTTTACTTTAATGATGTTTTTTCCTTCAAGGACAAAATCATTAATTTCAATGGTAAAAGGAACATATCCACCTTCATTTATAAAGACCTCTTGATTATTTATATAAACAGTTGTTCTATTCATAACTCCATGAAACTTAAGAAATAGTTGATAGTTTAAGTCTTCTTTTGTTAAGTTTAGCTCTTTAGTGTAAAAACCAGTAAACTGGTAATCTTGTTCATTGAAGTAATTTAATGGTAAAAGCTTCATAGTGTGGGGAATATCTACTTGTTCCCAAGTTTGATACTCGAAGTTTTTATTTAGGTATTTTTCATGAAAATTCGGGGTGAAATACCAATTATAATTTAAACTTACTTTTTTTCTCATGATTTTATCTCCTCTATATAATAAAGTCTAGAACCAAAATCTCCCATTAATCTTATGGATTCATTGTAACCAGTACCAATAAATCTTTGTTTCGGAATAAATCCATTGTTTACTAAGATATCACCTTTTACTATCACAGTATCCTCTTCTGTTTTAAACAAATAACGGTTTTTTAAAAGATGAAATAATAGTCCCTTAGAATTAAGTCTAATTGGTAATGCATGCTTAATTAAATGACCGAACATATCGAGATTAAAGAATTGTTCTCTTTTTGTTATTTTGTACGTTTTGTTTTTGTCGAGCATTGGTAACTTAAAGACGTCATAACTCATACTTGGTTCTTGGAGAATTTGGAAAGTTCCGAGGATGGCTTTAGACTTATCTTTGGCCATTACCACAAGTTCTAATGCATTAGTTTTAAAAGGATTTTTCAACTGATATAAATCACCGAATTGGAATATTTTTCGATGAGTTTTATAATAAGCTATTTGCTTTTTAATTACTTTTGTTTCAAAAGGTGTAAGCTTGGTGATGTCCAGTTCATATCCTAATAAACCAAAAGCACTGAGATTGAATCTGGTTTCCAGTGGGGTTTTGCGGATAACTTGAGCGGAGGGAATATCTGAGACATGGTTACCCATAACTGATTGTGAATATCCAAAATAGGTACCTGATTGAATGAGATATCTGCTATAGGCATCGGTATTATCTGAGGTCCAAATTTGAGGCATATAATAGAGCATCCCTAAGTCAAAACGGTTACCACCCGATGCACATGACTCAAAAAGAATATTCGGAAAACTATTTGTTAGTCTTTCTAAAAGATTGTAAAGACCTAGATAGTAACTATGAATGAGTTTCCCTTGGTTTAAAGAGTCAAAACCGGTTGTATAAAGATCTGAAAAATTCCTATTCATATCCCATTTACAATATTTGATATTATTCTCAGAAAATAGTTTCGCTAGTACATCGTATAAATAATCTACAACTTCTTCTTTACTTAAATCGAGGATTAGTTGATTTCGGCCAAGACTTGGCTTAAAATTAGGGTGTTTAATTGCCCAATAAGGATGTTCCTTATAAATTAAGGAGTCATAGTTTATCATTTCTGGTTCAACCCAGATACCAAAATCCAATCCTAAATCATTGATTTTTTGAGCTAATTTATTAATACCGAGGGGTAATTTCTTTTTATTTACGAACCAATCACCTAAAGATGATGTATCATCATTCCTGTGACCAAACCATCCATCATCTAGAACAAATAATTCAATTCCGAGTTTCTTAGCTTTTTTTGCAAGTTTTAATAGTTTTCTTTGATTGAAATCAAACATAGTTGCTTCCCAGTTATTAAATAAAACCGGACGCTCTTTGCCTGAATAGCCCGGTTTGATTATATGATTGTTTATTAGATTGTGAATTGATTGCGATAACTTGTTGAAGCCTTGGTTGCTATATGAAAGACAAACTTCAGGTGTAATAAATTCTTCATTTGGTTTTAATTGCCAAAAGAAATCAAAAGAGTTAATACCCATTTGTACTCTTATCATTGAAAAAGGGTTTCTTTCAATAATGCATTCAAAACTTCCGCTATAGATTAGTGAAAAACCGAAACAATCGCCTGAATCTTCGGTTGTTTTGTTTGTATGAAGAATTATAAAAGGATTGTGATCACTTGATGAAACACCTTTTTTCGAGTCGATTTTAATTATTCCGGGATTTACTGTTTGTGTGTTTAGTTGTCTTTCTTTAATCCAAGCTCCATCAAAGGTAGTTAAACAATAATCTTTATTATTAAGGTCAAGATTCATACTTAGAGCTTTTTCGATTAAAATATCATTTCCAGAATTATTAATAATAACTGCTCTTCTTACTATGATATCTTCATTGATAAGTACAGTGTAATAAAGGTCAATAGCAATATTATTTACTTCATCAAACATAGTGATGATTAATGTTTCGTTATCTTTTGTTCTAACCTCAGGAAGCCCTTTAAGGAGCGGCTTTTCAAGTAATATTTTATGGGATTTATACTTGAAATCGGTTAGTCTTGAACCGTCATTTAACCTGAAATGACACATCGGTTCACGAAAATCACCTTTGCCAAAGGTAGACAGTTCTAGAAATGATGTATTGAGGTTGAAGGTTTTATCTTTTTCTTCATAAATGACTTGTGAACCTACTTCAATATTGTTCTTTAAAAGAAAATTTTTGTAATCGGTAATTTCATCCACTTTAGCCCCGTAGTATAAATTTCCAAGGTGAAGACTTGGTAATATATTTAATATATATGAAGTATTTTTCGTTTGAAGATGAAATACTTTTTCAGTCTCAAAATATCTAATCATATTATCCCCTTAAATTTTTATTTAAATCTTTTCGGTAATAAGGAACAATTATAAATAATACTAATACCGTCAAGATAGCTACTTGTAGTAATGATGCTAATACAATTAAGAGTTTGTCAGAAAATAAATAGCCAAAGGTTATATTATCAAAAAGTACATGCGCTAAATACGCTGGAGAAAAGATAAATAGATAATCTAGTCCTTCTGGCATTAGGTTCATTAAGTAAATGAAAGGAATCAAAGAAAAGATTATTATATAGCCAATATAGCTTAAAGACATAGAAATATGGGACTTAGCAATGATTGTAATTGAGTAAGCGATAACCATATGAAGGCTTAGGCTTAAAATATAGGTAAGGATGAATAGGATAATTGAGAAATTAACGTGCAAAACAAATATGAAGATTAATATGTAGAAAAGTAATGGTATTAGTTGCAGGGAAATTGCACTTAATAATTTGGCTGGCAGGACTTGATAAATTCTTCGTTTTTCTTGTGATATAGGAAACAAGGTATCTTCTTCTTGCTCAATAAATAGTGTTATTGAATGGCTAATTACAGGGATAATGAATAATGATAAATAAATAAAAAGTAAAGGATTAATTTCTGGGAAAAATCCCATTGCTAGAGCGAAAATAATCGAAACGATTATTATCATATGGAAAATCCGGTATTTATAGAGATTCTTCCAATCGTTTTTAAAAACCTCTTTAAAATTTTTCATTCTAATACCTCATTTCTGATAATGGTTTGATAATCAATTTTTGATAGTAGTTTTATTTGTTGAAGATTAGTTATATTATCCTCATCTTTTAAAAAGTCTGTTAGTTCTTCTTGAGTTAAAACTTTATAAGTAAATTTTCCTTTTAATATTTGTGTCAATTCATAGTTATTTTCATAATTGGATTTTATTTTTGCGTAATCTAATTTACGTATTTGATTTAAGTTATCAATTATATATAAATCTTTGTAATTATTATCTAGTTCAAAGACATTACTCAACACTACTATTTTACTAGTTTTAGATAAAATTGGCAATATCTGGTGTAAAATCGTTTCCTGAGATGTTTCTGAAAGTAAATTAATAGTTGTATCGATAACGATGAAATCAACTTCTTTTAATGAAAGATATATTAGAATCAATATAATTATTCTAAATTCTTTATCAATTTTATACAACATAGTATATTTCTCATTAAAAAGAACATTTAAGTGAGATATGTCTTTAAAACTTTTGTTTATTAGATTAATTAATAATTTGTTTAAGGTTATATTACTATGTAATCCAGACATCTTCTTTAAGTTTTTATATACATTTTTATAATTTATGTAATATGTACTGAGAAGATGAAACTTGTCACTAAAGACAAGGTCTTGATTTTTCTCAGTGATTAAATATGTTAAGGATTCTTCAGGATAAAAATTCTTTAAGTTAAAATTTTTGTTAATCTTAGTGTTTTCTTTTTTAACAAGAACAAAGTCAATGAATGATCTTAAGTCTTCTTCAATGTTGGCAGATTTTAATAGAATATCAGGAAAATTTTGATAGAGATTATCAATCAAAATAGAGATATATTGAAAATTAGATATAGTATTAAAAGTATTAATTTTGTTTTTAAATCTAAAGATTAAGGGCTCAATAGCATTTGATTTTATCAAGTTAATGGAATCAATGTCATATAAGTGTTTCGTGATAAAACTATAGAATAAAGAATTGTGATTGTTTAATAAATATAGATTGTAAAAGAGTTCAAATAAAACATCATTCAAGGAATCAATATTGTTCAAACTTGTATTTCGTTGATTGAAAAGGTCAATTTGAGTGACGATAATATGATCAGCAAGTGCGATAAATAGTTCTTCTTTATTGGCGAATCGGTAATAGAAACTACCTTTATTGATATTGCTATTTTTAATTATCTCATTAGTTGAAGCTTGTGTGAATGATTTGTTGGAAAACTCCTCGATTGAGGCTTTAAAGAGATCTGGAATTGACAGCAAAATTTGTGTCTTATCATTAAATTTCATTTTCAACCTCCAAATTATACTACCTAGTATATACTATATGGTATATTAATTCAATAGGAAATTAAAAATATAAAAAAACAGCTGCTTTAATATGCAGCTGTCTATTATTTATTGTAGTTTCATCTTTAAATTTAATTTTTGATTAAAGAAATTCCCTAGAGTAAAGATATCTTCTTCTTTCTCGAAGCCTTTGAAATCAACAATGTAGGTTTTACGATCACTTGTTTGAATCATATAGAAATCTTTAGCTCTTTTAACTGTTTGGATGTCTTTATAGTCGACGTTATAACTTTTTACATTTGTGACTGAGAAGCTTTCTTCTAGAAACACATAGGTTTGGGTCATTGGATTGTCTACTAATGGTGATCGCTTAAGCATTCTATTAGTTGTAAGTTTCTGCATTCCAAGAGTTAAAAGGTAATATAGTGCTAGTATTCCCACTAGTATACCGGCATATGCCCATTCTTGTTGAATCAACATATAGATAATAAATGCTATTGATATTACGGTAATGACAATAAAATTTTTTACCATGTATGAACCGGCATAAAACTTATTGTATCTTAATATCAGGTCCTTGTCATACAGCGTGTTGTTAATAATATTCATAAATTTTTTACTCCTCTTTTATATATTTACTTTTTTAAATAGTAATGGATAGATACCAATACCTACTATAACCATTATAACATATCTAAGAAAATCTAGGAAACTAGCTAATAGGCTTAAGAACATTTGATCTTCAACTAAGTTTTCTGGATTAGCAATTACTAGAAATAACTCTTTTAGACCAATTCTAACTGCCATTACTACTGCTATTCCTAATGCAAATCTTAAGATGTTTTTTAATAGGTGATTGTGATTAGAAAAATTGACATACTTTTTCTCGACCCTTACACCTAAGACAAAGCCAATAAGTGTTCCAATCATTTTTGCTAACGCTTCCGTATTGAAGTAGAAAGTGTTTGAGTCAAAAGTTGTACCACTTAAATTTATTAAGTTATATATAAATAATCCGATTAAAGCTACACTGCTTATAATTAAGATAAAGTTATAAATCTTTGTTAAGTCTTCTTTCTTACTTAAGTATTTAGCTAAGTAGTAAGTAATAATAATCCCTAGAAATGCTCCTACTAAAACATCAGTTAAATAATGAACACCGATATACATTCTACTGATAGCTACTAAGGAAGTAATAACTATGGCAATGATTAGAAGATATTGCTTCTTAAAGAATTGATAAACCCCAAAAAACACGGTTGAAGCTGATTGAGTATGCCCTGATGGCATTGAATATCCACCGGATGTTTCTGGCCTAAGATTAGTGATTTCTGAATCTACCATGAATGGCCTTAAACGCATGAATATCGCTTTTAAAAGACTGTTTAATCCTAATGATATAAAAACGGTTATGCCTAGTCTTTCACCCACTTTTTTGTTGATAGACCAATAAATGCCACCAAGAATTGCAATTACAACTAACTCTTCACCGAAGATGGTAAAAAGTTCAAATAGTTTGTCAAGGAAAGGGGTTCTGTAACTTTGAAGCCATTTGATTATTTCTAATTCAAAATTCATTAATTATCACGACCTTACTAATGGGTTAGTTTCAAACTAAGTTTTTTATAGTTTTAATTTTCTTAATGTGTTTTTAACTTTTGGTTTAAGAAAACATATCAGCAGAGTTTGCAAGAAAGCTAAAAAGAAATAAATTGGAATTTTATTACAATTTTTACTAAATTTCTTTAAAAGTTTCTAATTCTTCTTTGATTCTTGAATAAGCTAAATCACTAATACCATTAGTGTCTAAATCTTTGTATTCATCATATGTTATTACTGGTAATACTTTTAAATATATCTTCGCTTTAAAACATTTAAAGATTTCAATTGTTTTATGAAAATTATAGAGAACAACTAAAGAAATATCTGCCTTAGCTTTTTGAGCTGTTTTAAAGGCGCCTGGTTTGAAGTCATTCATAGAATTGCTGTGAGTTCTAGTTCCAGCAGGAAAAATAGCAATCGGTTGTCCAGCTTTAACTTGATTTATTGCCTGTAATACGGCCTGTAATGCTTGCCTATCTCCAGCTTTTCTCGATAATGGAACACAACCTATACTTTTCATAATTGTTTTTACCAAAGGAATTTTAAAGAGTTCTTCTTTAGAAATAAATGATAGAGGGTAATCTTTATAAACCTGTTTAATATAGAAAGGATCAGTATACTCCACATGATTAGAATACACAACAAAATTATTGTCTTTTGGAAGGTTTTCTTTACCGATAACAATTGGTTTCACTCTAAATAAAAAGTTGAAAATGTAATGATTAAAGTAGTTAAACATTTTGTGTTTTTTTATGCTACTAGGGGTTGATTTTGAAGTTGCGTAAATTAAAATAATAAAGATAATAAGAACTAATAGAATTATTGCTAAATTTACTCCCAAAAACATTAAAAGAACCTTAAAAACGTCAATAATCTCAAGTTGCATTCTTATATCAACAGCAAATATAATAGTAAGGCTTATTGAAAGAATCAGTTGGATTAATAGTATCATAGGACTTATTTTATCCTTTCATAAACCGCAAATGTCAATTCTTCGTTGTCATCGGACTTAACTAGTTTAAAATCTGAAAGGTCAAAATCTAAGTAAGTATCTCCTTCAAAAACTTTCTTGATGTGGGTAATATATAGTTTATCAGCATAAGGAAAAGCTATTTCATAGATAGTTTTTCCGCCAATCACAAATATTTCTTCGTTATGTGGTTTCTTTAAAAATCCAATTAAATCATTGATTACTTCTACTCCTGGATAAGAATAATTATCTAAAGAAGCCACGATTGACTTGCGGTTTGGTAATGGTTTATTTAACCTTTGAACAATTGACTCAAAAGTGGTAACACCCATTAAAACGGTTTTGTTTAAGGTAACGTATTTAAAGTACTGTAAATCTTCTGGGTAATCCCAAGGTAAATCATTATTTTTTCCAATTAACCCCGTAGGGTCCATAGCAAATATCATACTAATCATTTTTTCTACACAGCAACCTTTCCTTTAATAGTTGGATGAGGATTATAAGCTTCTAAAGTAATATCCTCGTAGGTAAAATCTTCAATATTTAACTTATCAGCTAAAATAAGTTTTGGTAATTTTCGAGGAACGCGTTTTAATTGCGTATTAACTTGTTCTAGATGATTGATATAGATGTGGGCATCACCAACTGTATGCACAAATTCATGTGCAGTAAGTCCAGTGACTTTAGCTACTAGAGCTAGTAATAATGCATAAGAAGCAATATTAAATGGAACTCCTAAAAAAGCATCAGCACTTCTTTGGTACATTTGTAGTGATAATTTATCATCAAATACATAAAATTGGAACATCATGTGACATGGTGGTAAAGCCATATCTTTGATTTGAGGTGGATTCCAAGAGTTGATAATAAGTCTTCTGCTGGAAGGATTATTCTTAATCTCTTCAATTATATTTGTTAATTGATCAAAACCATTGAAATCTCGCCATTGTTTGCCGTAAACCGGGCCAAGATTACCATGTTTTTTTGCGAAATCCAGGTCTGTTTTTATTAATTCAACGAATTGTTCTTGGGTTTGTCCATTATAATCAGATGACTTTGTAAAATTTCTATACGGCCATTCATTCCAGATTCTTACATCATTGTCAACTAAATATTTAATATTGGTATCACCTTTAATAAACCATAAAAGTTCATGAACAACTGATTTAAAATGAACTCTCTTGGTTGTTAGCAGCGGAAATCCTTCTTCTAGGTTAAAACGCATTTGGTATCCAAAGGTAGAGATAATACCAGTATTAGTTCTATCGTCTTTTCTTTGGCCGTTATTTAAGATATGATTTAAGAATTCTAAGTATTGTTTCATTTATATTTATAACTAATATTTATTAGTTATTATACCTCCTACCTTTATTTATTCTATTTAAAATTATATCATATTTTTAAATATAACCAAGTTAAAACGAAAAAAATAAGCACCCTAGGGTGCTTATTCATTGTCTTGTGCATTTTTGTTTATAAAGGTGATTTTTTCAACAATTATTTCTGGGTAAGAAAAGATTGTTTTTTCTTCTTGAATGAAATTTCGTTGTTGAATCCGCGCTTTAATTCCAACTGTATAGCCTTTTTTACAATAGCTTACTGTTGCTTCAGCAATACCGCTCCATAACGTACATTTAAAGAAGTCTGTTTCATATTGATTATTTTCACCGCTTTTAAATGATCTTTTTACCGCTAGGTTGATGGTCGATACCTTCATACCGCTTTCTAATACCGTTAACTCTGGATCGCTTACAAGTCTACCTACTAAGATTAATTGATTCATTTTATTCCTCCTCTATTTCTTAAATTATAGCAATTTAGATTAAAATTACTTAATCAAAGAATATCAGTGAATAGATAATTTAATAGTGATAATTTCCAACTATTTTATTAAAAAATAAAAAAGACAAGCGTTTAGACTTGTCTAGATTATAAAATCTTTAGAATTTAATTAAATACTGGCCAATTTTTCTTAGAACTCAAACTTAACGTCTTGACGTTTTTGTTCTTCAGCTTCAAAGTAAGGTTTCTTTTCCATTTTAATCATATTGGCAACGATTGATTGTGGGAAAGTAACGATGATTGTGTTGATTGTTGTTACATTAGCATTGTAGAGTCTTCTAGCTGCTTGAAGATGTTCTTCTGTATTAGCTACTGCAGATTGAAGTTCCATAAAAACTGTATTAGCTTTTAGGTCTGGATATTTTTCAACTACAACATTGATTCCTTGAGCTACTGTATTTAATTGGTTAAAGAATTCTTCTTTATCCTTCAAAGTAGCGTCTTTAGGAATACCGGAACGCCATTTCACAACATTTTCAAGAGTTTCTGCTTCATGCTTTGCATAACCTTTTGTTGTTTGTAGCATTTTTGTAAGCATATCGAAACGTTTTGTCAATGCTACATCAATTCCTGATTCTGCTTCGTGCACCTTTAATTCAAGTTGACGCAAACGGTTCATTACTGAAATGTACCATAAGATAATGATAAACACTAAAGCAGCGATAACGATTCCAATGATCCCGCCTGTGCCGATTAAAAACATGTTAAACATAATATAAATCCTCCTTAATCTTTCTTAAATAATTTATTATTAAGTTTTAAAGACACGATAAAGTCTTTAATAACTAATAAATCTCGTTTAAACTCTTCAATTACTGATTGGTCGAGTTTTCTGAAGAGTTGTAATTCAAAAGTATCGCGACTATTATTTATCGCAACATAGAGGTGTTCTCCCAAGAATGACATGGAGATTCTACCAGGGTTTCTTTTTTCTAAATTGAAGATTGCTTCCATAATGTCGGGTGTAAGAATGTAAAAGGCTGTAATATCTTCTTCAGCGAATATTTTAAACTTCTTGTTAAAGTCAATGGATTCCATTTTAACTTTATTGAATTTTCTTCTTGAATAAGGTGAACCGGCTTCTAGAACTTGAAGATTGCCAGTGAAAACTTTGTTGAAATCAAAACGGAAAACTCTACCAATGAAATAAGCAACATAATAAACTCTTGTTCCATTCTTCGTGTGTTGAACATGTCTTTCTTCAAGTTTTACATCACTAGAGACAAAATCAACGTCACCGATTTTCCCAGCAATATAGTCTTCAGAATGATATCTATCAGCTCTTTTTAAGAACTCTGATGAGTAAACTTCATCTTGTGAAAGACCAGTTTCAGGCCTATAGGTCACATCCGGTATAAGTTGTGTGAACATTTCCGTTAAAAAATCTCTCTTAAAAGTCTTTTTTAAACTGTAATATCCTACTGAACCCATTATAAACATAACAATAGCAGCTATACCTAAGATAACCATGATGATAAAAAATACATCAAAGTTACCTGATGATGATGCTGAAGATATTAAAAAACTAGCAATAGCTAATACAAAAAGTATAATTCCGATAATTATTTTTTGCTCTACTTGTTTCTTATGTTCATTGAATTTATTGATTTTGTCGTTATTCATTAATAATCCCCCTTAATAATTTTTCTTATCTGCGAAAGCAACACAAGCTCTTAAAGCCCTTTGCCAGTTATGATAGAGTTCATTGCGTTTGTTTTCAGTCATATTTGGTTTGAAGGTTCTATCGACTATCCATTTGCTTATAACATCTTCTTTTTTCCATAAACCAATGCCGATGCCTGCTAAATAACAAGCTCCTAGTGCAGTAGTTTCATTGATTGAAGGTCGAGAAATATTACAATTCAAGATGTCAGACTGAAATTCCATTAAAAAGTTATTTTTAGAAGCGCCTCCATCAACTTTCAATCCACTTAACTTGATGTTTGCTTCTTTCTCCATAAGATTAACTACATCTTTTGTTTGGTAACAGATTGCTTCAAGTGCTGATCTAACGATATGCATTTTGGTAACGCCTCTGGTTAAACCAAAGAAACTTCCTCTAGCGTCTTCTTCCCAATATGGAGTACCCAATCCAACAAAAGCCGGCACAAAGTAGACTCCAAGATTACTCTTTGTTTTCCGCGCTAACTCTTCCGTCTCTTGAGCTGTTTCGATAATGCCTAAACCGTCTCGTAACCATTGTATTGCACTTCCAGCAACAAAAATAGAACCTTCTAAAGCATACTCAACCTCACCATTAATTCCCCAAGCGATGGTTGTTAAAAGTCCGTTTTGTGACAATTTTGGAGTGTTTCCAGTATTCATTAACAAGAAGCAGCCGGTACCATAAGTATTTTTGACATCACCTGGATTAAAACATGTTTGTCCAAAGAGCGCGGCTTGTTGGTCCCCTGCAATACCCGATATTGGAATTTTTTTAGCAAAGAGTGATTCATCTGTATATGCACTTATACCACTTGAATCAACTACTTTAGGAAGGATAGTACGTGGAATTGTTAAGATATTAAGTAATTCTTCATCCCACTTGAGTTCATGAATGTTATAAACTAATGTTCTTGAAGCATTGGAATAATCGGTTATATGACTTTTTCCCTTGGATAAGTTCCATATTATCCAGCTATCTATTGTGCCAAAGGCTAACTGATTATTATCTGCAAGTGATCTTGCTTCTTTAACATTATCTAATAGCCACTTGATCTTGGTTCCTGAAAAATAAGGATTGATTAATAATCCAGTTTTTGTTTTAAATGTTTCTTGGTAACCTAATTCTATCAACTCATCACAGATTTCTTTAGTTTGGGATGACTGCCAACATATTGCCTTATGTAGGGGTTTTGAAGTAAGTTTATCCCAAATAACTGTTGTTTCACGTTGGTTGGTAATACCAATTGCATCAATATCATTATATGAAAGATTAGCTTTTTGTAAGGCTTTTTCCATACAAAAAACAACACTTTCCCATATTTCTTCAGCGTCATGCAAGACATATCCTGGTTTAGGAAAGTATTGCTTAAATTCTTTTTGATGAAAAGAAACGATTTTGCCTTCTTGATTAAAAATGATAACGCGGGAGGATGTGGTCCCTTGATCGATTGCTAGTATGTGTTTTCCCATGATAACCTCCTTATTTATTATATCAAATGATGTTTAAAATTTAAATGTATAATGGTATAATTTGATATATATATTTTTTTATAATTATGAGGAGGCTTTATGAAACAATTCACACTCCAGGATTATCACAATAATTCAATTCATGTTTATCTTTATGAACCAACAGAAAAAGTTAAGGCAGTTGTGCAGATTATTCATGGCGCTTCTGAGCATTTTGCTAGATATGGTCTGTTTTCTGAATTTTTAGCGAAGAATGGATATTTAGTAATCGGTTGTGATATTATCGGTCATGGCTTATCTACCAGCAATCTTGATTTTGTTCATTTTGCAGATAAAAATGGTGATCTATTAGCTTATGAATCTGTTTTATTAGTTAAGGAATATGTTGAGAAGAATTATCCTGATTCTCCTATCTATTTGCTTGGACATTCTATGGGGTCTTTTTTAGCTAGAAAATTAGTTTTAGACTTCCCGAACGTTTATAGTAAAGTTGTTATATCAGGTACAGCTTATACTCCAAAAATGCTTGTTGCAGTGGGTATAGCTTTAACCAAAATTATTAAGTTCTTTAAAGGCCCTAAATATGTTTCTAAACTTATTCAAGACATGAGCATAGATGCCAATCAAAAGAAAATGCGCAAAGATAAGATAATTGATGGAATAAATGAGGAATGGCTTACTAGAGATAAGGTTATTCAACAATATTACCATAATTCAAGAATGTGTGGACAACCATTTTCTGTAAGTGCCAATCTAGATATGTTTAAATGGATTAAGTTTGTTAATAATAAGAAAAATATATCGTTGGGTAACTTAGATTTGCCACATTATTTTATCTCAGGTGGTCATGATGCTTTAAGTAATTATGGTAAAGAAATTGCAGCATTAGTGCAGAAAATGAAGGAATTGGGTTATAAAGATATTGCATATAAGATTTACCCTGAAGCTAGACATGAAGTCTTGAATGAAATTAATAAAACTGAAGTTTATAATGATGTATTGCAATTTTTAAATAAGTAAAGGCGTTCAAATTGAACGCCTTTTATTTTTTGCTGTGTAATCAATGATTGATAAGTATGTATTCCCGGCGATTATTATATGGTCTAATACTTTAATTTGCAACATATCTCCAGCTTCAATGAATCTTTTTGTGACTTCAATATCTTGTGAAGATGGGGTTGCATCACCAGAAGGGTGATTATGAACTAAAATTATTTGATAAGCAGAAAATTTAACTGCGTATTTAAAAACTTCTCTGGGATGAACTAAACTCTGATTAAGACCACCTTTAAAGATGGTTTTTTTGGCAATTAGATTGGTTTTTAAATCGAGATATAATACTACTAGTACTTCTTGTTTCAAATCGGATAATTCATACTTTAAAAGTTCAAAGGCATTATCTGGAGATGAAACTTGTATTTGTTCTTTTTTAGGATTGATAACTCTAAAGCCTAGTTCAATAGCAGCTAAAACACTAATGGCTTTAGTTTTTCCTATTCCTTTAAATTTTTTTAGTTCATCGATTGTCATTGTTTTTAAATCGGATAGATCATTGAGATTATTTACCAATGATTTGGCTAAATCAATAACTGATTGACCATTTGAACCAACTCTAAGAATGATAGCTAGAAGTTCGTATGTCGATAAACTTTCTGGACCAAACATTAACAATCTTTCTCTTGGTCTTTCTAATTTTGGCATATCTTTAATCATATACATTATTATCACCCGACAATAATGTTACTAGCATAATTATATATTTCTTTTTTTATTTATTTAATTAATAGTTTTCTAATTTCTGATATGAAGTATAAAGAACCGGTGATAATCAAAACTTCGTTTTCTTTTAAATCGATCAACTTGTAAAAAATTTCTTTGTAATCTTTATGGAATGATTTATGATAGTGAGTTGATTCTAAGAACAATTCTTCAGCATCAGCGCGTCTTTGATATTCGAACTCAGTGAAATAGAGTTCGTCGCAGAAATTATCTAGTTCCTCAATCATTTTTTTATGTTCTTTATCGCGCATTACCGAGAATAGACATTTAATGTATTTGCCTTTAAAAACTTCTTTGGCGCTTCTAACAAGCGCTTGGATACCGCCGATATTATGAGCTCCGTCGATAACGATATTCGGTCCAAAAAATTCAAATCTTCCTGGCCAAGCTGCTAGTTTTAAGCCTTCATGAATATCTTCTTCAGTTACTTTAATATTGTTTAAAATTCTTAATAGTCTAATCGTTTCAATAGCTAAACAAGCATTTTTGACTTGGTGATATCCGGTAAGATTAAGGATATATTCGTTTTCATGGTATTTAAATTTGGTGACTTCTTTAACACTGATATCTGTCACCATATCGAAGTTAATTATTTTTAATCTCGAGTTATGTTTAGCTGTAACCTCCGCAAAAAGTGGAAAGAGATTGATGTTTTCAATTGCGGTTACTAAAGGAACATTGTCTTTAACAATCCCTAGTTTATTAAGCGCAATTGATTCAAGACTATCACCAAGTTGTTTCATATGGTCATAGGAAATATTGGTTATCACGGAGATTTCGGGAATAATAACATTAGTAGCGTCTAATAAGCCTCCTAAACCGACTTCAATAATTGCGTAATCAACTTGATTATCTCTAAAGTACAAGAAACTCATTAATGTCAAAACCTCGAAGAAGGTGACGGTTTCATCTTCTTCGAGCATTTTTTCTGTTAATGGATATAATATGTTTGCATAGTTTACCATATCTTCATCAGATATATATTCGTCATTAATACCAATTCGTTCATTAAATTTGACTACATATGGTGAAGTATAAATTCCGACTTTAAAACCGGCATGGCTGAGAATCTTTTTTAGATATGTTGAGGTGGAACCTTTCCCATTAGTACCACCAACATGAATCGATTTGAATTCCTTTTCTGGATGTCCTAGGAGTTTGGTCGCTTTTTCCATTCGGGTTAAATCAAGTTTTGACCCGAATCTCTTAATGTTTTCAATCCATACTTGAGCTTCATTTATTGTTTTGAACATTTTAGTTAGTTAGCTCCTTTAGGCGTTTTTGAACCTCTCTATAGTTTTCTTGATACATTAGTAGTTTTTGTTTTTCAGCTTCGATTTTTTGAGCTGGAGCTTTATTTGTGAAACCTGGATTGTTAAGCATCTTCTCACAACGATTAATCTCATTCGCTAAAGCATCAAGTTGGTCTTTAAGTTTAATAATTTCTTGTTCTACATTTACTAAAGAACCAAGTGGAATGTAAATTTGAGCTGTAGCTAGGATGATTGATACACATTTTTCTGGTATGTCTAATTTTTCACCAATGATTAGGTTTTCTGGATTTAAGAACTTTTTGATATATTGATCCATTGAATCAAGGAATAATTTATTTTCATTGCTGGTTTCAATCAACAGGTCAATTGGTTTAGACCAAGAAACTTGATAATCGTTTCTAACTTGTCTTATGTCTTTAATCAGTTCAAAGAACCAGTCCTTATCATTGAGCGATTCGAAGATGATATTATTGTTTTTTGGCCACTCGCTTCTCATGATTGATACTTCCCCAGTGTTAAGCATTTGGAAGATTTCTTCAGTAACAAATGGCATAAATGGATGAAGCAGTTTAATAATTGCTTTAAGAACATATAGCAAAACGCTTTTTGTTGTCAAAGTATCTGAAAGTTTAGCCATTTCTAAATACCATGATGCAAAATCATTCCAAGTAAAGTTATAGATTAATCGAGCAACTTCGCCAAATTCGTAGGCATCATAGAAACTGTCTACTTGATCAATAAGTTTGTTTAGTTTTGTCATAATCCATTTGTCAGGGAAAGTGAATTTCTCTACTTCTAGCGGTAAGTTCTTTCCTAAAACGTCTTCACAAGACATGATTATATAACGAGATATGTTCCAGATTTTGTTAATATAATTCCAACTAGATAAAACCTTTTCTTCTTCATATCTTAAATCTTGTCCAGGACTAGAATTTGTGGTGATGAAATATCTTAAAGAGTCAGCTCCATATTGTTCTACAACTTCAATTGGGTCGACGCCATTACCAAGAGATTTCGACATTTTTTTACCATCTTTATCACGAATAAGACCATGAATTAAACATTCTTTGAATGGTGATTCATTGGTAAACTCTATTGATTGAAAAATCATTCTCGCAACCCAAAAGAAGATAATATCATAACCTGTAACCATTACATCATTTGGAAAATAGCGTTTAAAGTCAACTGTTATTTCCGGCCATCCCAAAGTGGAAAATGGCCATAAAGCTGAAGAAAACCAAGTGTCTAGGACATCTTCATCTTGAACCCATCCCTCGTCCTTAGGCGCTTCTTCTCCACAGTAAACTTCATCATTTTTATACCATACTGGTATTCTATGACCCCACCATAACTGTCTTGAAATACACCAGTCTTCTATTCCTTCCATCCAGTTAGTGAAGATTTTTGAAAATCTTTCCGGAACGAATTTTACTTCTGAAAGATCTAGAGCATTCTTAGCTAGAACATCCATTTTAACAAACCATTGTTTTGATAATCTTGGTTCAACAATTACATTTGTTCTTTCGCTATGGCCAACATTGTGTTTAATCTTTTCAATTTTTTGTAATAGGTTTAGTTCTTTTAGATCTTCGACTAATTTTTTTCTGCATGCAAATCTTTCCATATTTGCATAATTAAAGGCAAGCTGGTTCATAGTTCCGTCTTCATTCATGCATAGTGGCATTTCTAGGTTATGTCTTTTCCCAACTAAAAAGTCATTTGGGTCATGGGCTGGTGTTACTTTAACAATACCGGTACCAAAGTCTTTATCAACGTATTTATCTGTGATTATCTTTATTTTTATATTTGTGGTTGGAATGAATACTTCTTTTCCGTGAAGATGTAAAAATCTTTCATCTTCAGGATGAACCATTATCGCACTATCACCAAACATTGTTTCTGGTCTCGTTGTCGCAACAGTTACACCACCTTCTTTATCTACAAAAGGATAAGTTATATAATAAAGCGCTCCTTCGGTTTCAATATGTTCTATTTCAATGTTAGAAAGGGCTGTTTTAGCCTCAACATCCCAGTTAATGATTCTTTCTCCACGGTAGATATACCCTTTGTTATAAAGGTCAATGAAGACTTTATTAACAGCTTTTGAAAGGCCTTCATCAAGGGTAAAGCGTTCTTTAGAATAGTCAAGTGACAATCCCATAGTTTTCCACTGTTCGCGGATAAAGTTAGAATATTCTTCTTTCCATTGCCAAGCAACGTCGAGATATTCATCACGTTCCATATTATAACGACTTTTTCCTTGTTCCTTAAGCAAAGCATCAACCTTTGCTTGAGTGGCAATTCCGGCGTGATCCATACCAGGTAGGTATAAAGCGTCAAATCCTTGCATTCTTTTTCTTCTGATAATAATGTCTTGTAAAGTATTATCCCAGGTATGGCCTAAATGAAGTTTACCTGTAACATTTGGTGGCGGAATGACAATTGTAAAAGGTTTCTTGCTCATATCACCTGAAGAAAACATTTTGTTTTCCAACCAAAATTCATATTTTCCTTGTTCAACTTCTTTTGGATTGTATTTTTTATCCATCATATATTTCACCTTCTATCATAATTTTGTTAAAGTTATAGTATTGTTCAATTATTTCAATTGTGTCAATGGAGTGCAGTGGCGGTAATTCTTCATAAGCAAAATACTTCATTTCAAGCGACTCATGGTCGTTGATTTTTAGTTCTCCACCGAATACTTTAGCAGTGAATGCAAAGGTGAAGACTTTTGCGTAATCCAATTCTTTCCATCGCATGAAAGGATTGGAGAAAACCCCAATAAATCTGGTAAGGCAGACATCAAGATTTGTTTCCTCTTTGACTTCTCTGATTGCAGCTTCTTTAATTGTTTCACTTAACTCCATCAATCCTCCTGGTAATCCCCAGAGATTATTATCACTGCGTTTTTCGAGGAGAACTTCACCGGAGTCATTCACAATAACCACGGCTGTTGCATTTACCATAATATACTCATTGCCAACAAAACTTCTTATTCTTTTAATGTAGTTTTCTTCCATGATTTTTCTCCTAAAAAAAATTCGTCCTAAAAAAGGACGAATTAAGCTCCGTGGTACCACCTTTGTTCTAGATATAAATCTAGCACTTATTATGACCAAATAACGCTGGCAAGACGGATTAAACTACTTAATTTGTTCATCTAATCTACTCCATGGCTACCTTCTTCAACCTTATGAGGTAAACTTTACACCAATTAGTTTACTCGCTTTTTTTCTCAGGATGAGTACTCTTCCACTTCTCTGTATTTGACTTGTATTGTACCAAAGTTTCTTCATATTGTAAAGAGTTTTGGTATAATTTCTCGACAATGATTAAACCGGTATATTGGTTAATCTCCATAAAGCTTAAATCAAAGTGATCATCTAATCTTTCAAGCATCTCTTCATAAACATGTAAATATAGATTGTGATCTTCTGATATTTCATTATCGCGAAGGAATTTTTGTTTTTGGGATTCGCTATAAAACATGATATCACCAATTAAAAGTTTTCCAAAAGGTGCTAAATGTTTTTTGAATAGTTCAATAAAGTATAAGAAAAATTCGAGATCGAAATTCATTAGAACATAGCTGATAATAATGAAATCATATTTTTCATCATCAAGCTCTTTTGGCAATCCCTTTTTTATGTTGTGATTGATAAGGTTAGCTTCAGGAACTCTTAACTTAGCGATTTCCAGCATAGCTTCACAGTTATCAATGCCGGTTAGCTCGATTTTTTCCGGCATGATTTTTTCATATAATGAAGCCGTACCGATTCCAATATCTAAGACTTTAAGAGGAACATCCTTTTTTGGTTCTGATACGTATTCAGCGATTATTTCGTGAACCATTGAATGTTCTGAGTAAGGAAAACGAAAGTTTTCAATATCATCAGATACTAAAAAATCATAATCTTTTGCAATATCGTCGTACAATTTGTTACTCATAATTATTCTCAACTGCTTTCTGAATTAATTCCCAGATTTTATCTCGGTTTTCTTTAGTTTGGGTTGAATAAGTAATCATGTGTTCGCCTATTTGAAGCTTTTCTTTGATTAATTTTAATTGTTTTTGTTTTTGATTGCTTGATAATTTATCTGCTTTTGTTAGAACTATCAAGGTATTGAATCCTACTTGTTTAAAATAATTATACATTAATAGATCGTCTTCATTTGGTATTCTTCTAATATCAAGTAATAGTACACCTAAAGCGATATGCGAATTAGCTAGATATTCGTCAATCATCTCTGCGAACTTAATAAGTTCTTGTTTTGAGACGTTTGCGTATCCGTAACCAGGAATATCAACTAGATAGAACTCTTTGTTAATCATAAAGAAATTAATCAGTCTCGTTTTACCAGGAGTTTGACTTACTCTAGCGATATTTTTCACATTTAGGATCGAGTTGATAAATGATGATTTACCGACGTTCGATCTTCCAGCAAAAACAATTTGTGGTAATTTGTCTTCAGGGTAATCTGTAACTTTGACAGCTGAAGTAATGAACTCAATTGAACGTAAAATCATATTTTTCACCAACTTTATAATTAATTATATCATTTATTTTTTTTCTTGTTAAGGGGCTTTGAGAGATACTCAACAATATAAATATTGTTTTTTGTAAAGATGTTTTGATAGACTAAAAAGTCATCAAATGTTATATTCTTCGATTTTTCAACGAATGTATATAGATCGACTCCATCATTTATCAGCCTTTTAACTAAAGAATGCGATTGTTTAACATCATCAAAAGCTTTTATTGCTCTGCCGATGTCAGCGCGTTTGTAAGCTTTGAAAATCTTTTCATCGAACTTCATATTTGGTAAATCAATCAGTAACTCTTGAATTGTTTTGCTGAAGAGTTTTACCTTTTTTGTTTCTATCGAAATATTAAAGAAGCCGTAGTCATCTTCTATAACCGGTGAAGCTGAAAAGGTAAAGTTATGAAGTTTCTTCTTCTTTAAGACTTTATAAAGAGGTGATGCTGGGCTAAAAATCATTGAAAAGAATGAGTTAGTGATGATATTATGATCCAATGACTTATCATTAAAAATCGCTTCAGGAATTTTAACTCCGACTTCAACAATATTTGTATCTAAAGCAGAGTCTTCTCTTTTATAGATATGTTTAGATTTATCAGAAAGATCAGTTTTATGGGTAATTTCTTGGTATTCATGCCAATTCTTAAGCACAAAAGGATGAACATCAAGCATAGCTATAACTTCATCTTTATCAAAGTTTCCCGTTAACACCAAACTCATATTCTTTGGATGATAAAAGTCGGTAGTAGCTTTCTTTAAGGTCTCAATGGTAATTTCTTTTATTGTTTTTTGACTACCGCCAATATCTTCATAAATCGATTCATCTTTATACATCATTTTTAATAAAGTTTTATAGGCTTTCACACTATAAGAATCATCGTTCATTGAAAGTTCTTGCGTAATAATTTTGCGTTCTTTCTTTACTGATGTTTCACTAAAGTTATAATCGACAAAATTATCTAGTAGACGTTTCAAAAGATTAGTAAAATTATCTCTAGTGGAAAAATAATAAGAAGTCAGTTTTCTTGAGGTGTAAGCATTGATATCAGCACCTTGATCGATAAAAAAGTCACTTAGGGTAGAACCATTGTTTTCAAAGAGCATATGTTCTAAGAAGTGTGCAGTACCTTTAGGAAGCTCTTGTTTTTCATTGTTTATAAGGTAACGAAAATCTCTACCACCAAAACCAATTTGTAAAGCAGCGAAAGCTTGAACGAACTTTCGCTTTGGATGCAAGTATACTTTTAACCCGTTTTTAAGGGTGGTTTCAAAGATAAATTCATCTTTTAAGATTTCTTTTTTTTGCATACTAATCCTCATTGGTGTAGATATAAATCGTATCGACAGTAATATTTTTAATTAAACTAACAATTTCTTCTTTAGTAATTTCTTGAATAGTTTTGATTTTGTTTTCTAAATCAAAGGCACTACCATATTTTAAATATTCAATAATATTGTGGAGCAACAGCTTTGTCTGTGAATCCATCGCTATTTCTAGTCTTTTGGTTAGATTTGTTTTTGCTTGAATAAATAGTTCGTCAGAGATTTCGCCCATCTGACAAGCCTTCAATTCTTTCTCTACAGCTTCTAGAGCTTGTTTTAGATTTTGTTTACTTGTTTCTAAGTTAACGAAAAAGAGATTGTTGTCTTCATTATAGCGTGAATATACATAGTAAGATAGTTGGAGCTTTTCACGGATGTTGCTGAAAAGTTTTGATTTTTCATAACCACCAAAGATTTCATCGAAAAGCGTCATTAATGAAACATTCTTCTTGGTAACATCAAATCCTAGGTTATAACCGATGAATATTCGTGATTGTCCAGTTGACTCTTTTTCCGTTACTTCATTTAGCTTATTATCGGATATAAACTGGTTTTGAAAGCCATAATCAAGGTTTGTTTTTGCTTTGTAAAAGGACATTTTGGTTTTAATTAATTCATCCATTTTATCATGATCAAAATCACCCGCAATAAAGATTTGAAGGCAGTCTTCTTCAATCATTTTTTTGTATATATTTGTCACAGTTATCGAACTAATATCATCAAAATAGCGTTTTTCTGGAAAAATAGCTATCGTATCACGGTTATTTCTCGTATATTCATGCATAAACTGATAATATGTATAAGCATTTTTGTTTTGCTTAATACTTAGCAGTAATTCTTCTGTTTGTTCTTTAAGTTCTTCAACACCCTTTTTAGGAATAAGTCCATTAAAGAGCTTTGGTTTAAAAATAATCTCTAGGAGAAGGTCTAACGAAGCTGAAAAAACGTCAGATTCATCAACAAATTTATCGTTGATGGTTCTGGCCATAAAAGTTGTTATACTCATATTGCCGACATTGTGATAATTACTGGTTTTATCTAGACCGTATAGATTATCACAAGCAAGGCTAAGTTTTTCCTGGTTGTTGTATTTGGAAGTTGTTTCCATAAGAATTTCTGTTAAGAAGTTTCTTTCGTTAATTTCTTTAGGATCAAACTTGTTTGTAAACACAAAAGCCATGTCGATTGTTTTAAACTTCTTGTTTGGCATATAATAGACATTTAAAGAATCGATCTCTCTTTTGATTATTTTCATCTTCTTCACCTCAAAAAAAAGGTTTTGTACAAACCTTTTTATTCTGCTAATTCTAGAGCTATTTTCATCATGTTTGTAAATGCAGTTTGTCTTTCTTCCGGTGTAGTAGATTCATGAGTTACCAAGGAATCAGATACGGTTAGTAAACAAGCAGCTTTTTTATTTAAGACATTGGCGTTATGGAATAATGCAAATGATTCCATCTCAACACCTAAGAGATTTTTTTCCTTAGCCAGACTAAGAACTTCTTCAGGATATTCGCGGTAGAAAACGTCACTTGAATGAATTGTTCCTTTTACCACAGGGATATTTATCTGTTTAGAAATAGCTTCTAATTTTTTATTCAATTCAGCTGATGCTTTTATAGTGTCAGACTTCACTTTACCTTGAGCAAAGGCAAAACTTGATTCAGAGTAAGCTTCAGTAACCAATATCGTATCATATAGTTTTAACTTATCAGTATAAGCTCCACATGAACCAATTCTAATGATGTTTTCAACGTCAAAGAACTTATATAGTTCATATGAATAAATACCGATTGAAGGCATACCCATTCCACTACCCATTACAGAAATTTTTCTTCCTTTATAATATCCCGTGTAACCGAACATATTTCTGACTGAGTTAAACATTGTTACGTTATCTAGAAAGGTTTCCGCTATATATTTAGCTCTTAACGGATCTCCTGGCATTAAAACGACTTTTGCGATTTCATTCTTATTAGCGCTTATGTGTGGTGTAGACATAGTTTATTCTCCTTTTACTCGTTTATTAATTTTTTCGATAACTTCTGGGATATTTACGATTGAGAAAGCATATTTAGTGTCCATCAAGAAGGATTCAAAAATGTATACTAAACCGCCTTTATCGAGATAGTTTAAGGTTATGGAAAAATCTCTTCCGTATTTTACGGTAATGCTTTCTTGACGATCTTTTTTTGAAGATGTTTGTTTAAAAGCTTCTAAGAACATTTCATCGCCTTTAAAATACAGTGCAGTTTTTTTGAGGAAATATCCTTGATAGTTTTTTTCTAGTATTGGTATATATAAATCAACATCTGTTTTTTCTGATAAAAACTGATAAAAGCGATCCATTGTTTTTAAAGAATATCTCGCAATCATCCAGTCTCTAACAAAACTGTAGATTAAAGCTAATCCAAGCACAAAAGCAGTTGTAAACCAACTTAAAAGATTAGCGATTAAAAGTATAATGATTGTGACTGAAACTGTTGCGGCAAAATAGATTAAAAATCTAACAAAATTAAATTTTTTGATTAAAATTTTTGAGTCATTAAAGATTCTTTCTTGTAAGTTGTTCATCAGTAGCCGCTACCTTCCTCATCATTCATTAAACTAACACCATTTGAAGTTCCAATTCTTGTGGCACCAGCTTCAACCATATTGTCTAAGTCTTCTTTAGTTCTAACGCCGCCAGCAGCCTTAACTTCTTTGCCGTTAACATTGTCTTTCATGATTTTAACTGCTTCTTTCGTCGCTCCGCTTGGGCCAAAACCAGTTGATGTTTTGATAAAGTGAGCGTTAGTTTTGCCAACGATTTCACTTACCTTTTTGATTTCTTCTTCATCTAGATAACAGATTTCAACGATTACTTTTACCGTTTTATCCATTGCGGCTTTACATACTTGATTGATTTCGTTTTCAATATAGTCATAGTCTTTTTCTTTTAACTTACCAATATTGATAACCATATCAATTTCATCAGCGCCATTGCTAACAGCATTTAGGGTTTCGAAGACTTTAGTTTCTATTGTATTCGCTCCTAAAGGAAAGCCGATAACAGTGCAAGTTAAAACTTCAGTGTTTTGTAATTTTTCATGGCAATATGCGACATGAGCTGGATTTACGCAAACACTCTTAAAATTATATTTTTTTGCTTCATCTAAAAGTTTGTCGATATCTTTTTTTGTTCCAAAAGCTTTTAAGTAAGTATGGTCGATTAATTTGTTTATATTCATAGTATTCCTCCTGTATTTTTTCGTATTAATATTATACAATTTTTTTGGGTAATAGTCAAATTACTAAATAGACAAAATAAGCCGAAAATTCGGCTTATTTTTTTAATTTAACACTTCGACGCAACGGTCGCAAAGTCCATCTTCATCAACAGTCTCTACCACTTGCCAACATCTTTCGCAAGTATGTCCATCGGCTGCTAATACGTCAATTGAAACATCGGTTCCTTTATAAGCGCCAAATCCATCTTTTGAAACGTCAAATTTTGAGACAATAAATACTTGAGCAAGATTGACATTGATACGGTTAAGAAGATTTTCAATCTTTGCTTTAGGATAGATTGTTACATGAGCGTTTAGGCTTTTGCCGATGACTTTTTCATTACGAGCGTTTTCTAAGGCTTTAAGAACATCTTCACGCAAATCTAAGAACTCATCAAAGTCAGCTTCTACAGTTTTATCTAACTCTTCAACCTTCGGCATATCTAGCAAGTAAACGTCCACTTCTTTTCGGTCTGGAACGTATTGATAAGCTTCTGAAGTTGTATGCGGTAAAATTGGCGTTAATAGTTTAAGTAGCGTATCAAGAATTTTGTAGATTACAGTTTGGATACTTCTTCTTGATAATGAATCAGCCTTTTCAATGTATAAGATATCTTTTGCAAAATCTAAGTAGAATGACGAAATGAAATTAACGTAGTTAGTTATCTTACGATATACAACGTCAAACTTGAAGTCTTCATAGGCATCTAGAACTTCTTTGATTAAATTATTGTTTTTGATTAAAACGTATTTATCGATATCGTTAAGTAAGTCGTATTCCACTTTATTTTTTTCATTATCAAAGTCAAAAATATTCCCTAGTAAAAACTTGATTGTATTTCTGATTTTACGGTAAGATTCAGAAACTTGTTTGATTAAATTATCACTTAATCTAACGTCTGCTTGATAATCAACAGAAGCTGTCCATAATCTAAAGATATCTGCACCCATTGTATTAGCAATCTTGTTTGGATCAACAACATTGCCTTCGGATTTAGACATTTTTCTACCATCACCATCGAGAACAAATCCGTGAGAAACTAGGGTTTTATAAGGCGACTTTCCTTCAGTTGCAACTCCAGTAATCAAACTAGAGTTAAACCAGCCACGGTATTGATCGCTACCTTCCATATAGAGATCTGCCGGATATGGATAGCCTAAATCTTTCATTGCTCCATGATGTGATGTTCCTGAGTCAAACCACACGTCCATAATGTCAGTTTCTTTTCTAAAGATGCCATTTGGTGAATCAGGATGAGTAAATCCTGGTGGTAATAATTCCGCAGCTTCTTTTTTGAACCAGGCATTTGAACCTTCTTTTTCAAAGATATTAGCGATATGTTCAATTACTTCAGGATCTAAGACAGCAGTGTCTTTTTCAGTATAGAAGGCAGGAATTGGAACTCCCCAGGTTCTTTGCCTAGAGATACACCAACTACCACGATCTTTGATCATGTTGCTAAGTCTTACGTCTCCCCAAGCTGGATACCATTTAATTGTTTGGATTTCTCTTAGGATTTCATCTTTAAGTTTTTCAATTGATGCGAACCATTGTGATGTAGCTCTAAAGATTACAGGTTTTCCGGTTCTCCAGTCATGTGGATAGGAGTGAGAAAAATCAAATCTTCCCAGTAAGAAACCACCTTCAAATAGCGCTTTGATAACTTCTTCATTACAATCATCGACATAAAGACCAGCGAATCTTTCTCCCGCTTCTTCAGTCATCATACCTTTAGAGTCTACTGGACAATATACATCTAAATTATATTTTTTTCCAACGACAAAGTCTTCTTCACCATGTCCTGGAGCGATATGAACTAATCCTGAACCATCTTCAACAGTAACGTGGTCACTTAAGATAATTGGTGAGATTCGGTTATATAATGGGTGTTTATAGCTCATACCTTCTAACTCCCAACCGAAGACGTTTTGGAGTTGAACTGCATTTGTCCAACCTAAAAGGTCTGTTAGTTTTGGTAAGAGGTCTTTACTAACGACATAGTTATTACTTTTTACCTTTACAACAACATACTCAATATCAGATCCTGCAGCTATTGCTAGATTGGCAGGGATTGTCCAAGGTGTTGTGGTCCAAATCAAAAAGTAAGTATTTTTTGGTAGTTTGTTTAATGTTTCTACTGCTGGCATAGCGACATAGATTGAAGGCGATATAATATCCTTATACTCAATCTCTGCTTCTGCTAGAGCAGTTTCACTTGATGGTGACCAGTATACTGGTTTTAAGCCCTTATAGATAAGTTCTTTTTTCACCATTTCTTTAAATACTCTTAATTGTGAAGCTTCATATTCGTTGTTTAAAGTTATATATGGTGTTTCCCACAAACCTAAAATACCCAGTCTTTTGAACTGTTCTCTTTGAATATCAATCTGCTTAAGCGCATATTTGGCACAGAGCTCTCTAAAATCAGAAAGTTCCATTTCCTTACGATTGACTTTTTCGCTTTTTGATAAAGCATTTTCAATTGGTAATCCATGAGTATCCCATCCAGGTAAATATGGGGCTTTAAAGCCTGACATATTCTTATAACGCAAAACAAAATCTTTTAAGATCTTATTTAATGCGTGACCAGCATGAATAGACCCATTTGCATATGGGGGACCATCGTGTAATATGTAATTTGGTCGATTTTTGTTTTTCTCCATGACTCGGTTATAAAGATCTAAATTTGCCCATTCTTCATGGATTGTTGGTTCTTTCTGCCCGAGATTTCCACGCATTGGAAATTCCGTTGCCGGCATCAATAAACTATCCTTGAAATTCTTTTTTTCCATTTTTGTCACTCCTCACAAGTTTTTAATAATAAAAAAATCCTTAATTCATTAAAAAATTAAGGACGAAAATTTTCCGCGGTACCACCTTAGTTCTAGTAAAAATACTAGCACTCAAAAAGGCTGTTAACGCCAGCAATACGTAACTACTTACTATTATTTTAGTAGTTCTCTCATGGGTGATAATTATAAAAATAAAGCTTATCTGGTTTCACCGATTTCCAGACTCTCTAAAAGTTTATTTTTTAACCTTGTCCCAATCTTCGATTATCTTTTAATGATTATACACAATTTTAGGGGATTTATCAAGTCTTTTTAATTAAATGGCTCTAGCAATTACGCCTAAAAGCACTTGATAAAGAATTAAACCAAGCATTGGGGTGAAATCAATATTGGAAAATACTAACCAACCCCTAAAGATTCCTAAATACGGATCTACAATTTTGCCTAAAATATAGTAAAAACGACTGTTTCTTAAAGGTGTCCAACTTAATAAAACGTAAACGATCATGGTGTAAAAATATGCTAGCAGTACATAGTATGCGTATTCTAAAAATATTAACATAAATAATCCTTATTGCTTTCTATAGTCATTGATAAATTTGTTTAGCGTTGGACCTAATAAGTCACTCTTTTGTGCCATCAAATAAATCTTATCTTGAATTTTAACAATTTCGCCATCACAGGCATATAAAACACCGGTTAAGAACATCAAAACTTCATTAGCTTCTGAGATTAAGCAGTCGCTGAAGTTTAGTACTATTGGCATTCGGTGCATGATTATTTCCGCATATTTATAGACGTCTTTATTATCATTTACTTTTACAAAGGTTAGATCTTCGAAATCAACATTTGTTGGTATTATTTTTTTCTTTCCAAAAAGACCCATCTTAATTCTCTCCCTTTTTAAATAGGATTGAACCAAGTCGCAAGTGTGTAGCGCCAAGTTTCAAGGCTATTTTATAATCATTGGTCATTCCCATTGATAGATATTCAATTTGTCCATCATGGTTTTTATTTAGTTCTTCTTTGAGATAAACTAATTTTTCAAACTGAGAATGAATCAAATCTGTATCCTCGGTTAATGAGGCCATTCCCATTAAACCGATTACTCTTATTTTATCATAGTTTTTTATTTTTTGATAGAAAGAAACAACTTCATCTACTGCTAAGCCATATTTACTGTCTTCATCAGCTATATTTACCTCAATAAAGCAGTTTAAAGGTAGCTTTCGGTATTTTTGAATTTCATCGGCTAAAGAGATTCTATCAAGTGAATGAAGAAAATCGATTTTATCGATAACTGTTTTTACTTTTTTTGATTGAAGATGACCGATGAAATGCCAAGTAATATCTAAATCATGTAAAAGATCGTACTTTTCTAAAAAAGCATTAGTTCGATTTTCACCGATATTGTTTATTCCACAATCAAAGAGTTCTTTTACATCGGTAGCGTCACCGTATTTAGTGGCCGCAACAATTAAAGAGTCTTTGGTTTCTTCTAAGAGTATGGGGATAATTTCCGAGTTTATCATAAAATATAATTCATCTACCTTTCTTTCTACTAATAAATGAGATGATTGATGAAAAAACTAATAAATAAATAGCTAACAAAATTTTAATTAGGGTGTTTTCAAGGATAAAACCGATAAGGATTACTACCAGTACTAAATTGAGAAAATAGATTAGATAATAAATCCAGCTATTCTTGACCAATTTGACTCACCTTATTTCTTAATTCCTTAAGTCCATGTTCAGTTTGATTAGCAAATTTTAATGGTGTTATCGATATATAGCCATTATTAACTGCAAACAGATCGGTTTCAGGAACAAATTCAAAGGTTGAAAAATTGCGTTTTGTTTTATAGTAGTCGCCTTCATTAACATAGTAATGTTCTGTTGGTCTAAATCCTAGGTCAGTTATCAGGATGCCTTTAGATTTTTTAAAATCTTTCGCAATAAAATTGACGTTTAAGAGATAACGATTTGACAATAGATTATTATGGAAGATAAAATCTAAAACCTTTGGTAGGTCTTTTTTGCCTTGTTTAAAGTGATCAAAGTCAACAGAAAGAGCTATTGCCGGGATTTTAGCTTTTAGTGCTTCCATGCAAGCGCCTACTGTTCCTGAATAGACTGTATCTGCACCGACATTAAGACCATTATTGATGCCTGAGACTACAACATCAGGACGGTAATTTAATCCGTGTAAGGCTAAAGATACAGCGTCAGCTGGTGTTCCTTCGATTGAGTAGATATCATCAGCGTGTTTATGAACCTTTACTTTTGTCCAAAAGATTCTTGAGACGGATGCTCCAGACATATGGTGATGTGGAGCTACTAGTAATACTTCACCATACTTCTTCAACTCTTCATAAAGAATCGTTATTCCTTCGCTATCATACCCATCGTCATTTGTTAGTAAAATCTTCATCATAATTTAATCCTATCCTTTAATTCAGGGTTTTCTTTGTATAAAAGTAAAACTCTACCGATTTTATAGACTACGATGATATCTTTTTCTCCTAGTTCAATAATTAAATCATTGATATCGGTTGGACATGATTTTAATACAGCCACTCTTCCAACTTCATGTTTCTTAAGGTTTTCTTTGATGCTTGAGATAACTGTTTCCGTTAAACCTTGAAGACCAATTTGAAACATTATTGGTTTATCATTAGCTAGTTTTCTTAAAAGTGCTTTTTGTTTTCCTGTGAAATTCATAATTTCCTCCTAGTTTATATATAATGGCAACAATATCAAAAGACTGATTGAGTAGTAAATTGATAGAGTTATTATATCAGATATTGTGGTGATAAAAGGTCCTGAAGCAACTGCAGGGTCAATTTTTAATTTTGTCATAATTAACGGTATCAAAGCTCCGAGTGTGGTCGATACCATCAAAGCGATAAAGATTGATCCGGAAGTTACAGTTGCGTAGATCAGATTTGGTGAAGATATTTCTTTATAGATAATTTGGTTTGTAATGTTTATCATCAAAAAGATTAAGACACCAATTATAAGCCCTTGAAGAATTCCTGTTTTTAATTCTCTCAAAATATGTTTTCTAATTTTATCTCTTTCTAGTTCAATGTTTTTTGTTAAATATCTAATCATAACGGCTAGACTTTGGGTTCCCGTATTACCTGCCATTGCTAAGATTAAAGGGAGGTAAACCGCTAGTTTTGAGGCTAGAAGCCTAGAACCAGGATTAAGCGATAGACTGGCTTCAAAGAATGAGAGTATGATTGAAGTAATCATTGATAATCCTAGAAGAATTGAAAGCCAAGGCAGTCTTGATTTAACTGATTTTCTTAAGCTAGCTGTACTGAGGTTGATTTCGACATCACCTAAGGCAGCAAACTTTGCGTAGTCTTCTTCTTGAACTAAGGAGATGATATCCATAAGGTCATCGTGGGTGATGATACCTTCCATCACACCGTCTTCGTTGATTACAGGAATAGATGATTCAGATGTTTCTTGCATTAGGGAAGCCACGTATTCTTTGTCATCGGTTGGATAAACTCTTGGAAATCTTGTTTTGATAAGATCTATTAATTGTTCATCAGCTCTAGCGATAATGAGGTCTTTTAGTTTTATGAATCCTTGCAAGATGTTTTTTTCATCAACAACATAAATAATGGAGATGTAATCTACGTCATGGGCTTCGTTTACAACTTTACGCATCGCTTCTTTAACGGTAATATTTGTTGGAAGAGTTAAATAACTGTCGGTTAAATACGCCCCTATTTCATCTTCATCGTAAAGCATGACTTGTAAAATTTCTTTTCTTCTGTTTGGTTCAATTTGCTTGAGAATTCTCATTCCGGTTTTCTTTAGATACTTTAAGATATCAACAGCATCATCTAAATCCATATCAGCGATTATTTTCGCTGAATCGATTTCACCGATTACTTTGATAATAAAGGTAGCGTCCTCTTCATCAAGATATTCAATGATTTCAGCCGCGAACTCAATACTTACAGTATGAAAGAACGCTTTAATGATATCTTCAGGAAATTCTGTCAGTACCTTAGCTATATCATAAAGGTGGTACTCTTCTAGTAAAGTTTCTAGATTAGGATTATTAATATTTTCTTCAATTAATGATAGAATATCGGTTTTAAATTCTATTGTTCTTTCAATTAAATCATCCATATTTACCCCTCCTTTACGCTAAAGTAGCTATTAAGATACTAGCTAAACTAAAATATATCAACAATGATAAAATATCGTTGATAGTTGTTATGAATGGTCCTGAAGCTACAGCAGGATCAATTTTTATAGCATTGATTACTAATGGGACAATCGCACCAGCAAGGGTTGCGACAACAAGGGCAATATTTATCGATAAAGCAACAACTAATGCAAATGAAAGACCAGTAGTAAAGTCTTGACCTTTGATGAAATTAAAAGTAATTACCATCAGGAATAACCCTATAGCTATTACTACTCCGTTGACAAGTCCAGTTAAAAGTTCGTTAAGAAGGTGCTTGAATATCTCCTTCTTGCTTTCTAATTGATTAGTAGCGAATAGTCTAATAATTATCCCTAAACTTTGGGTTCCTGAATTTCCGGCCATATTTAAGATTAGAGGCATGAAGATAGCGAGAGTAGGCAGTAATTTTAATTCTTCTTCAAAACCAATGATGATAGAGCTAGTTATAAGATTGATAAATAAAAGAATTACTAACCAAGGTAACCTTTTTTTGATAGTTGTAAAGACAGTTTCGTTATCATCTACTTGAACGTCTGAAATACCGGCTAAACTGGAATAATCTTCATCGGATTCTAGGTTCAAAGCTTCTAAAATATCGTCAAATGAGACGATACCGATTAGTTTTTGATATTTATCAACTACTGGAAGTAATAGAAAGTTATAGTTCTTCATTATTTCAATTGCATCTTCAATCGGAGTTGAAGGTGTAACGTAAATCAGGTTTACGCTCATTAAGTCTTCGATTTTTTGGTTTTGATCATAACCGGCACTGATAAGTTCCTTTAAGGACATAGCGCCTTCTAATTTTTTGAATTCGTCCACAATGTAAATATTATGAATAAACTCAATTTCCGGAGCCATTTTTACAACTTCTTTGATTGCTTTTTTAACCGTTAAATCTTTGGAGATAGCGACGAAGTCATTGTTCATAATGGAACCGACTAAATCTTCATCAAAAGTGATTAACGACTTAATTAAAACCCTTTTACTGGCATCAATAAGCGAAAGATAGGTTATTTGATCTTCTTTGTCATCAATGGCTTGAATGATGTCTGTTAAGTCATCGGTTTCCATTTCTTTAAATACATTGATGACAATTTCGATTGAGGTATCTTTAAGAATGTCAAAAGCTTCTTCCGGTGTTAAGTCTTCGAAGACTTCTGTTAGTTTTCTTATTGGAATTAATTGGTAAAGTTTTTTTCTTTCCTCAAGATTCATTATGAGCAATGCTTTTGAGATTTCATATTCATGATAAATATCTAGTTTTTCTCGCAAAATATCGTCGTTTTCATTTGAATTAATAAGGTTTATAATTTCATTTTCCAATTCAAATTCATTTAGCAATAAATCTTCCATTCTTAACACCTCCTTCACTCTTAAAAATTGTACCACTTTACGAGATAAAATACAATTATGTAGAAAAAATATATCTCATGAAATCCGTAAAAAAAAGGGCCTGTAAAGAATTAGAAA
>DDWJ01000010.1:0-37247 GCA_002345505.1 Caryophanales bacterium UBA2289
CTAATTCTTTACAGGCCCTTTTTTTGCTTTATCACGTTAACGTGTTGCATATTTTTTAGGTAAAATGTTATAATAATCATTAATAGGGGTGATTATTATGCCATTTGAACCAAAATCTAAGAGTAAGAATATGGATTTATTAGCTAAAGCGATTTTAGAACTTCAAACAGTCGAAGAAGTTTATCGTTTCTTTGAAGATCTATGTACAATGAGCGAACTAGAAAAATTGGCTCATCGAATGGGAGTAGCGGTAATGCTTTGGCATAAAGCTTCTTACCAACAAGTTATTTATAAAACGAATGCTTCAACAACAACTATTGGTAGGATTGCTAAATCCTTGAAATATGGAAATGATGGTTATAAAACGGTCTTTTTTAGATTGAAAGATAAAACAAGATTCGAATAAAATCTAGAAAATTAGTGAAAAGTTGTCAAATTAAGACAACTTTTTTTCTTTTTTATACATATTTACTTTAGCGCGATAGAGTATTGGGGTGATTTTTCAAGATTTTCAAGATTTTTTTATTGACAGTCATTGAATAATAAAAATCTAGTGACTATAATCAAGTTATAATGATGAAATAGGGATTTTTCAATAATTCCAAAGGGAGGTTAAAGAGATGAAGAGTCTTAGCAGATTTTTTGCAATATTACTAGCATTTTTACTTGGACTATTAATGTTTGGTTGTGGTGGAACAACAACAGAAGTAACGACAGTACCAGTTGAAGAAGAAAGTATTGTCGGTGAATACATGATCGATATTACCGATTTAGGTATGCCTTTAATCTTTTATTTAAAGATTGATGCGGATGATAATTTTTATTTATCACCTGATAGAACCTATGTTACTGATAAGGGACATGGAACTGTCGGAAGCAGTGGAAACACTTATATGTTGATCTATAGTGATTCAACTGCAGAAACACCTAAAACTTCAACTTTTGAAATTGAAGAAAGCAATTTACATTTCCAAACTACTTTACCTTATGGTTCTTCGAACTTGCCAGCTTCAAAAGAAGATGAAACTGATCCAAGCATTATTTATTACTTAGTTGGAAAAGTCTTAGTGTATGAAGATTATTTTGGTGAGTATGCCGGAAGTCATACAGTAAGTGCAATGGGTAGTGATGTAGTGTATGATTATACCTTGAAATTTAGTGTCGGTAGAGAGTTTTCATTTGTTAGTAACTTTACCATGGGAGAAGAAGCTTACCAATACGAAGAAACGGGATATTATGATATTGAAGATGGTGTTGTAACATTGCATCTAGATACTGAAGTCGTAGAGGGTAGTTTTGATGAAGATACTTTGGTAATTCCAGTAAAAGCCAGTGAAATGGGTTCGAGAGAAGAAAGAACTTTACAACTTGCTGTTACTGCCGCTTGTGCATCAACATTTTATGGGCATCTCGATAAAGAAAATCCAGTTAATGCTATATTAGTACTAGATAAGTTTGGTGGTTATAGTTTTACTTCTGATGATGGAAGTTTTGTATTAACTGAAAGTGGCAGTTTTACATTTGATAATGGTGCGCTTGTCTTTAGTCCTGAAGGTGATGATGATAGTTATACTGGAACTTTAGCAAATTATGTTTTAAATGCTAGTTTTGTAGTTGATGATCTTGATGGAGTAAGAGAAGATATTACTTTCTTTTGTGAAACAATTCAAGGTGAATTTATAGGCGAAACTACAGATGAACTCGAGAATGAATATCAAGCCAGTCTAACTTTATATTCTAATGCAACATTTAGTCTTTTAGTTAAGAAGGGGGAAGAGACTATTATTGAACAAAGTGGAACATTCAGCGTAAGAAGATTTATGTTTGTCCAGTTAATTCTTACATCAGAAGATGAAACGGTTTATGAAATGGTTATATCTGAAGTGGGGTTGAACGTTAACTTTACTTTGGCAGATGAATCAGAAATTGGTTTTAGTTTAAAGAAAGAATAATTTTAAAAATTATTATAAATATAAAAAGAGGAGATAAAATATGAAAAAATTATTTGTTACATTATTTGTTTTTATGTTTGGAGTTTTACTAATAGGTTGTAATAAAACAACTACAGAAGCTCCAACAACTGTAGCTCCAACAACAGAAGCTCCAACTACAGAGGCACCAACTACAGCTGTTCCAGATGTAATGCTAGCTGAAATGTATGAAGGAAGTCATACAGTAAGTGCTATGGGTAGTGAAGTAATTTACATGTATGAAATAACTTTTGTTGACGGCGATTATTATTTTGTAAGTGAATTTGAAATGGGTGAAGAATTTTATACTTTTGAAGAAACTGGTACATATTCAGTATCTGGAACAACTATCACTATGACACCTGAGGGTGGCGAGGCTGTTGAAGGTGAATATTTAGGTGATGGTGTTATCAGTATTTCTATTAAAGCTAGTGAAATGGCTTCAAGAAGTTTAAGAGAAATGACTGCACTTGAAGTTGAAAGACTATATGTTGGCACACATACAGTAAGTGCTATGGGATCAGAAGTAGTTTATGTTTACGAAATGATGTTTGCCTATGGAATCTACACTTTCATCAGTGAGTTTGAAATGGGTGGAGAAGTATATAACTATTTTGAAATCGGAACATATGAAGTTGAAGGAACTGCTCTTACAATCACACCAATGGGTGAAGAAGCAGTTACTGGTACATTATCAGAAACTGGTTTAACAATTAGTGTTAAAGCTAGTGCAATGGCTTCAAGAAGTGAAAGACAACTAACAAGCTCTAAGTTAGGTATTTATTATGAAGGAACTCATACAGTAAGTGCTATGGGATCTGAAGTGGTTTATAACTATACTATTAAATTTATCAATGGCGAGTATTTCTTTGTTTCTAACTTCACTATGAGTGAAACTGAGTATACTTTTGAGGAAACTGGAACTTATTCAGTTGATGGATTAACGATAACTTTAACTCCAGCAGGTGGAGAAGCAGTTACTGGTTCAATCAATATGGATTGGAGTTTAACATTACCAGTTAAAGCTAGTGAAATGGGTTCAAGAGCGGATAGAGAATTAACAATGACTATCCCGATGCCTGAAGTAGAATAAATAAAAAAGGAGAATTTTTATGAAGACAGCAGAGAGTTTTTTTAATTGGGCTTTTCGAACGAGAGCCAACAACGTAATCAAATTAGCAGGTGGTGAAGAAATGTCACCAGAGAAAGTGTTTTTGAGCTTTTGTTCACATGATCCAGCCTTGGTATCATATGGACCGGCGGGATTAAATGCTAGTATTAAGGGAGTTGGGTTTATGCCAAAACCAGAATACTTAGAAGAAACACTAGCTGCCTACATTGAACACATCAAGAGTTGGACTCCTGATGACAAGACTTATTCTCAAAGAGGATTAGAGTTATTGATTAAATACATGTATGGCGAAGAAGCAAGACACAGAATCGACTTTACATGTATCGGTTCTTTGGAAATGGCTAAGAAGCATAGTTATGCTAATTATAAGGTTAATCCAGAAGCCACTATTATTTATTATCAACCACCAGCAATCTCTTATGAATTAAGAGGTAAGATGGAAATCCATGACGAAATGGATACAGGAAAAAGAGAAATTTATCAACAATTTTTAAATGCTCAACACGATGTTTACCACCGTCCTGATATGACGAGATGGTTAAAATATCCAGCTTATGTTTTTAGAATAGAGGAAATATATGATAACTGCGTGACCAAAGAAGGATTTGGCACGAAGATGATTTTCCCTTATTAGCAATTAGTTTTAATACCAATGGTAAAGCCCCTCTCCTTATTTCATCAAGGGCTTTACCATTGGTCTTTACTTTAATTTAAGCGAGGTGAGAAAATGCTTAAAAAGATCATGTCTTTAACTTTAGTTTTCATAAGTTTATTTTTAGTCGGATGTTCAAGCAACGAATACGAAAGACGTGATGATGCAAGTAACACGCTTTATGTTGGTTCTGTAGGAGCTTCGTTTCCAACCAGTTTTATGCCATGGTTAAGTCGTGATGGTATTGCCCCAACAATTTCGAGTATGGTCTATAATACGCTATTTACCTATGATGACAATACTGGTACATTTGTAGAATCGATTGGCAAGGAGTGGTATTATGTATCACCTGAAGGAGATCCGATTCTTACCACTGAAGGCAATATTGATTATGATGAATTAGAAGCTGTTTACTCAGGTTCAGATGAAAGTTATCTAGTAGTAAAAATAATCATCCATGATGATATTTTTTGGCATGATGGCGAAAAACTGACAGTTGAAGATATCTATTACACCTTTGATATCGGAACGAATAACGCTTTATCAAATCACGCTGGAAGTTTAGCATGGACTGCGGACTTGCAACATAGTTACTCAAATGGAGTCATGACTAGACAAGGAATTTTTACTTATGACCATGGGGCTAATGAAAGAGGATATAATATAACAGAGGAAGAAAAGGATACAGTGATGTATCTTCATGTAAATAAAGTTTTAGGAGCGATAACTTCACTTTTTTCAACAATCCTAATTTTGCCTGAGCATATTTGGGAACCGATTGTAACAGTTGATAATCAACTCAATAGTAAAGAACCTACTGCAGAAACACTATATCAATATCAACATCCAGTAGGTAGTGGGGGTTATAAACTTGATCCAGAAAATTCAAATGCTCAAGTAATTACATTGGTAAGATATGATGAGTATCATTTAAAAGATGGATTGGATTATTTGTATAAGGTAGAAAAGATTAAGTTTATGCTTTTCCAAGAACAAAATGTCGCAATTTATGCGCTTTTAAAAGGGCATATCGATATTTTAGATTCGACTGTGAGTTCAAATTATTTATCACTGTTTGATGATAGGGAAGATATCTTTGTATCAAACGCTGATGGTATTTTTACGCAAACGTTAGTAATAAATTTAAATCCTGCAACATCAGAGAAAAATGCGCTAAGAGACCTTTTGGGAATTAGTGATTTTAGAAGGGCAATTGCTTTAGCGATTAATCAAGAAGAGCTTGTAAGTTTTGTGCTCAATGGAGCTGGGAAAACTGTAAGTGCCGGGCTTTTAAGTGAAAATCTAACCGATTTTTATAATCCTGATGCGGATATTTTAAGATTCGATTTAGAGGAACGAATATTAGAAGCTAATAGTTTATTAGATGCGATTGTTCCCGATAAAGATCATGAGGGGTATCGGTTATTAGCGGGAGAAAGAATTAAATATACGATATTAGGCACTCCAGGTGAACAAGATGTTATCTCAAGACTTCAAGTTCAATTACAGAAAATTGGAATTGAAGTTGAGTTTAAAGCTAAGGGATCTTCACCGGAAAGAACCTATATTTTTAATTCTAAATTTGATATGACGCTTCAAGGAGTAATTTTCTCTTTAGAAAATGCTGATATAATGTATAGAGCCCACTTTGTGACTCTAAGTCAATCTTCTAATTATGGAAGATTAACTGATAGTGTTTTAAGTGCTAAGATTAATGAAATGAGGTTGTCTTTAAATCTAAATTATAAGTATGAACTTCTTCAAGAGATTCAAGAGTTGATTGCTCTTAATTACTATAAGATACCGCTTTACACTTCAAATATCATATCTGTAGCTAGAACTGATAGATACGAGGGATATATTGTAGTAGAAGGTTCAACAATCTTTAATACTGACACTTTACAAAATTTAAGAAGAGTGGAGGGATAGAATGCAAAAATCTTTTATAATTAAAAGAATCATTTATGCGATTTTTATTTTCTTTGTTGTATTAACCCTCAACTTCTTTATCCCTAGACTTGGGGTTGACGATCCAGCTGAAAGATATTATCCTCCGCAAGGAAATATGAGTGATATCGAGTATGAGATTATTAAACAAGTAACAAGAGAACAATATGGTTTTGATGTATCAACGTTTAAACAGTATACGAATTATGTGGAAGGGTTACTTAGGTTTGATCTAGGAACATCTTTTAGAACCGGTAATCCTAAAGTAAGTACATTGATTGCGGAAAGACTGCCTTGGACACTTGTCTTAAGTGTATCAAATCTGGTGATAAGTTTATGTATTGGTTTGATCTTTGGGACGGTGGCGGCTTGGAAAAGAGGTAGGTGGCAGGATAGTCTGCTATTAAATCTATCGACGATTTCAGTGGCTTTACCAGCATTTTTCATTGCGTTGATTTTATCATTTTATTTTGGATTTGAATTAGAATTATTTCCAGCATATACCAATCCTAATATGGTAAGTCAATTTGACTGGAGTTGGGAAGCAATCAAGGTCGTGTTCTTTAATGCAGCTTTACCGATTATCTCAATGTCAATTGGCGGGATTATCGGTTATTCACAAAGAACAAGAAACTCTGTTATTGCGGTAACAAATGAAGATTTTGTTTTAACTGCTAGAGCTAAGGGTTTAAGTCAAAACAAAGTATTGTTTAAACATACTTTAAGAAATGCGATGTTACCGATTGTTACTGCAGTAGGGATGAGTTTATCAGGACTAATTGGTGGAGCAGTTATTATTGAACAGATCTTTAATTGGAATGGGATGGGAACTTTATTTTTAGAAGCTAATAATACCAATGATTATCCATTGATGATGGGAATAATGTTATTTATGTCAACTATAGCTATACTCGCAAATTTGATTGTTGAGTTGACATATTCATTGCTTGACCCAAGAATTACGGTAGGTGAAAAGCGATGAAAGTGCTAAAGAAAGTATTAAGAAAAATATTAAACTCGCTTATTGGAATAGGTTTGTTTATTGGTAAGATTTGGAAGCATAAGAAGGGTAAAATCGGACTAATATTAGTTGCTTTATTAGCTTTTGTAGCAATCTTTGCACCGCTAATTGCACCGTTTGATCCTTATGATGTTACTGAGAGAGCAGCTAAAGGTTTATCGCCATCTTGGGAGCATTTATTAGGTACAACTATTAATACAGGACAAGATATTTTTTCAATGTTAATCTACGGAACTAGAGTCAGTTTGCTAGTTGGATTAGTCACAGGAATTGCGATTGCATTTTTAGGGGCAATCTTAGGAATCATTGCTGGTTATGTTGGCGGTATGGCTGATAATTTAATTATGAGAATCGTTGATATTATGTTGGTTATTCCAACCTTGCCTTTAACGATTGTTATTACCAATCTGTTCGGAAAGAGTTATTTTATCATTGTCTTTATCTTCGTTATCTTTGGTTGGACCGGTTTAGCCAGGGTTATTAGATCATTAGTTTTAGTTTTGAAAAACAGCAATTATGTTAAAGCATCAGAACTTGCCGGTGGTTCAAGATGGCATATTATGACTAAACATATTTTACCTGGAGTTAGTCATTTATTGATTATGAACACAGCTTTAACTTGTGCCGGAATCATGGTCGCAGAGGCTGGTTTGAGTTTCCTTGGCTTAGGTGATCCAACTGCTATTTCTTGGGGGAAAATGTTAGCCGAAGCTCAAAGTGGTGGAGCATTATTGTTCGGTCACTGGTGGTGGATTATAGCACCAGGAATCGGAATCTTTATTGCGGTATTTGCGTTTATGAGAATCGGGCTTGTAATGGAAGAAATTCTTAATCCAAGAATGAAAGCTTCAAGCGGTATTTTTAAATTATTTAAAACCTTAAACAACACTTATATTCAAGAAGTGTTTGATGGTATGAATGAAGAAGTATTGACTACTAAGGAAGGAGAAATATCATGAGTGATGTTTTATTAGGTTTAAAGAATCTCAAAGTTATTTTTCCTGCCCAACAAGGAATTGTAAGAGCCGTTGAAGGAATAGACATCGACATTTTAAAAGGTGAATGTGTTGCCTTAGTTGGTGAGAGTGGTTGCGGTAAAAGCGTTACGTCTTTGGCGATAATGCGGTTACTTAATACTCCACCGGCATTAATCGAGGTTGAGTCAATTAATCTTGGCGGCGATGAGATTACAAAGTATTCAGAGAACAAGATGCAAGATGTTAGAGGTAAACAAATATCGATGATTTTTCAAGATGCGATGACAGCGTTAAATCCAGTTATGACAGTTGGAAAACAAATTGATGAAGTGTTTATTAAACATAATAAATTAAGTAAAAAAGAAGCGAGAATTGAAACGATTAAAGCGCTTAGACTAGTGGGGATACCAGAACCTGAGTCAAGAGCTAAAGCGTTCCCACATCAATTAAGCGGAGGCTTAAGACAAAGAGTTTTAATTGCGATGGCATTTGCTTGTATGCCGAAATTGATTATTGCGGATGAACCGACAACGGCTTTAGACGTAACAATTCAAGCACAAGTTTTAGAAGTTTTAAGGAACATGCAAAAAAGCCATAATGTCTCATTATTGCTTATCACCCATGACTTAAGCGTTGTCGCTCATACAGCTGATACCGTATATGTTATGTATTCTGGAAAAATTGTGGAAAAGGCTAAAGTAGAGGATTTATTCAGAGAACCACATCATCCATATACTGAAGGATTATTAGGTTCAATTCCAAGATTATCCGATACGACAAAGCACTTTGTACAGATTCCTGATTCAGTTCCGCATCCGATGTTTAAACCGACTGGTTGTTATTTCCATCCAAGGTGTAAATACGCAACCGACATTTGTAAAGAAAAGATGCCACCATTAGTAAGGTTGGATAACGGTAGAGAAATTCGTTGTTATCACCCAATCAATTTTAGTGGAGGTGAAAATAATGAGTAAGAATCCGATTATCAAAATAGAAAATTTATACGTTGATTTTCCTGTTAAAGGTGGATTGCCTTTTCAAAAGAAAAAGCATATTAGTGCCGTAAGTGATGTTTCGTTAGAAATATATCCTGGAGAAACATTTGGGATTGTCGGAGAAAGTGGTTGCGGTAAATCGACCTTAGCTAACGCAATGGTTGGAATGGTAAAGCCAACTGGCGGTAAAGTGATTTTTAAGGATAAGGATTTGTTTTCGTTAAATAGAACTGATTTTAAAAAGACAAGAAGCGATATGCAAATGATTTTCCAAGATCCGTTCTCATCACTTAATCCAAGATTTTCTGTTTTTCAATTAATCTCAGAACCAATGTTTATTCGTGGTGGTTTTACCAAAAAAGAGATGGAACAAAGAGTTTTAGAATTGTTAAAATTGGTTGGTTTAGATGAAAAAGATTTACACCGTTATCCAAGTGATTTTTCTGGTGGCCAAAAACAACGAATTGGTATCGCTCGAGCGATTAGTTTGAATCCAGATTTACTGATTTGCGATGAACCGGTTAGTGCTTTAGATGTTAGTGTACATGCGCAGATTTTAAACCTTTTAATTGATCTTCAAGAGCATTTGAAATTGACCTATGTTTTTATATCCCATAATCTAGCTGTAGTCAAAAATGTTTGTGACCGGATTTTAGTAATGTATTTAGGAAAAGTCATGGAATTTGGATCTACTAAAGCAATTTATAAGAATCCATTGCATCCATACACTAACGCCTTGATTTCAGCTATATTAGATCTTGACATTAAGCGGGAGAAAACAATTCTTAAAGGTGATATCCCTTCACCAATCGACCCTCCTAAAGGCTGCCGGTTCTGGCAGAGATGTCCATATGCTATGGAAGGATGTATTGATATACCAGCACCACTTTTAGAAGTGGAAGAAAATCATTTTGTTGCTTGTCATAAATTGAGCGGCTTTAATGAAGAGCAAATAAAAAATGGTCTAGATAAGAGGATTAACAAAGATGAATAGAAAGACAAAATTTCTATTAGACTATGGAATAACTAATGTTTTTACACTAGTAATGTTATTGTTTCTACAAATTAGTGAGATTCCGATATTTTTCCTATGGTTAGTATTGATGCATCTAGGTATAATCGGTTTAGCTTTAACAAAGAAAAAATTTAAAGATTTAGCTGTCAAACCATATTTTAAACGAGTTTACATATCTTTTGCATTATTCATACCAATATTGATATATAAGTTAATTATTGTGATTCTTTCTAAAGAAGAAAATGATGAGTTGGTAAAGACTGTAGTTATCTCAGTGATGATAATATGCGTGGTTGTTTTAATATACAATATAATCTCTTTTATTTTTAAAAATAGAAAGCAAACTTCTCAATCATGAGATGTTTGTTTTCTTTTTAGATGATTATTGAATTAATATATTTAAAGAATGAAAAATACATATAGATTTTTGTAGGTTATTAAACTATAATGATTATACAGTTATTGTAGGAGAAAACTAATGACTAAAAATCAAAAAACAGTTTCTTGGGTAAAAGATCGAGATTTTATGTTTACATCTTTAGTGATTTGGGATGATAATTATCTTCCTTATTCAGTTATTATCTTTAGAAAAGATAACTTAAATAATCATGAAATTAGAATGTATGTAACAATTAATGGATTAGTTTATAAAGAAGATTTTATCATTGACATCAAAAAAACTAATTCAGAAGATGAAGTGCTCTATAGAATCACTAACTGGGCACAGAAGTTGATTAATGTTTATGTAATCTTTAATCACGATGAAGAAAAAATGCTTCATAAGAATGATGCTTCAATGGCTTGTAGAAACGAGATGTTTTTAGTTGATATTATTAGTTTAAAACAAGAAGATTTAGTTAGAATTAGACTCAAGTCACCAGATTTTGGTTTCTATTCAATGGCTCCTAATTTTGATGATTATATTAGGGAAATGGAAACTTATGAAGACAGTGTTCTTGCGATTAATTTTAGTGTATTAGCAGAACGGCACAATAAATAAATTAAAAGAGGATGAAATTATGATAGAGAAATTAATTAAGTATTTACCAGTTTTAACTTTCACTTTGGGGATTTTAGTATTTTTAATGATTTTCTTTCCAGCGATTGTTAATGATGATGTAATGATTTTAAGAGGTACGGAAGCGACTATTGGAACAGAAATAGCTAGTCTTTATGATTTAGGAAGTGTTTCAGTTGGTTTTAATTTTTGGAACTTTTTGGCTTTTATGTTTCCACTTGTAGTTGTGTTTACCGGAGTTCAAATGTCAAGGTCTAAAGATTCTGCCCAAGAAGTAAAGGTCTATAAGTTAGGAATTAGTGCGTTTTCATTAATTGCTTTTATTATTTCTTTAATTGTATTCTTAAACTTTGGGGAAAGCACTAAAGGCGTTATTACCGGTATAATTGAAGTGGAATACAATTTTAGTTGGTTCGATTTAGGCATCGGGGTAATCTTAGGCGCTATATTTGCGGGTATCGGAATATTATCAAGTGGCTTAAACTTGTTTTTGTTAGTGAAAAAACACTATCTATAAACTTCCTTTAAAAGGGAAGTTTTTTTTACGGCCTTTATCGCTCTTTTTAGATATGTTATAATAGATTTGCTCGGGAGGTACTTTATGAAAAGATTTCTAATAATTATTACTTTATTTATTTCTGTAAGTTTTATGTTTGGGTGTAATAACGTTAAAGAATTAGTGGCTGTTGAAAATATTAACTTTGATGAATTTTTAACTTGGAATGCCGTAGAACATGCGGATAACTATGTGGTTAATGTTAATGGAGAAGAGTTTGTTGTTCCTGTTCCTTATCTATTTATTGCTGCAGAAGGAAGCTATGAAGTTAGTGTTTATGCAAAAGCTGATGGTTATAAAGATTCTTTGGTTTCAGAGTTTAGTTTTGAAATTGACTACGACCAAAATGCTAGTATTGTTTTGTCAATGAATGATGGTAATTTAAGTTGGAATGAAGTAGCTAAAGCGACGCATTATTTTTTAGTTATTGGTAGTGAAGTGATTAGATTAGAAAACACAAATTATGAATATGAAGGAAGTTTAACTGAAGAAGTTTATGTCTATGCAATATTTCCTGATGGATCAAAAACAGCCAATTCAAATATTTTAAATTAATATAATTTAACAAGGCTCAATTAGGTTTAAATAATAACTTAGTTGAGCCTTAAATATTTTATAAAATTTATCCTTTATCTTTTTTGGTTGAGATGTTATAATACTTTTGTAAGCGTTTTCTAATAATTAGGAAAACTTTATTTTTGTAAAGAGGATTTTAGAAAAGGAGTTTTATGTAGTTTTAACTATATAATCATATATGAAAAATATTACATTCTTAACGGGTTACTATGGTTCTGGAAAAAGTGAATTAGCTATAAATTTAGCGATTAAAGAGCAAGTTGATTATGTCGTTGATTTAGATGTTGTGAATCCATATTTTAGGACTAGAGAACAAGAAAAGATTTTTAATGAATATGGAATTGAAGTTATATCAAGTGATTTAGATTATAAGATGCATATTGATATGCCTTATATCTCTGCTAGAGTATTTATACCTTTTCACAATAATGAAAAACGCGCTATTTATGATTTAGGCGGTAATGATGTCGGAGCTAAGCTTTTAAGGCAGTTTGAAGATTATAATGACGTTGATATTGATTTATATTTAGTCATTAATGTCTACCGTGAAGAAAGTAACACCAAAGAAAAAATAATTCAGTTAATCAATAAAATTGAGGGAATTGGTGGTTTTAAAGTAACTGGTTTAATCAATAATTCTAATCTTTTAAGAGAAACTACCTTAGAAGATATTTTGTATGGAGAAAAAACAATTTCTGAAGTCAGTAAAGAAACAAAATTACCGATTGTTTATACAGCAGTCTGGGAGAATCTATTTGCGGATAATTTGGTATTTCAAGGCGAGATACTGAAATTAAAATTATATTTTAGAAAGAATTGGTTATGAGGAGGAATAAAAGTGCCAAAAGGAAGAGTTGAATTTAACTATGAAATTTGTAAAGGCTGTGGACTTTGTGTAGAATATTGTCCAACACACATTCTTTACATGGACATGAAGACACTAAACAAAGCTGGATACAATATCATCAAGGTAAGTGAACCTGACAAATGTATCGGTTGCGCTTTTTGTGCTATTATGTGTCCCGATTCAGTAATTAAAGTTGAGGTGAATAAATAATGGCTAAAGTATTGATGAAAGGTAATGAAGCGATTGCTCTAGCGGCAATTAAAGGTGGGGCTGACGCTTTTTATGGTTATCCTATTACCCCACAAAATGAAATTCCTGAATATTTGTCAAAACATATGTTGGCTAATGGAAAAGTCTTTTTACAAGCGGAATCAGAAGTAAGTGCAATAAACATGGTTTATGGTGCAGCTGGTGCTGGTAAAAGAGTTATGACTAGTAGTTCTTCACCGGGGATTGCGCTTAAGCAAGAGGGTATCAGTTATATTACTGCAGCTGAACTTCCATGCTTAATTGTTTCGGTTATGCGTGGTGGACCAGGTCTTGGTAGTATCCAACCTTCTCAAGGTGACTATTATCAAGCGACTAGAGGTGGTGGAAATGGTGATTACCATTTAATCGTTTTCGCACCAGAAAGTATTCAAGAAACTATCGACGTTATCAAAGAATCTTTTGATATCGCGGATTATTACCGTAATCCGGTAATGGTATTAGTTGATGGCTTAATTGGACAAATGATGGAAAGTGTTGATTTTGATCGACCAGTAAGAGAAAGATTTTTGCCAAATAAAGATTGGGCGACAACTGGAACTAAGGATCATCCAGGCAGAAGAAATGTAGCCAACTCACTTTATCTTGATCCACAAGCTTTAGAAAACCATAATATCCATTTAAATGAAAAATATAAATTAATTAAGAAGAACGAAACGAAATTCGAACTTGTTAATTTTGATAATCCAGAATATGTTATCGTTGCTTATGGAACGATGGCAAGAATTTGTCGCAGTGCAATTGAAATGCTTAAGAAAGAAGGAATTGAAGTAGGAATGATTCGTCCGATTACTTTATTCCCGTATCCTGAAAAAGCATTTGATCAAATTCCTGCTAATGCAAAAGGAATTTTAACTTGTGAATTGTCAATGGGACAAATGTTAGATGACGTTTTAATCGCAAATAACGGTCGTCATAAAGTTGGTTTCTTCGGTAGAGCCGGGGGAATGCTGCCAGATCCTGAAGAAATTGTCGCTGCGATTAAAAACTTTAACGAAAGAGTGGTGAAGTAAGATGTGGGAAACTAAGTATGAGAAGAGTGCTGGTTTAACAGATTCTAAATTATCTTACTGTCCAGGTTGTACTCATGGTATCGTTCATAAGTTAGTAGCTGAAGTTTTGGTTGAGTTAGGGATCTTAGATCGTTCAATCGCTATTGCTTCAGTGGGATGTTCAGTTTTTTCTTATCAATTCTTTAACTGTGATGCTCAACAATCACCTCATGGTAGAGCTTGTGCTCTAGCAACAGGTGTTAAGAGAGTATTGCCGGAAAATATTGTTTTCACTTATCAAGGTGATGGTGATTTGGCTAGTATTGGTATTGCGGAAACAATTCATGCGGCTAACAGAGGTGAAAATATTACCGTTATTTTCATGAATAATGCAATTTATGGCATGACTGGTGGACAAATGGCTCCTACTAGTTTGATTGGTCAAAGAACTACGACTTCTCAAGACGGTAGAGATGTTGCTCATCATGGTAATCCAATTAAGATTAGCGAAATGTTTTCAACAATTGAAGGCGTTGCTTATTTAGAAAGAGTTGCAGCTTATGATCCAAAACATGTAATTAATGCAAAACGGGCAATAAAAAAAGCTTTCCAATATCAAATGGAAAATAAAGGTTTTACAATGGTTGAAATTGTGGCTACTTGTCCTGTTAACTGGGGCTTAAAACCGGTTGATGCGATGAAGTGGAGCAAGGAAGCTATGGAACCAGTATTTCCATTAGGAGTATTTAAAGATAAGGGGGCAAAATAATCATGGATGCGAAGAATATTAAAGTAGCTGGCTTTGGTGGTCAAGGTGTAATGATGTTCGGACAAATCCTTGCTTATAGTGCAACTAAAGACGGGATTAACGGTTTATGGTTTCCATCATATGGGCCAGAAACTAGAGGTGGCACAGCTAACTGTTCAGTTATAGTTAGTGAAAAGCAAATCAACTCACCAGTGTTTAAAAACGCTGATCACTTGGTTGCTTTTAACTTACCTTCATTAGAAAAATTTAAAGAACATATGGCTAATAAAGGCTTAGTATTATATAACTCTTCTTTAATTGAAGAAGAAATAAAGTTAGATAACGCGACTGTTGTTGGAGTTCCAATTAATGATATCGCTAATGAACTTGGTAATATTAAAGTTGCCAACATGGTGATGATGGGAGCTTATTTACAGTTAACGCATTTATTTAGCGATGAAACTATTGAAGCGATTATCAAGAAGATTTTAGGCGAAAGAAAAGCTGATTTAGTTCAAATAAATAAAGAAGCTTTAGAAGCAGGTAAAACATTTGTTAAAAAGTTAGGTGTTAAGTATGCTTAGATCGATAGATGAACTATTGGTCAAGGCGAAGAAAGTCAACCGCACGAAATGCGCGGTTGTCTTTGCGCATGACGACCATGTTATTGGCGCAATTAAAGAAGCCTCAGATTTGGGAATTATTGAACCGGTTTTAATCGGAAAAAAATTAGAAATTGAAAAATTAATTAAAGAGTTCGATTTAAAGATGCCTTATACTATCATTGATGAAGAAGATGGCGAAAGAGCCACAAGAATCGCAATGGATATGGTTAATGCCAAAGAAGTTGATATTTTGATGAAGGGTTTAATCGATACTAAGGTACTTTTAAAAGGGGTTGTTAATAGTGAATTTGGTATTAAGGACGCAAAACTTTTATCTCACGTAGGGATAGTAAGTTATCCAACTTATCATAAGTGTTTATTTGCGACTGATGGAGCGATGAATATTGCACCTGATGTTGAACAAAAAATATTGATAATCGAAGCAGCGGTAAAATTAGCTAAATCTTTAGGATATGATAAACCTAAGGTTGGTTTAGTAAGTGCAGTTGAAAAGGTTAATCCAAAAATTCAATCAACTGTTGAAGCAGCTGAAATTGTCGAATATTATAAAGATAAAATTATTGATTTTTACATCGATGGTCCTTTCGCAGTTGATAATTTAGTGTCCATGGATTCGGTAAAACAAAAAAATATTACTTCTATAGTTGGTGGAGACTGTGATATTCTAGTATTCCCTAATTTAGATGCAGGAAATATTTTCTATAAAACCTCAGTCTTTTTAGCAGGTGGTAGAAGTGCTGGAGTTATTTTAGGCGCCAAGGTTCCTATTGTGTTAACTTCAAGAGCAGACTCTGCAGAAGCTAAACTTAATTCAATTTTATTGGCGGTGTTAAATCATGATGGATTATCTAATCTTAGTAATTAATCCAGGTAGTACGTCTACCAAAGTAGCACTGTATAAAAATGAAGTTGTAATAAAAGAAAAAACCCTCAGACATGACGTTAAAGACTTAAAACATTTTAAGACAATAATCGATCAAATCGATTTTCGAAAAAACATGATTATGGAGTTTTTGGATCATAATAATACTGCAATCAAAGATATTGATGTATTTGTCGGTAGAGGTGGAATGATGAAACCTCTAGCTGGTGGAACCTATGAAATTACTGAAGAGATGGTAGAAGATTTAGCTTCAATGAAATACGGAGCACATGCTTCAGCTTTAGGTTCGATTTTAGCTTATCGGTTTGCCAAAGAGCACGGCAAAAAAGCTTTTACTGTTAATCCGGTGGTTGTCGATGAGTTTGATGAAATCTCTCGAATTAGCGGTCTGAAGCAAGTCGAAAGAAAGAGTATCTTTCATGCTTTAAACCAAAAAGCAATCGCTTTAAGATTTGCTCAATCAATTGATAAAGCTTATCAAGATATCAATGTTATTGTTGTTCACTTAGGTGGAGGTATTAGTGTTGGTCTTCATAAAAAGGGAAGAGTAGTTGACGTTAATAACGCTCTTGGTGGCGATGGACCTTTCTCTCCTGAAAGAACAGGAACTATTCCAACGTATCCTTTAGTTGACATTTGCTTTAGTGGTGAATACACTAAAGAAGAAGTTAAAAAAATGTTAGTTGGTAAAGGTGGAATTGCATCTTATTTAGATACTAATGATGCTAGAATTGTTGAAAAGAGAGTTGAAGAAGGCGATGAATATGCTAAACTGATCTTTGACGCTATGGCTTATTCGGTGGTAAAAGAAATTGGTGCAATGTATTTTGTGGCTGGTGGCGATATCGACGGAATAATTCTTACTGGTGGAATTGCCTATAGTAAGTATTTCACTAATAAAATAAAAGAATATGTAGATCCGATCAAATCTGTAACAGTTTATCCTGGTGAAGATGAAATGCAAGCTTTAGTTGAAGGCGCTATGAGAGTTTTATTAGGTACAGAAGAGGGAAAAAAATATTAATTAACTAAGGCAAGTTATATGTAAAATAACTTGCCTTCATTTTTTGTTTGTGTGAGATTGTTCTTACCAAAATAAAATATTTGCAAAACTGAGTAAATTTTAGTATGATATGTATAGAAGATTTATATAGGATGTGAAATTATGGACGAAATGCTCTATCTAGATAATCAAATGTGTTTTAGATTGTATTCAATATCAAGAAAAATGACAAAAGCATATGAGCCACTACTTAATAAATATGATTTGACATATCCCCAATACGTTGTTATGTTAGGGCTTTTTCAAGTTGAAGTAATTGATTTTAAAGATTTGAGTAAACTTATCAACTTAACTCCAGGAACATTAACACCACTTTTAATAAGGTTGGAAAAATTAGGATATTTGAATCGAATTAAAAATCCAGAGGATAGTCGAAAAATTAACATTAAACTATCAGAAAGCGGTTATAGACTGAGAGAAGAGATTATCGAAGTTCCTCATGCTATGGGAAAAAAATTAAATTATTCGATTGAAAAATATGGTAATTTAATAAAAGATTTAGACGAACTAAACCAGTTGCTTGATGAGATTAATAATGAAGAATTGTAAAATTCTTCTTTTTTTTTGCGAATTTTTATTGAAATAATGGTATATATTTATGTAAAAGAATAATTTATGAAAAAAATAGTTGAATTGTAAAAGAATAAACAGACGTCGATAGAAGAATTCTTCTTTAAATGGTATATATTTAAAAAGAAATACTTTATGATTTTTCTCTACAATCTTTTGTGGTAGAATATACCTTGAAGAAAGGTTGTGATGCATATGAACGATATTGAGATCATTAATATAGTTTTAAAAGAAGACAAAAACAAATATGCATTATTGATTGATAAGTATCATAATGAACTATTCAAGTATGTTTACAATATGACTGGTAGTTACACAGACACAGAAGATTTATTGCAAGAAATATTCTTTAAAATTTACAAGGCATTAAGAAAGTACGACAATGAAAAAGCTAGTTTTAGAACCTGGATGTATAGAATTGCTAAAAATTATGTCTTAAATCATTTACAATCAGCTAGGACGAGGCTTAAGAATAATACCTATGAGTATGATGATTCAGTTAACCGTTCTAATGAAGACATTGAGAAACAAGCTGTTAAAAATGATGATATCGATAGAATAGTTGAAGTGATGAAAAGGATTTTATCGCCAAAGCATTATGAGATAATGCATTTACATTACTTTAGCAATCTAACCGTTAAGGAAATCAGCGAAACCCTGAGTATTCCTGATAAAACAATTTATAAAGCTATTAAAGTTAGCGTTGAAAAAATAAAGAAGGAGGTGACATAAATGGATAAGATGAACAGAGAAATCGATAATCAAAGAATGGAAATTTCCAAACGTAAAACAATAGATTTGGTAATGGATAGAGTTAGTAATGAGCGAAGTGTTTGGGATTTCTTCAAAGGTTTTAAAGCGAAGTTTGCGATGGTTTTTATGGCTTTGGCTTTATTGGTTGTAGTTGTAATCGCAACTAATCCAAATGAACCGTATCAACCGATTACACTTAGTCAGGTTCAAACTAAGAAATTAGTGGAAACATCCTATATGTCAGCTTCGATTATTTCTAACGCCGTTGTTAATTCTACCGCAACTGCATTGTCGTTTATTCAGTTAGATGATAATATTACCGAGTTTGAAAAAAACATCGATGACTTTAATTATTATTTCAATATGTTAAAAGTTTTTATTGATAATAGTGATTTTACTGATAATGCTTTAATCGAGGAATTAATCGATCAAGATTTTCAATATAAGATCAGTTATTTAGTTGAAAACAAAGAATATGTTTTTTATCTTAATTTTGATGAGTCTGGTAACATTGACGGAGAAATCAATATAGGTAATAACAAAATGCTTGTTGAAGGTAAATTTGAAGAAAAAGATGATGAGTTTGAACTTGAACTTACCGCAAGAAAAAATAATGATTATATAATTATTGAATATAAGAGTGAAACCAGTGATGAAGTTGAAACTAAGTATTTAGTTAAACAAAATATTAATTCCGTATATATCGAAAGAGAAATAAATATTGAGTTTGAAGATGATGAAGTTAAAGTTGAAATCAAACAAGGTGATGATCAATTCTTATTAGAGAAATACTCAGAAAATGGTACAGTTGTATATTTTATGGAGTATGAAGTGAATGATTCTGAAGGCGAAGTTTACATCACTGAATCAATTGATGAATTTGGAAAAACTATCTATAGTTATCATATTACAGAAGGTGACTTCGAAAAAGATATAGATTTAGAAGATCCTGATGATGACGATGAAGAAAATGAAGAAGATGAAGAAGATGAAGAAGACGAAGCGGAAATAGAAGATGATGAAATAGATGAAGAAGAATATGAAGATGAAGACGATTTAGCTTTAGTTTTAAGTAACAATGTTTATAATTTATAAAAATTTTAAAAATAATTTAACTTTAAAGGAGAAACTTCGGTTTCTCCTTTGTATATATTAGTGAACAAACAAAATTTAAAAAATTCAAATATAAAAAAAGGAGAGTTAAAACGTTATGAAAAAATTATTAGGTATTATGGTTATTGCCCTTATGGGTCTAGGATTTATGGCTTGTTCTACTACAAGTGAAACAATTACACTATCAAGTGAGCAATCATTAGCATCAATGGCTTACCTTTCAGGTAATATGTTAAAGTTTAATGCTACAGAAGAAACTAATTTAGCCTTCAATCTTTCTGAAGAAACAATTGAAGTTGAAGATGAATTAGAAACGGTGAATGAATATTTAGAAATGTTAAAAGCTTTCATGGAAAATGGAGCAACAGGATTTGGATCAATATCTGAACAAGCATCAGATAGAGCTGAGTTTGAATTTATGTTAACAATCGTTGTAGCTGAACAAGAGTATAAATTATATTATAATGTTGACCCATCAAACTCTGAAATCAGCGGAATTTTCATTATCGATGGAGAAGAGTATACAATCACTGCTTACAATGACTTAGATGACTCTGATGATTTTGAAGATGATGATGAGTTTGAAGATGAAGACGAAGATGAGTATGAAAACGAAGACGAGTTTGAAAATGAAGAAGACGATGAAGAAGATCTATCTTTTACAAACTTATCAGCAGTAACTACCGAATCAACTTCAGAAGCTACAACTACAATTGAAAGCTCTACTACAGAAAATAACACGAATGTTATTGAAACAACTGAAAACAATTCTGTTAATGAAGAAAAAGAACATAAAATGGTTTTAATTGCTAGAAATGGTGAAAATTATGTAGAAATGACATATAAAGTTGAAACTGAAAATAAAGAAACAGAAACTAAGTTTGAAATGGAAAGTTATATCAATGGCGTTGAAAAAGAAGTTTCAATTGAAATAAAGATAGAAAATAAGGAATACAAGATTGAAATTGAAGATGGTGACAACTCATATGAATTTAAACGTGAAGTTGAAGGCAACGGTATTGAATACAAATTAGAATATGAAGTTAATGGTGTCGAAGGAGAAATTAAAATCCTAGAAACCGAAAATGAATTAGGCGAAAAAGTTTATATCTACGAAATCGAAGAAGAAGGTAAGTACAAAGAAGTAGAAATAGATGATGACGACGATTTTGAAGATGAAGAAGAAGATGAAACAGAAGACTTAGTCTCTTTAATGTAATATCCCCTTTAATTTTTTTAGAAAAGTACTAGTTATTATAGCTAGTGCTTTTCTTTTGCTTATGAAATTTGAAAAGATCAACAAATTGCGTTATAATAAACGTGAATTATGGGAGAGTGAGAGAATGAAATTTTTGAAAGATAATACCATTGTTGATATCATGGAAGCATCTGTGGAAGATGCAGAAGAGTTACTAGAACTTTATGAATTGGTAAAAAACGAAACTAGCTTTTTAATCATGGATGATTCAGATGCTGATTTTAATCTTGAAAAAGAAATAGAATATTTGAAAAAATGTAATGAGTCTGTCACTTCTAAAGTGTTTGTGGCTAAGATTGATGGTAGAATAGTTGGAGATTGTTGGTTAACAGGACATATGTCAGATAAAACCAAACATAATGTTTGTTTAGGTGTAGCGGTATTAAAAGAATATTGGCATAAAGGATTAGGTAGACTTTTAATAGAGCACACGATTAATTATGCAAGAATTACTACTGAGATTAAAAATATTTATCTAGAAGTCAGAAAAGATAATGAATTTGCTATTAAGCTTTATGAAAGTTTAGGGTTCATAAAGACTGGTGATATGCCAGATAAAATCTTCATTGACGGGAAATATATAGATGAACAAATATTTGTTTTAAAAATTTAAACAAATCGAATGAAAAAAGCTTTGTACAAAGCTTTTTTTCTTTTTGAAATTGACATCGATTTTTTCTTTTAAATTTATTGATTTATGTTATAATAATGTGAACTTATAAATGTTACTACAAAGGAGTTAAAATGTTAACACTCAAGATTTTACAACAATTCGAAAATCAAATTGCGAAAATTCAAAATCGTCCTGCATCTAGGGTTGTTATTAAGAATTTTCCAAAAGAAATCGAAAACGTTAAATCAATGTATAACTATCAAGATAACGAGATATTAATTAATAATGAAATGATGTTTCAAACATATGATATTGAACTTGTAGGAATTGTTTTTCATGAGGGTAGACATGCGTTTCAGTGGTACCAAATAAAAAACCCAAACTTAGCGATTGAGGAAGAAGATATGCTTAGAATTTGGGAGAAAGAATTTTTGGATTATGATCAGAATTTAGCTAACGAAAATGATTCAAAATATTATTTAAAGAGTATTGAAATTGACGCAGTCGCTTATACAGATTTAAATCTTAGATCGATGACTAAGGTCGGTTTAGAAATTATCGAAGAAATGAAAGAATTTGTAAAAGTAAGACAAACGGATATATTAAATAAAGAAACGATATTTTAAATATATTTTGCTTTTATAATTTTTAATGGTTATTAATTACTTTTTGTTGAGAAACAATCTTTATTTTATTTTTATATTTGCTATAATATTTATAGAAACTATAAAAGGAGGAATAATTTTTATGAAATATGTATGTGATGTATGTGGATGGATTTATGATCCTGAATTAGGAGATCCAGATGGTGGAATCGAACCAGGAACTGCTTTTGAAGATATTCCTGAAGATTGGGTATGCCCTGAATGTGGAGTGACTAAAGAAAACTTTAGCCCACTTGACTAAAAGGATTAGCTTATGAAAAAATTCTTTCAAGAGTTTAAGGCTTTTATTGCTAAAGGAAATGCTTTAGATTTAGCCGTTGGTTTGGTTATAGGTACCGCTTTTAATGCAATCATTAAGAGTCTGGTAGCTGATATAATCACTCCATTAATCAGTTTATTATTTAAAGCTGATTTATCAAACATGTTTGTGGTGTTAAGAGGTAATGCTACATTTGTTGCTGGAGAATGGATTTTAAGTGAAGATGCAGTATTATTAACTTATGGTAATTTTATTCAAGCTATCATTGACTTTATGATTATAGCATTAGCTATTTTCTTAGCTTTAAAAGTTATCACTAAGTTTTCAAACAAATTGCAAAAAGTTAAAGATGCAATTGCGCCTAAGGATGAAGAAGTAAAAGAATAAGAGAGAAGAGAAATTTATAATGAAGAATATCGATATTTACAACTGGAAAAGAGGAAAGCATTATGACTATTTTAAGTCATTTGATAATTCTTCGTTTTCTGTCAATGTAAATATCGATATAACTTTGTTAATCGATAAGATTAAAGCGAGAAATTTAAAGTTTTTTCCATCCGTTTTATTTGTAATAATGAAGGGGATGAATGAAGTAGAAGAATTAAAATACCGGATTAATGAGGAAAATGTTTTATTATATGATGTGATTCATCCGTCATATACTGTTTTAAATAATGATAAAAATTTTGTTTTTTGTCATACGGAATATAGAGTTGATTTTATGAGTTTTTACAAACAGGTACTAACCGATATTGAAAAGGCTAAATCAGGGGATAACTTAGAAGATGAGGCTATGGATAATTTGGTATTTGTTTCTAGTGTTCCGTGGGTGAGTTTCAATAGTGTAAGTCATCCGTTTTCTAAGAATGAAAACTTAAGTATTCCAAGAGTAACGTTTGGAAAGTACTTTGAGAATAATGATAAAGTTTTATTACCTTTTTCAATTCAAGTTCATCATGGTTTATGTGATGGCTTGCATATTGGAAAGTTGCTTAATAATATTGAAAGTTCAATAATGATGTTTTAATTAAAATTAAATATTTGCTAATTATTTAGGTGTATAACAGGGAATTAGGTGAAAGTCCTAAACTGTGCCAGCAACCGTGTATGTCCGTTTATCTTATGTGATTTAGCCATTGCTTTTTAAAGAAGGTGAGAAGGCTGTAAGATTTAAGGCGAAGTCGGGAGACCTACCTAAATTAATTAAATACATTAAGGGAGATTTAAACGATGAAAGCTTTAAAAAGAATTGTACTGGGCTCTTTACTATTCTTGACAGTTGTGTTTTTGGGTGCATGTGATACCTCAACTACTACTGCAAGTACAGTAAATGAGACGACACAGGAAGTCACTACCAACGTGACTACTCAAGGAACAACGACTGAAGCAAAAACAATTGTAGTCGAGATTTATACCAATGGTGATAATCCGCTAACTACAGTTGTTGAAACTGAGTATGTTTCAAATTCCAAAGTTATTGCTTTTGATGAAGAAGACAATCTATTATCTTTATTAAGAGCTAACTTCACAGTTTATTGCGCTAATGCAAGTGGGGGAAAAGATGAAACATGTTCATATGATTCAGGATTCGGACGTTATCTAGTGGGGATTGATACCTTAGATGCAACGGCTATCACTAATGGCTATATATCATTTTATATTAATGGTAATTACGCTATGAGTGGTGTTGATGCAACACCTCTAGAAGACGGAAAGGTTTATAGTTTTAAACTTGAAACCTTCTAAAAGAGAGTTAGTTAGAAGCATAACCTTAGCGGGTATGCTTCTAGCCATCCTTTTTGTTCAAGAACAGTTTCTTGTACTGATTCCCCAGTTTCAGTTTACCGTAGTGCTTGTAATCGTTTATGCAAGTATTTTCCCTTATAAGATTTTAGTTCCTTTGATTGCTGCTTATGTATTGCTTGATAATATTTACATGGGTACGCTTAATTATTTATATTTTATTCCAATGCTTTTTGCTTGGGTTATGCTTGCGATTGTCGCAAGAAGAATTCGACATAAAGATTTTTATGTTCAAGTTATTTTAGCTATTGCCTTTGGTTTTGTTTATGGCTGGGTATATCTCCCGGCACGAATGATAGAACAAGGAGTAGGAATTTTTTGGTTATACTTAAAAATGGATTTACCTTTTGAGTTGATGATGGCCGCAAGCAATCTGATAACAATGCTTATGGTTTATCAACCATTAAGATTTAGTTTAGAAAAATTAATGTTACATAAAGATTAAAACGCGAGATATTTTCTCGCGTTTTATTTATTTAGTATTTATCTTAAATTGGCCATTTACTAGTTCTAAAATATATTTAGTATTTGGTTGAATATTAGATGTTATAATCGCTTTAGCTATTAGTGATTCGATATGGTGCTGAATAAATCTTTTTATTGGCCTTGCACCATAATCTGGATCATAAGCTTGTTCAAGAATTTCGTTCTTAACTTTGTCAGAGAACTCAATATCAATTTTCTGTGGTAATAATCTGGCTTGTAATTCGGATAGTAATTTATCCACAATTTTGACTTGTACAGTTTTTGATAATGGGTTAAAGATAATTATTTCATCAATCCGGTTAATGAATTCCGGTTTGAAGTTTTGCTTTACTAGGTCCATTACTTTTTGTTTTGCTTGATCATCATTTGCGGTCAGGAACTTTGAGCCAATATTACTAGTCATAATGATAATTGTGTTTCTAAAATCAATAACTCTACCTTGATTGTCGGTTAAACGGCCATCATCTAAGATTTGTAAGAGGACATTGAAGACCTCTGAGTGAGCTTTTTCAATTTCGTCGAATAAAACGATTGAATATGGTTTTCTTCTCACAGCCTCTGTTAGTTGACCGCCTTGATCATAACCGACATAACCTGGAGGAGCACCGATTAAACGTGATACAGAAAATCTTTCCATGTATTCACTCATATCAATTCTTACGATTTGATGTTCGTTAGAGAACAGTTGTTCAGCTAAAGATTTGGCTAATTCGGTTTTACCAACACCAGTTGGTCCTAAAAACATGAAGGAACCAATTGGTCGATTCTCGTTTTTAATTCCCGCTCTTTGTCTGATAATCGCGTCACTTACTAAATTTACTGCTTCGTCCTGGCCAATAACTCTTTTTCTTAACTCATCGGCTAGGTTAATTAATTTATCTCTATCACCTTGCATTAATTTCGCTACAGGGATGTGCGTCCATTTCGAGACGACTTCAGCGATGTTTTCTTCAGTTACAGTTTCAGAGATTAATTTATGATTGGTTGAGTTAGTTAACTTATTGATCTTGTTTTCTAATTCAGGTATTTTTGCATATTGAAGTTCGGCTGCTTTTGAATAGTCAGAATTATTATATGCGTTTTGAAGGTCTAGTTTTAAAGAATCTAGTTTTGCTTTAGCGTTCTTTACTTCTTCAAGTTCTTGTTTTTCTTTTTCCCAAATACTTCTAACTTCAGATTCTTCAGTTTTGAGATTAGCTAATTCTTGCTTTAAAGTTTTAAGTCTTGATTTTGAAAGTTCATCAGTTTCTTTTTCTAAAGCTCTCTTTTCAATTTCTAGTTGCATTATCCTTCTTGTGATATCATCAAGCTCAGCTGGCATTGAATCAATTTCTAATCTGATGGAAGCAGAAGCCTCATCAATTAGATCGATTGCTTTATCTGGTAAGAAACGGTCAGTAATATAACGATTTGATAAGGTTACGGCCGCAATTATAGCTTCATCATGAATATGAACGCCGTGATGTGTTTCGAACTTTTCCTTAAGACCTCTTAAGATTGAAATTGAATCTTCGACTGAAGGTTCGTTTATTAATACTTTTTGTAGTCTTCGTTCTAAAGCATTGTCTTTTTCAATATAAAGACGGTATTCATTAAGCGTAGTTGCACCGATACAATGGAGTTCACCTCTAGCTAACATTGGTTTTAACATATTTGATGCATCCATCGCACCTTCAGTTTTACCAGCTCCGACAATCATATGAATTTCATCGATGAAAAGAATGATTTGACCGTCTGAGGATTGAACTTTCTTTAATACTGCTTTAAGTCTTTCTTCGAATTCGCCTCGGTATTTTGCGCCGGCTACTAGCGCAGCTAAATCAAGTTCGTAGATGATTTTGTCTTTCAATCCTAAAGGGACGTCTTTTTCCACTATTCGCGTTGCTAAACCTTCTACTATAGCGGTTTTACCAACGCCAGGTTCTCCGATTAAAACAGGATTGTTTTTGGTTCTTCTCGATAAGATTTTGATAATTCTTCGGATTTCTTCATCTCTACCGATAACCGGATCAATCTTACCTTTTTTTACTGCTTCATTGATATTTCGACCAAACTTTTCTAAGATGTTTTGATCATTTTCATAATTAGGTTCTTGATACATAATAAACCTCCTTTTTAAGAAATCAAATATATTATATACCCATTAATTAGCACTGTCAAGCGTTGAGTGCTAATAATTTGGTTATTACCTTTCTATGGTTGTAAAATAAGCGGTTTATTGTTATAATTTTATTGTTGTTAGAATTGACTTTTAGGAGGAATTATTATGAGCAAAGTATTAAATCCTGATATTTTAGTTATCGGAGCTGGACCTGGTGGATATGTCGCAAGTATCTATGCAGCTAAGAAAAATAAATCCGTCATTTTAGTCGACGGAAGATGGATAGGCGGAGCTTGTTTAAACGAGGGATGTATTCCTACAAAAGCTTTAGTGAAATCAGCAGAATTATATCAAGATATTTTAAATAGCGATAAACATGGAATTAACTTAGAAAATCCTCAAGTTAATTTGGCAAAAATTATCGAGAATAAAGATGAAGTCAAAGGAAAGCTTATTTCCGGGATAGAGTATCTGTTAAAGAAATATAATGTTGAAACTTTAAAAGGTTATGCTAGTTTTATTAATGATAATAAAGTAACGGTTAAGACTGATGAAGAAGAGTTTGTTATCGAAGCTAAGGATATAATAATTGCAACGGGGTCAAAGACAAAACATTTACCGCTTGAGGGGATGAAACAGGACAATGTGTTTGATTCAGAAAAATTGCTTAATAATACTCATTTACCAAAATCAATGACAGTTATTGGTGGAGGTATAATCGGGATGGAGTTTGCTTTTATCTATGCGAACTTAGGAGTTAAGGTAAATGTTGTTGAGTTTTTACCACGAATCTTGCCAAGTGTTGAAAAGGATGTAGCTTTAAGGCTTGTGAGGTTTGCTAAACAATTAAATATAGATATCTATACTTCAAGCGCGGTTAAAAGCGTTCAAAAGTCTGATGAAGGTTTGAGAGTTAATTTCGAAAGAAAAGAGAAATTAGAGTATTTAGATAGCGAATATGTTTTAGAGGCAGTTGGAAGAGGACCAAATATCGATGGTTTAGGTCTGGAAAACACCTCAATTAATCATGAAGCAAAAACTGGAATTAAAGTTGATGAATTCATGAGAACTAATGTAAGTAATGTTTATGCAATTGGAGATGTGACTAATATTATGCAACTAGCGCATGTTGCATCACACCAAGCAATAGTAGCAGTTGATAATATCTTAGGTTTAGAAAAGAAGATGCATTATGACGCTATTCCTTCAGTAATATTTACTTCACCAAGCATTGCTACAGTGGGAGTAAGCGAGGAATATGTAAAAGAAAACGGAATTGATTATGAGGTTGTTAAGACTCCTTATTCAGCTAATGGAAAAGCGCTGATTTTAGAGTCAGAAACTGGATTTATCAAATTATTAAGAAGTAAAGAAACAAAGAAACTTATCGGCGCAACAGTCTTTGGTAAAGAAGCGGAAAACTTAATTGCTAGTTATACAATAGCAATTACAAACAAGTTGGATGCCGATGACTTAAAAGCAACAGTTTTTGCTCATCCGACTATTCAAGAATTAGTTCATGAATCAGTTTTAGGTTTAGAAAAGGAAGCTATTCATTTCGTAGATTAGAAAGAAAGTGATATTTGTGATTTATCTTGATTACAGTGCAACAACCCCAGTTGATGAAAGAGTATTACAAATGTTTGTTGAAGACAATAAACATTTTTTTGCTAACAGTAACTCTGTTCATTACTTAGGAAGAGAAGTTAAAGATAAAATTGATAAGTCAACCTTTGATATAATTAATCTTTTCGGATTAAGCGGTTTTGATCTTGTTTATACTAGTGGAGCTTCAGAGTCAAATAACCTAGCGATTAAAGGTGTTGCTTTGGATAGTTTAAAAAAGAAGATTATTACCTCAAATTTTGAACATTCTTCAGTAATTAGTTGTTTAAGTTATTTAGCTAAAAAAGGTTATGAGATTGAAGTCGTAGATAATGATGAGTTTGGTTTGGTTGATTTAGTTGATTTAGAAAACAAACTTGATGAATTTACTTGTTTAGTGACAATTGGAGCGGTTAATTCGGAAACTGGTATTGTTCAAGATATAAAGAGAATTAGTGAGGTTATTAAATCTCATTCAGGCGTACTTTTCCATAGCGACATGACTCAAGCTATTGGCAAAGTTGAAATTGATTTAAAAAATTGCGACTTAATTAGTTTTTCGGCACATAAGTTTTACGGATTAAAAGGTGTTGGTGGTTTATTTATTAGGAAAGGTATTTCTTTAACCCCGATTATTCATGGTGGTAGAAGTTTATCTAAATATAGATCAGGAACTCCAGCTAATCCACTGATATTTTCCGTGTTAAATGCTTTAAAGTTTACTGTTAACGAACTTAAGGAACGACTAAAAAGTGTAAATGAAATACATGATTATTTATTGTCTCGGTTAAACGGATTAGAAGATGTTGTATTGAACTCAAATAAATATTCCTGTCCGCAAATTGTCAATGTCTCATTCTTGAGAATCTCAAGTCGTAATCTCCAACAAGAATTATCTAAACGGGGTATTTATCTATCCACAACCACTGCTTGTGCATCGGGAAATGAACAGAGCTTAATAGTTGCTAAGTTGACAAATTCAGAAGAAAGAGCTAAGAGTGCAGTAAGAATTTCTCTGTCACACTTAACTACAAAAGAAGAGATTGATCAACTTATAGAAGCGTATTTGGAGATTGTTAAACTATGAAAATTATTAGAGTAACAGCTATGTGGTGTATGAGTTGTTTGGTGATGAAAAAGGTCTGGAAAAAGGCGTTTTCCGATTACCAAAATATTGAAATCATCGACTATGATTTTGACGATGATGAAGAAAAATTGAAAGATTTGAATATTGGAAACATCTTGCCATTATTGATTTTTTATAAAGAAAGTAAAGAGATAAAACGAATAGCTGGAGAAAAAAGTTTAAAACAGATGCAAGAAATTTTGTCTGAAATATATGATGCATAAAAGTAAACGCTTTTATGCATTTTTATTTGCGTAATAACGAATTATTTGTTAAGCCTATGTTATAATTATTAGTGGATTAAGGTGAGGTTTAAGAGATGAAACTAATAAAACAAGTAAATGCAATTAGAGAATCTTATAAGAGTGATATGATAAAAAAAGATCATTGTTCTTGCAAGATTCCCCAAGCAAAAGAAATTGAAAAAATTATTGAACTAACTAGAGAATTAATATTCCCTGGTTATTTCTCCGATAAACATTTAAGTGAAGTTCCAAGCGTTTTACATACTTCAAGAGTTCTTAAGAAATTGCATAAATTACTTAAGACCCAGATTAAATATTCTTTACTATATTTGGCGGATGCAGAAAAATCAAAACAATTAGCACAAAAATCTTGTACTCTTTGTGTTGATTTTATCAATCATATCCCCGATGTAAGGAAGTTTGCTTATAAAGATGCGCTAGCCCATTTTAATGGCGATCCAGCAGCTTTTAATTTGGACCAAGTTATAATATCTTATCCAGGTTTATACGCAATTACGATTTATAGAATTGCTCATTGCTTAGATAAAATAGGGGTTCAAGTAATCCCGAGAATGATGAGCGAATACGCTCATAAAGTAACTGGTATTGATATCAATCCAAAAGCTATTATTGGCGAAAGTTTCTTTATTGACCACGGTACCGGAGTTGTAATTGGCGAAACCGCCATTATCGGTGATAACGTGAAGATTTATCAAGGCGTAACTTTAGGAGCGTTGAGCTTAAGAAAAGGTCAATTACTTAAAGGGACGAAACGCCATCCAACAATAGAGAATGATGTGACTATCTACGCCAACGCTTCAATTCTTGGAGGCGATACAATTATTGGCGAAAACTCAGTAATCGGTTCAAATGTCTTTATCACCAAAAGTATTGATAAAAATACAGTTGTGATTAATAAGGAAAACGAACTCTTATTAAGGGAGAATAAAACTAATGGCAGTTTATAATAATATTTTAGAGACAATCGGTAATACACCGATTGTAAGACTCAGGAAGATTGAAGAATTGTTTGATTTAAAGGTTGAGCTATACGCTAAACTTGAAAGTTTCAATCCAGCTAATAATGTTAAGGTTAGACCGGCTTTTGAGATGATTAAAAGAATGTATGAAGAAAAGAAAATTGATAGCACTTATACCTTAATTGAATCCACCAGTGGTAATACTGGTATTGGAATTGCGATGGTTGGGGCATATTATGGCAATAAAGTTATTATTGTAATGCCAGAAACTGTCTCAAAAGAAAGAATTGATATCTTAAAGCATTATGGTGCTAAGGTCTTTTTGACCAAAGGAGAAGATGGTATCAAGGGCTCTGATATACTTGTTGAAGCGCTGCTTAAAGAAATCACGCCTAGTATTCAACCATCACAGTTTAAAAATCCTCATAACCCACTTGCCCATTATCTTAAAACCGCTCAAGAAATTGATCGAGATTTAGAGGATTTAGACTATATTTTTATTACAGTAGGTACAGGCGGTACAGTTAGTGGAATTGGAAAATACTATAAAGAAAATAACAAAAATACAAAAATTATCGCAATTGAGCCAACATATTCACCGGTTCTATCAGGGGGTAAAAAGGGTCCACATAAGATTCAAGGTATTGGACCGGGATTTATACCAGAAAACTTCAATAGTGAGTATGTCGATAGCATTTTAGGTGTTAAAGACGAAGATGCTTATCGTTTTACTAAACTTTTGCCAAAACTTGAGGGGATTAGCGGCGGGATAAGTTCAGGAGCTAGTCTTGCAAGAACGATTGAGTATCTAAAAACAAATAAGATTAAGTCTGGTAAAATTTGTATGATTTTTCCCGATTCAGGAGAAAAATACTTTTCTACTGGGGTATTTGAATAGCAAGAAAGCCTTTAAGTAGGCTTTTTTTATTTTTTTAAAAAAATTAGCACTTAGGACTTGACAGTGCTAAAATATGTGCTATAATATAATTGTCACTCGAGGTAAGAGAGTGCTAATTATTAAAATAATAAGGAGGAATTATTATGACAAAATTAGTTAAAAGAAACAATTCTTTATCATTCTTCGATGATTTCTTCGATGATTTTTTCCAACCAGCTACTAGAAATGTGAGTGCGAGTATGAAAACTGACATTCTCGAACTAGAAAAAGGATATGAACTACAAATTGATGTTCCTGGTTTCGATAAAGAAGACATCAGAATCTCTTTAGAAAAAGGTTACTTAACAATTGAAGCCAAAAAAGAAAATGTTGATGAAAAGAAAGACTTACATTATGTAAAACGCGAAAGATTCTTAGGTACTTGCGCTAGAAGTTTCTTTGTAGGTGAAGAAATAGCTGAAGAAGATATCAAAGCAGAATATGATAAAGGCACACTAAAAGTATTTGTTCCAAAAGAAGGCACAAATGTAAAAGCAAAGAAATACATTGCTATTGAATAAACTTTAATACTCTTTTCTTAAAAACCCCTTATTGCTAGGGGTTTTTTCTTTAGAGAAATTTCATGTTTTTGAGTTTTGTACTTAATAGTTTATGATATAATATTCATTAGGTGAAAGATATGGATTTATTAAAAAATATTGATGAGAATTCGCTATTAATTGCGAGTAATCAGGATAAACTATCAGTGTTGAATTACTTGAGTACAAATCAAGTGTTTTTGAACTTGTTGTTTTATAATTCAGATTATTCTTTTTTAAAGATTGACCATAGATATCCATTTTACTTAAAGAAGGAGTTCGGCATTGAACCTTACTTGGCTGATAGAATTAAAAAGTATTTTGATTATATTGATATCTTTAAAGAGTATCAAAATGAAAAGATAAGAAAATTATCCGAAATTAAGAAATATCTTTTAAAAGAAAATATTATCCATGAATCTAGTACAAAATTTAATAAAATATATGCAGTTAATGATAGTTTTGTGCCTGAATTTTTAAAAGGTGACAAAGCTAAATTATTAATCAATGATTTTAAGAGAACACCAGTTAAACTAATCAAGGCTTTAGATCCTGAGAATATGGCTTATGCTGTATTTGAAGAAGTAATCAATTTGATTGAAAAGGGCGTTGAACTAAACAAAATTCATATTGTTAATTCTTTTGAAGAAGATGATTTAACCCTTTTAAAACTCTTTAACGATGCCAACATTCCTGTAAACCTTAATAAGAGTAAGTCTTTAACGGATTATCCATTTGTGACTAGAATTATTAAAATTCTAAAAAGTAAAGGATATGATACTTGCGTTGAATACATCAAAATGCAAGGTGATCAAGCGATGAATGAAGTTATTAGACTGTTTAACTCTTATAACTCAGATTTAATCAAGTCTAATATCGATTGTTTTATCCATGAGTTAAAGAAGTTAAAAGTTAAAAGTACGGTCTATAATAACGGAGTAGAAATTATTCCTTTTAACGCATTAATTTCTAGGAATGATCATTATTACATCTTAATGAATTATTATGATGAGGTTTTTCCGAAGAAGTATCTTGATAATGATTATCTAAGCAATCAAGAAGTTCTAGAGTTAAATTATCCTTCAACTCACCTCTTAAGTAAGTATGAAAAAGAAAATACGGAATCAATATTAAAAGCGATTGATAAGCTGATTTTAGTGATGCCAAAAATCGTTCTAGAAAAAACCAGAGAAGCTGATTTAGATTTAAATCGCGAAATCAAAATAGTAGATTATGAGTATATAGTTTCTAACTCCTCTTATTTAGCTGATTTACTGGTTTTAGATTACGCAAAGAAGCGATTCATGTATGATAAATATAATATTAAAACAGCTGATCTAGAGGTTTTGAATAACAGTTTTAAAGATGGTTATTATCGGTATATCCCCCAATTTAGTGGTTTAAATAAAGAATTATTAAAAGAACTAATTGAAAAGAAAAATACTCTTAGTGCCTATAAATTGGAAAGTTATGCAAAGTGTCCTTTTAGCTATTTGTTAAATTTCTTACTTGAGATTGATGACTTTAAGGAAAATATTTTTACCTATATTGGTAATGTTACGCATCGTGCTTTAGAAGTTTTTTTAAAGACAGGTGATTATAACTTAGAAGAAATCATGAATGAATTTACTTTCCCTCAAGATGAGGAATATAAATATGAGGTTTACCAAGAAGTGATTAGAGATAATGTAGAAATGATTAAGACAATTGTTCATGATTTTCATCAGACGACAAATTTTACAAAAATCTTAACCGAACATTCGATTAAGCAACCATTCGATGAAGTGTTTAGTTTAAGTGGAATTGTCGATAAGGTTATGTTTGATGAGACATATAAATATTTCTTAGTTGTCGATTATAAATATAGCGGTAAAGATTTCAAAAGAGAAGATTTGGATAAAGATTATAATATCCAATTACCTCTCTATCTTTATGCTTTAAAAAAGAAGTATAAAGAATATCAACCTGCAGCTATGCTTTATCAAGAAACTTCATTAAAGAAAGAAAAACGTGGTGAAGAACTTGATTATCGGATGAAAGGTATGGTTATTGATTTAGTTAGCGTTGTTATAAGAATTGATCCAACAGAATCAAAGATAGTTGGAGTTCAGATTAAACAGGATGAAACTCTTAAGAATAATGCTAATACGGTTATAAGTATTGAAGATATGGATAAGTTACTTGTTGATACTGAGAGTAGAATAAAAAGAATGGCAGAAGGAATTAAGACCGGAGATTTTAAGATTTTCCCGCTCTTAGTTGATTATGATCAACAGAGTAAAAACTATATTGCTTGTAAATACTGTAAGTTCGGTTCAATCTGTTATTCAAAGAATAAGCTTCTAGGTGGTGAGTAATATGGGTTTTACGAGTAGTCAAATTGAAGCGATTCATTCACGCGGAAGTAATGTTTTAGTTAGTGCTAGTGCGGGTTCAGGTAAAACTGGAGTTTTAAAAGAACGAGTCATTGAAATGCTTAAAGCAGGAGAGTTTATTGATGAGTTAGTTGTTTTAACCTTTACAGAAGCAGCTGCGGCGGAGATGAAATCAAGGATTGTTAATGATATTTATGAACTTAAACTCACTAACCAAATTGAAAGAATTGATAATGCGATAATCTCAACATTTGATGCTTTTACTTTAAGACTTGTTAAGGAATATCATTACCTTTTTGGACTTGACAGTAATATAGGTATTAATGATCAAGTTATTATTTCTTCAAGAAAAAAGCAATTAATTAAAGATGTTTTAAAAAAGTATTATCTAGCGAAAAACCCTGATTTTTTACGCTTTTTTAAGATGTATTTTTCTAAGAGCGACCATTGGTTAGAAGAAAGTGTTTATTCTATCGGTGAAGCTTTTAGAAAACGACCTGATTATTTTAGTTTAATTGAAAATTATGATAGTTTTTATTTAAATGAGATATTTTTAGAATCTAAGTCTGAAGATTATATTGAGAGTATAAAAGAACAGATTAGAAGAAGTTATCTTCTATTTGACAAGTATTTTAATAACGAAGCTAATTTGGTTGATTTAGAATATCAAAATTATTTAAATGAAGTGAATAGAATCATTGTTGATTTGTTAGAAAAATCTGGTGATGACTTTTTATCTGAGTTAGTAAGTATTAGTTTCCCAAGTAAGCCAAGAAATAAAGATACGGATAAGCCGAAGATTATCGAACAAATTAACAAGTTAAAAAAAGATTTTGATACTTTATTTGCATCTAATAAGAAAGAACTCATTAGTAATTTCAGAATGAGCAGTTTCGGCGTAAAAATCTTGCTTGAAATAGTATCTGAGTATTTAAAGAGTTTTGAAAGTATCAAGAAAGAAGAGGAGTTGTTTTCTTTTGAAGATATAATGTTCTATGCTATTGAGTTGTTTGAAAAGTTTGAGGATGTAAGATTCAAGTTTAAGAATCAAATTAAAGAGATTTTAATTGATGAATATCAAGATACCAATGATCTTCAAGATCGTTTTATTAGTTTGATTGCTAATGAAAATGTCTTTATGGTCGGCGATGTCAAACAATCGATATATCGCTTTAGAAATGCTAATCCTAAGAATTTTATGCGTATTTATGATGAATATTTAAATAAGGGTTCTGGTAAAGCAATTTTTTTACAAGAAAACTTTAGATCAAATAAATATGTTTTAGAATCAATCAATAAAATCTTTAAACAGATTATGACTACTGATGTTGGCGGTGTAGATTATGAAGGTAAACAAGTTTTAATCAGCGGTTATGATAATGAATCTTTACTTCATCAAAAAAATGCATTTATTACTAAACTTTATGATTTTGAAAAAGTCAAAGAAGTATATCAAGATTTAGAAAAAGCTAATGTAGAAGCTAAAATAGTCGCTAAGGATATAGTTGCTAGACTTAGTAGAAATGAATTAATCTATGATTTAAAGAAGCAAGCTTTTAGAAGTTTAGAGTATAAAGATATAACAATATTGGTTTCGCAAAAAACGGATTTTAATATCTATTTAGAAGAGTTGAGCAAGTATAATATTCCTGTTGAATTATATGATGACAAACCTTTTTTCGCGGGTGATGAGATTCGTTTTATCTTTGAGATGATTAGATTGATTTATTGTTTTAAAGATGAAGAATATTTGAAACAAAATTTCAAGTCTTCACTTTTTGGCGTAGCGAGATCGTTTGTTTACGAAATAAAAGATGAAGAGATAATTACATTTTTAGTAAAGGAAAATGTATTAAGTATAGCTGATTTAAATGTTTTAAATAATTATGAATCTTTGAAAGCAATCTATGAAGATATTCAAGATATAATCGCTAATTTTTGGGACTTTCCAAACGGGGAAATAATTGAAGCAATTTATAAAAGATTAAGAATTTACTCAAGATTAGCAAGTCTTGAAAATCCTTTTGAGAGTGAAAAGAAGATTGATTTTTTCTTGATGAAAGTTAAGAGTTTAAAGGAATTCGAATTTAAAGATTTAATTATTTATTTAGAAGAAATTATTGAAGACAGTAGTTATGATATTGAATATAAAGAAAAGAAAACTGATATTAATGCGATTAAACTAATGTCAATGCATAAGTCTAAAGGCTTACAGTTTCCTTTAGTATACTTGATTGGATTATATAAACAGTTTCATAATCCAGAGAATAAATCACCTTTTATCTTTAGCAAAGATTTAGGAATCCTTACTAAGTCTTATTTAGATGGTTTTTATCCTAATTTCATGCAGAAACTATTATTTAATGAAGTGGATAAAGAGGATTTATCCGAGAAGTTAAGACTTCTTTATGTAGCGATGACTCGAGCTGTTAATGAGTTAGTAATGGTTTTAGATTACAAAGAAGATATTGATGAGTTTAAAACGATTAAGTCTTTTAGTATCTTGTTGCATCAAACTTTAAAATTTGATGAAT
>DDWJ01000010.1:37297-78804 GCA_002345505.1 Caryophanales bacterium UBA2289
TTTTGCTAAAGAAGAAGTTAAAAGAGTAAGTTACTCCAAGAAAATCAATGATATTTTAGATGATGAAACGATTCGTTTGCTTGAAAGTGGTAGTGAGTACCATAAGTATTTAGAGATGTTACATTTTAATAATGTAATTGGAACGAGCGTAAATTACCCTAATTTTGTGAGGCTGGCTATAGAAGAGTTAGTTGGCAGTAGTTTGTTTAAAGGTTTAAAGAATCCTAAGTATTATAAAGAATATGAGTTCTATGAAGAAACTAATGAAGGAGTTTTTCGAGGTGTAATTGACCTTTTAATCATTGATGATTTTAAGATTATTGCTTTAGATTATAAGTTGAAGAATATCGAAGATAGTGCTTATAAAAGACAATTACTAGGTTATTATAACTATTTAAGAACTAAGACGAATAAACCAGTACAATTATTTCTTTATTCGTTAACAAATAGAGTGTTGAAAGAAATAGTTTTGTGATAGAATAAAGTATACATGAGGGGTTGATGTAAATGGCAAGTATTGAACTTGTGCAACGGGCAAAAGAATACTTTATAGCCAAAAACTATAAGGAAGCATTTAATCTTCTTAAAAAGACTAACAAAGAGAGTCCAGAAGCGGCTTATTATTTGGGATTAATGTATTATTATGGTTATTATGTCGAGGTTGATGAAAATCTCGCTTTTGCCAATTTTAAACTTGCTTGGGAAGGTCTTCATGAAGAGGGTATTTATATGCTGGGTAAAATGTATGAAGAAGGCAGAGGCGTAGAAAAGAGTTACGAGCAAGCTTTCAAACTTTATCAAGCGGCTTCTCATAGTGAAAATGCATTACTTAGAATCGCGAATTTTTATGAAACTGGTAAGTTTGTTTCTAAGAGTGTTACTAATGCAATTAAGATTTATAATGATTTACAGAAAAAGAATAATGCGTTTGCGATGTATAAAATTGGATCGTTTTATTATAGCGGTGAAGGTTTAAAGAAAGATTTAAATAATGCTTATAAATGGTTGAATAAAGCACTTTTAGCGGGATCAGTAGAAGCGATGAATCATTTTAGAATTATTGGAACTAAGAGTAAGACTGATACAAGAACTACACAAGATTTGTTTAATGCCGGTAGAGCTTTAGTAAACAAAAAAATGGTTGAAGAAGCATTGCCTTATTTAGAGGCAGCGGCTAAAGAACGGTTTTTACCAGCGATTTCATTGATGTATGAGATCTATAAAAATGGGATTGGTGTTGATAAGGATTTAAGTTCGGCATATAAGGTTTTGAAGCGGTATGAATCTTATAAGGAACCAGAGATATATTATTTAATTGGGCAAACTTTTGAGAATGGTGAAGGTGTTGATTCTTCCTATGTTTTAGCAGCAGAGTATTATGAGATGGCTACAAGTCTTGAGCATGAGCCTAGTCTAAAAGCATTAAAAGAGTTAAGGGGGTATTGATGATGAATAATCAAATGACACCTAAAGAGTTAAATGAGATCGGTGATCAATATTTCTACGGTCAAGGAATTGATAAGAATATTGAAGTAGCCTTTACCTATTATAAACGTGCAGCTGATCAGAATAACCCAGTGGGTTTAGCTAATGTTGGTAAGTATTTTTTAGCTAAGTTAGATGAAACCCAAGCTTTTTCTTATTATGAGAAAAGTGCACTTATGGGTTATCCTTTAGCTTTTGTTAAATTAAGCGATATGTATTTAAATGGTATAGGTGTTAAAAAGAATAAGAAAAAAGCTTTTAAGATGATGGAAGAAGCAGCTAATTTAAATGAAATTGATGCTTATCATTTGCTTGGTCAATATTATTTATTAGGCATAGGTACTTCAAAGAATGAAAAGAAAGCTTTAGAGTTATTTGAAAGAAGCGCTACTAGCGGAAACACGGAAGGAATGTATCATTTAGGATATTTGTTATTAAATGGCAAAACAGTTAAGAATGACGCAGAAACAGCTTTTTTCTATTTGGATAAAGCCGCTGTTAATAAGAGTTTAAATGCGATTAAGTATTTAAAGACTCTTTATCAAACACCACATGTATATTTAAAGAAGAAGTCAGATTTATACTGTCAAGAGATGCTCTTTTATTATGATGAAATATTAGCGCAACTAGATGATGTTGAAGCGCTTAAAAGAGTTGCTAATGTTTATTATAATGGTAATGCTTTTACAAAGATAAATTTTGAAAAATCAATTAAATATTTTAAGGTGTTATATAGTTTGGATGAGGCTGATGGTTATTTAGGAATGGGTTTATCCTATATGTATGGCCAAGGAGTTGTAATTGATTTTGAAAGAGCTAAGGATTATTTGGAAATAGCCGCAAATAGAGGTAGTTCTAAAGCAATGAATGCTTTGGGCGATATGTATAGACTTGGTAAAGGTGTTGTCGTTGACTTTCAAAGAGCGAGAGATTTTTATCTTGAAGCTGCTAAAAACAATGAAGTTGAATCATTGATTAATCTGGGTCTATTGCATTATCGAAAACAAATTAAAAATGCTAATGATGGATTGGCTTTTCAGTTTATGACTAAGGCCAGTGAACTTGGAAATGGAGCTAGTTTCTATTGGCTTGGTGTTTTTCAAGAAAAAGGTATTGGTGTTAATCCGAATAAGGATTTAGCTAAGAAGAATTTGGTGAAAGCAATCGAAAATGGTAATACTGGAGCTAAGTATAAGTTAGCGCAGATTATCTATGATGAAACTATCGCTTCGAAAATTTCTAAGAAGAAGTTAGATAAGAACTTTCTTGAAGTAAAACAGTTATTGATTGATTATATTAATAGTCCTTTAGCTCAGGAAGTAAATGTCTTATATGCAATGCAAATGCTTGGCGATATGCATGCGTTTGATGCGTTTAGCGAAGCGTCAAAAAAGGTTACGAGATATTGGTATGAATTAGCTGCGGAAAAAGGTTTTTCTAAAGCGTGTGTAAGAATGTATGATATTTTAAAAGATACTGAAGAGAAGCGTGCGATGTATTGGCTTAATAAAGCTTGTGAAAAACCAAGTGATGGTGAAGAATTATTTAAGATGAGCATTATCTATGAAGAAGGTCTTCATGGAATAATGGCAAATAAGATTAGATCAGTTGAGTTACTAAAGAAATCAGCTGAACTACAGTTTCAACCGGCAATAATGCGTTTAACAATGAGAAAATAAACTATAGAAGAAATTTCTATAGTTTTTTTTGATGTTTATCGCGGTTGTTGGTTGTTTTAATATTTAAAACAAAGTAAAATAATTGATATAAAATAAAAGTGCTTGGGGGAAATATGTTGAATTTATACTTTTTAAGTGATGTAGCTTTAGTTAAAGATGCCTGGTGGCTTTACTTAATGGGATTTATCGTTACAGTTTTTATTATCGGTGGTTCGCTTTATTTTGCGTTTAAAGCCTATAAGCGTTCAAAAGAGCTAGAAATGCCTAAGGAGAAAATAAAGAAAGTAGTGGTATCAAGTGTGAGCTTTTCTGTTTTACCTTCAATCGGGATATTTATTGGGGTTATTACAATGGCAGGCTTATTAGGTGTTCCGTTACCTTGGATTAGACTTAGCGTTTTAGGAGCTTTACATTATGAACTAATGGCTGTAAGTGTTGCGGCTGATGGAGTTACTGTAGCTTCACTTACAGTTGAAAACTTTGTTACAATTGCTTTTGTGATGACGATAGCGATTATTTGGGGGAGTCTATTCGCCTTATTTTTCTTTAAGAAATATCAAAAGAAGTTTGTCGATAAGGTTAATGTCAGTGATAAGAAGAGTTTCTCGGGGTTAATCTTTCAATCGGTTTTCATCGGTTTAATCTCAGCTTATTTTGGTGATGCTTTCGCTAAAATGATCAATTATGAGGTTAAAGAAGTAGTTGATGGAGCCTATACGGGTAATATGCTTGATAAGACGACATTTGTACCATTGATTGTCTTTGTTTCGAGTTTTATCTTCATGGCCTTCTTTGATTATCTTGTCAATAAAAAGAATCAACGATGGCTGGAAAACTTCCAGTTATCGCTTTCGATGATTTTAGGGATGACTCTGGCGGTACTGTTTGGTTTAGGAGGTATCTACTAATGAAAAACTATCGTGAAGAGATGCATTTTAAAGGAAGAATATTTACAGTCATCGGCATTTGCGTAATGCTTGTAGTACCGTTTGTGATTTGGTTTGCTACTGGAGTAGCACCAAACAATCAAAAATTATTAGTGGGAATAGCGACACTTTCATTGATATATTTACCCGGAGGAATAATTGAAGTATTAACTTATGGACCAATCTTAGGAACAAGTGGAACCTATCTTGCTTTTATTACGGGTAATTTAGTTAATTTAAAGATTCCATGTGTTATGAATGCTAAGGAGATTGTAGGTACAGAGATCAATACGGAAGAGAATGAAATTGTTTCAACCATCGCAGTTGCTTTTTCATCAATCACAACGGTTGTGATTATGACTTTAGGAGTGTTGATGTTAACACCACTTAAACCTTTCTTGAATTCTCCGGTATTAGCACCAGCGTTTAATTGGGTTGTATCAGCTCTTTTTGGAGCTTTGGGTTATAAATATTTTAAAAATCATTTAAAACTCATAATTGCACCGTTAATATTTGTTATAATATTAAGTATTATAGCACCTAGTTTTGTTTATGGTAATATTGTTATTGTAATCGTCTTATTAGCTTTAATTACAATTTTAGTCGCAAGGATATTATGGCTTAAGAAGTTAATCTAAGAAAGGATTTTTAATATGACTGCAGTTTATGTTTTATTGGGTATTATCGCATTTGTAGTTTTACTCTTGTTAATTGCGCTTGTTAATACTTTTTTTATCAAAGAACAAGTATTTAAAGATGCTAAAACTCTAGATTATTCTAAAAGTGAAGAGTATGCTTTAAAGTTTAAAGAAATGATTAAGGTTAAAACGATTTCTTATGATGAGACTATTGATAATAAAGATTCTTTTATCAAATTAAAGAAAGTAATGAGAGAACTATTTCCGAATGTGTTTTCACAGATGGAAGTAAAAGAGTTTAAAGGTGAGTCAATCATTTTAAAGTGGAAGGGCAAATCAAGTGACAAACCACTCGTTTTAATGAGTCATATCGATGTTGTTCCGGCAGTTGACAGTTCTTGGGATTATGAACCTTTCGGTGGTGAAATTGTTGGCGAAGAGATATTTGGTCGCGGAACGCTTGATACAAAATCAACGGTATTTGCTTTTTATCAAGCTTGTGAAGAATTGATTAAAGAAGGTTATGTTCCTTCAAATGATGTCTATTTAGCTAGTTCAACCGATGAAGAAACTTCTGGTTTCGGTGCTAGTTTAACAGTTGAATGGTTAAAGAAAAATAATGTCAGACCGTTCTTAGTAGTTGACGAAGGTGGAACCGTATTAAGCAATTCTTTACCATCTTTAAAAAGACCGATGGCAGTAGTAGGAATCTTGGAAAAAGGCTATGTTGATATCAAATTAACGGCTAAGAGTTTTGGTGGACATTCATCAACCCCGCCAAAAAATACTCCGGTTGCTAGACTATCAAAGTTAGTTACTGATATTGAACAAAACTTTCCTTTTAAGACAAAGATGATACCAGAAGTTGAAACATTATTTAAAACTGCTGCACCTTCAATGAAGGGAATTTATAAATATCTATTTGGTAATCTCTGGCTTTTTAAAGGGTTGTTAACATGGATGTTGCCAAAGATTAGTCCGTTCGGTAGAGCATTACTTTCAACTACAATTGCTTTTACGATGATGAAGGGTTCAGATGCTGAAAATGTTATACCAGCTGAAGCTTATGTGATTGCTAACTTAAGAACCCATCCAATTCAAAATGTTGAGGAAAGTTTTGCAGTTGTAAAAACAATCGCTAAAAAGTATGACATCGAAGCAGAAATAGTTTCTAAACGCGATACTTCAAGTATGGTAGATATCAAGGGTGAAGGTTATAAGTATTTAGAATCAATTATTAAAACCTGTTTTCCAGATGCGCTTGTTAGTCCTTATGTGATGTTAGGGGGAACTGATTGTCGGTTCTACAGTGAAGTAACTGATGCAAACTTAAGATTTTCACCAGTTAGAATGGACAATGAAGAGTTGAAGAAGATGCATGGAAACAACGAATCTATTAAGATTAAATCGCTTGTAGAAGCTAAGAACTTCTATCAAGAATTAATAAAAAATAATAAATAAAGGATAGGTGAATTAATGATGATTTTTCCCAAGGAGGATTTCAATAAGAAATCTTGTAAAGAAGCCAATGTTAATAAGGGTTTGATTGTTGATATGTTCAACAAAATTGAAGATGAATTATACAACATCCACTCAATGATGCTAGTCAAAGACGGCTCAAAAGTTTTTGAAGCTTACGCTCATGATTTTTTTCCTGAGAGTAAGAACAACGTTTACTCAGTCTCAAAATCATTTACTTCTGTAGCTATCGGGATTTTAGTTGATAAGGGTTTAGTTGATTTAGATAACTTTGTCTTATATTACTTTAGTGAAGAAGTTAAAGATTATATTAAGGAATACGAAGGCTTAAAGGTCAAACACTTACTCACAATGACTGTAGGTCAAGAGAAGGATTTGTTTAAGGATCTTACTCCTAGTGACAATCCATTTGAAATCTTTTTCAATGTACCGTTAACCTCAGAACCAGGAACTGTTTTTATGTATAGTAATTTTGCTAGTTTTATGCTTTCTGCGATTGTCACTAAAGTTACTGGTAAAAACATGAATGATTTTTTGAATGAATATTTATACAAGAAAATTGGTATGGAAAAACCTGCTTGGAATAGCGTTAGAGAATATACTTTTGGTTGTACTGGATTAGAAATAAGCTTACAGGATATGGCTAGATTTGGATTGTTAATCTTAAATGACGGCAAATGGGAAGATGAAGAGATTGTAACTAAAAATTACTTAGATAAAGCACTTGATAAGCAAATAGCCGAACCAGGAACACCGTTTTTCTATGGTTATCAATTTTGGATAGCGAACAATTATCAGATGGCTGCAGGGATGTTTAAACAATATATTATTATCGATAAAAGATATAATGTTGTCTTTGCAATGCAGGCTTATGAAGAAAGAGATGTTTTAGGTTTATACTTGAATTATATTGTTAAAGCTTGTGAAAAAGGTTATGAGTATTCGGAATTGTCGATTAGAGACTTTATTAGAAAATTTAGATATAATTCAATCCCAGTGATTGAAAAAGAAAAGAATGAAAGATAACTTAGAAATCGTGGTGTTAAAGGGGAAAGTTTATAGACAACTTTCTCTTTTTTTGTTATAATGTTACAGTAGATTGGAGTTGGACTTCTTTTGGCTATAGAATTAGGAAAAATCAATCGTTTGGAAGTAAAACGAGAAGCCGATATCAGTTATATTTTGACTGACGGGGAACAAGAAATATTTTTACATAAAAAGGAAGCGGAAAGAGCTTATGAGATCGGTGAATTAATCGATGTTTTTTTGTATGATGATAATCAAGCAAGAATAACAGCTTCCACTAAACCTCCATCTGTAAGTATTGGTGAAACAGCACTTTTAAATGTTGTTTCAACTAATTATAATTACGGTGCTTTTTTGTATTATGGAATGGTCAAAGATTTGTTATTGTCGATTGATGATTTGCCCAAGAGCCATCGACTTTGGCCAAAACCTAATGACAAACTTTTCGTAACAATGAAAGAGAAGCACGGAAGATTGTTTGCACATCTTTTGACGCGTCAAGACATGCGCGATATGTATGATACAGACGAAGAATTACCTGTTAAAGAATATTATGATATCTATCATTTATTGTATTTAGAGAACGGAATTATTGGCTTTACAGAAAATGGAACGGAAGTATTCATCCATAAGAACAATTACCGTGATTTACCAAGAATTGGTCAAAAATTAAATGTTAGAATCTTAGCTAAAAACGAATATAATTATACTGGGACTTTAATAGCCCAAAAGGAATTGATGTTGGATAAGGACGCCAATATCATTTATCAATACCTGCTCGATAACGATGGTGAAATGCCTTTCACAGACAAGAGTGACGTTGATGAGATTTATCAGGTATTCAAGATGAGCAAGAGCGCTTTTAAGCGTGGTTTAGGTCATCTTAAAAAAATGGATGCAGTTGAACTGAATCCAAACGATACTAAAATAAAAAAGGTGAAATAAAATGGGAAGAGCACATGAAGTAAGAAAAGCAGCTATGGAAAAAACGGCTGCAGTTAAATCAAAATTATATGCAAAATTTGGTAAAGAAATTTATATGGCTGCTAAAACTGGTGGACCAGATCCTGATAGTAATTTAAATTTAAAGAGAGTTATTGAAAGAGCGAAACAAAATCAAGTTCCCGCTGATGTTATAAAACGTAATATTGAAAAAACTAAGAGCGGTATTGGTGAAGACTATTCTCCTGTACGCTATGAAGGTTACGGTCCAGGCGGTTGTACATTGATTGTTGAATGTCTTACTGATAATGTTAATAGAACTTTTGGTGAAGTTAGATCATGTTTTACCAAAACCGGAAGTAGTTTAGGCGTGCAAAATTCAGTATCTTATCTTTATAAATATTGCGCTTATGTAACTTTTAGCGGTCTGACTGAAGATGAAGCTTTAGAAGCTTTAATGGAAAATGAATGTGAAGTTGAGAGTCTAGAAGCTGATGAAGATGTATTAACTGTAATTGGCGCACCAAGTGATTTAGATCATATTTTAGAAAGTTTAAAAGGCATTGGCAAGCAATTAGAGTTTTATAGTGATTCGGTTGTTTGGTTACCAAACTCATATGTTGATTTAGATGAAGATAACATGAAGAAGTTTAAACATTTCTTGGCGATGACTGATCAAATCAATGACGTCCAAGAAGTTTATCATAACGTTAATTTAGACGAGGAGTAGCAAATGAATTTACCGAATAAACTAACAATGATTAGAATCTTTATTATTCCTTTTATTGTTATTATCTATTTTTTAAATGAACAAATTGATAATGTAGTAGCTAATTTAAGCCTCTATATCATGGGAGTATTGTTTATTGCGGCTTCTGTGACTGATTATTTTGATGGTAAGATAGCTAGAGCGAGAAATATCGTAACGACTTTTGGGAAGTTTATTGATCCGTTAGCTGATAAGCTATTGGTAACAACAACCTTGATTTTGTTATCAAATTATTACTACACCAATTTAAACGGGTTATTCATGTGGATGCCGTTTTGGGTAGTGTTAATTGTGATTACAAGAGATTTGATTGTAACTTCCATTAGATTAGTGGCAATTAATGAAGGAACGATTGTAGCGGCGAAATGGAGTGGGAAAGTAAAGACTGCATTTACAATGTTAACAATTGTTTATTACTTCTTCATCATGCCGTTTGGCGGGAACGTTATTAATATCATAGGAATGATTATGACGATTATATTTGTTTTATTGACCGTTTATTCGGCAGTTGATTATTTTTTAAAGAACAAAGCTATAATTTTTAAAGAAATTTAAATAAACAGAAGTATTATTTTTACTAGACTTACAAAAGGAGAAATAATTGTATGGATGACAAACAAAGAGAAAAGAATTTAGAGTTAGCGATAAAAACAATTGAAAAAGAATATGGTAAGGGCTCAATTATGATCTTGGGTGAAAACAGAGCTATGGATATCGAAACGATATCTTCAGGTTCTATTTCGCTTGATCAAGCTATGGGTGTATTTGGTTATCCGCGTGGTCGTATCATTGAAATCTATGGTCCTGAGTCTAGTGGGAAAACTACTTTTGCATTGCATGCAATAGCTGAGACGCAAAAGGCAGGCGGTTATGCAGCGTTTATTGACGCTGAACATGCGCTTGATGCAGTATATGCAAAGAATTTAGGTGTTGATATTGACCAATTGATTCTTTCGCAACCTGATACTGGCGAACAAGCTTTAGAGATAGCAGAAGCTCTGATTAGAAGCGGTGCGATTGATATGGTTGTAATCGACAGTGTTGCGGCTTTGGTTCCGGAAGCGGAAATTAGAGGCGAAATGGGAGATTCTCATGTCGGACTTCAAGCAAGACTTATGAGTCAAGCGATGAGAAAGTTATCAGGTGCTTTATCGAAGAGTAAATGTATAGCCATCTTCATTAATCAAATCCGAGAAAAAGTGGGGATTATGTTCGGTAATCCAGAAACAACTCCTGGAGGCCGTGCGCTTAAGTTTTATGCATCGGTCAGACTAGAAATCAGACGTGGAGAACAGATTAAAGAAGGTACTGATATTACTGGAAATAAAGCCAAAGTTAAAGTGGTTAAGAATAAGGTGGCGGCTCCATTTAAGACTTGTGAAGTCGATATCGTCTTTGGTAAGGGAATCTCTAAGACTGGGGAAATTGTTGATATCGCTTCTGACATGGAAATCTTGAAGAAGAGCGGTGCTTGGTATGCTTATAAGGATTCAAAGGTTGGACAAGGTAGAGAAAACGTTAAGAAGTACCTAGAAGAAAACCCTGAAATTTATGAAGAAATTTATAATGCTGTAAAAGAAAAAATGCAAGTTAAATGAGAAAACCTTTTTGGTTTTCTTTTTATTTTTAAATAAATTTATTTTCGAATTATTTAAGAAATATCTTTTGACTAGATAGGTCTTTTAATATATAATATAGGAGTAACAAAATTATTTTTATGTATATAATATTTTTATCATTTATATAAAAAAATTAAATCGGAAAGGAAGTACTAATAATGCCAATGCCAGATGTATGGATTATTATTATTTCCAGTTCATTAGGTTTACTTGTTGGTGGACTACTAGGGTTTATTTATCGGGTTTCAGTTGTTGAAAAAGGTTTTCAAACTGCAAAAAATAAATCACAGAGTATAATTGACAATGCAACTACACAAGCGGAACGAATTAAAAAAGAAAAATTGTTAGAAGCAAGACAAGAGATTCATAATTTAAATTTGGAGAACGATAAAGTTTTAAAGGAAAAGAAGGCTAATGTAGCTGTTCTTGAGAATAAACTTCATCAAAGAGAAGAACTGTTAGAAAGACGTTCTTCTAATTTAGATAAACGTGAACTCAATTTGGATCGTAAGGAAGAAGTCTTAGACCAAAGAAAAGCCGCTGTTGATGAAAAGAACCTTGAATTGGAAAATTTAATCAAAGAACAAAATGAAAAGTTATTTGAAATTGCTAACTACACTGTAGAACAAGCACGCGAAATTATCATGGCTCGTGTAAAAGAAGACATGATAGCTGATATTGACCGCTTCATTAGAGATGAAGAGGAAAGAGCGAAAAATGAGGCTCAAAAGAAAGCTAAAGAAATTATTACCAGTGCTATTCAAAAACTAGCACAAGATGTTACAGCGGAGACAACAGTTAGTGTTGTGGCATTACCAAACGATGAAATGAAAGGTCGTATTATCGGTAGAGAAGGCCGTAATATTAGAACCCTAGAAGCAATGACCGGAGTTGATTTAATCATTGATGATACTCCTGAAGCAGTCGTTTTATCTGGATTTGATCCAATAAGAAGAGAGATTGCTAAAAGATCACTTGAAGCTTTAATTCAAGACGGACGAATTCATCCAGCTAGAATTGAAGAAATAGTTGATAAGCAAAGAGTTGAAGTTGATCAATTCATTAGAGATAAGGGTGATGAAGCGGTATTTGAAACAGGTATCGGTAGAGTTCATCCTGACCTTACTAAATTGATTGGGAGAATGCATTTTAGATCATCATATGGTCAAAATGCCCTTAAACATTCAATTGAAACCGCATTTTTAGCCGGTAAGATGGCAGTCGAACTTGGTGAAAACGAAGTCTTGGCTAAGAGAGCGGGATTATTACATGATATCGGTAAATCAGTTGACCATGAAATCGAAGGTTCACATGTGGATATCGGTTTACAGTTGGCGAAGAAGTATCATGAACCTGAAGCAGTACTGGATGCAATTTCATCCCATCATGGTGACATAGAAGCTACTACAGTTATCGGTGTTATCGTCGCTGCCGCTGATGCCTTATCAGCTGCTAGACCGGGAGCTAGATCGGAGTCATTAGAAAACTACATCAACCGCTTAACGCAATTAGAAGAAATTTCTTCACAAGTTGCTGGAGTGGAATCAGCTTTTGCTATTCAAGCTGGTAGAGAGGTTAGAGTCATCGTTAGACCAAATGAAATCGATGATGAAAGAGCCCATGTAGTTGCTAGAGAAATCAGAACTCAAATTGAAGAGAAACTAAGCTACCCAGGAACTATTAAAGTAACGGTAATCCGCGAGACTAGAGCTCAAGATATTGCTAAATAAAATTAAGCCTTCCTGATAAGAGTTTCTTGTTAGGAAGGCTAATCTTTTTAAAGGGAGTAGATAATTTTTGAAAATCTTATTTGTTGGAGACGTTTATAACGAACTGGGCCAAAAGGCATTCGATAAATATTTCCTAAATGTAAAGAATGAATATAAACCGAACTTCATTATCGTCAATGGCGAAAACATTGAAAAAGGTAATGGTTTGAGTGAAAAGACTTATAAAGACTATTTAACGAGAGGCGTTAATGTTTTTACGCTTGGAAACCATGCTTTTTCACGTCCTGATTATAAAGAAGTTTTAGAACTTCCTAATGTTGTCAGACCAGCAAATTATGGTAAGAATACTCCTGGAAAAGAATATGTCGTAGTTAATTATAATGGCAAGAAAATCGCTGTGATTAACCTTATCGGGCGAATTTTCATGCATGACGCAACGGATAATCCGTTTACGAAGATGGATGAACTGTTAGAGGAAATAAAAGCCGATTATATTATCGTTGACTTTCATGCTGAAGCAACTTCGGAGAAGTATGCTTTAGCTCATTATCTTGATGGCCGTGTAAGTGCAATTATCGGCACTCATACTCATGTTCCGACAGCTGATAATATCGTTTTACCAAAGGGAACTCTTTATATCTCTGATGTTGGTATGACTGGAGCTAAGTACGGAATTATCGGTGGAGACGTTTCACAAGGGATTAGAAAGTTTTTGTCTGGAGTCCCAGAAAGAGTCAAACCGCAAAAGGAATCACAATTACAGTTCAATGCTTGTTTCTTGGATTTAGAATTGAAGAAAATTGAACGAATCAATATCTTCGAATGATTTGGAGGTTTATCGATGGATAGAGTTAATAATAAGCCGGATTTAAAAAATGCGCGCAAAAGAACAAAAAATGAAGTTGAAACTAAAGAGTACGAAAATATTCAAAGAATAAAAGATATCGGTAAAGATAAAAAATATATAATTCAAACCCATGGATGCCAAGCTAATGAAGCTGATAGCGAAGTATTAAGAGGTTTGTTAGAGTCACAAGGATTCTCATCAACTGAGCATTTAGAAGATTCAGATTTGGTTATTATCAATACCTGTGCAATCCGTGAAAACGCTGAAAATAAAGTTTTTGGTGAATTAGGACGCCTAAAGAGTTATAAGCGAATCAATCCAAATATGATTATAGCTGTTGCTGGATGTATGCCTCAAGAAGAAGCTGTGGTTGAAAGAATCATTAAGAAATATCCACATGTTGATTTAGTATTTGGTACCCATAATATTGATAAGTTGTTGGATTATTTAGATTATGTATTAAAACATAAAAAACCTTTGATTGAAGTCTATTCAAAAGAAGGAGAAATCATTGAGCATTTACCACAGGTAAGAGAAAACCGTTTTAAAGCTTGGGTAAATATCATGTTTGGTTGCGATGAGTTCTGTACTTACTGTATCGTTCCTTATACAAGAGGTAAAGAAAGATCAAGAAAGAAAGAATACATCATTGAAGAAATCAAAGTTTTAATCAACCAAGGTTATAAAGAAATTACACTTTTAGGTCAAAATGTGAATTCTTATGGACTTGACTTTTTAGAAGAAAAATATGATTTCGCAGATCTATTAGAAGATCTAGCTAAACTTCCGATTCCAAGAATAAAGTTTACTACCTCACATCCAAAAGATTTTTCCGTTAAGTTAATTGATGTAATCGCTAAATATGACAATATTATGCCATTCATTCATTTACCGGTTCAATCGGGTTCAAACAAGATTTTAAAAAGAATGAACCGGAAGTACACTAAAGAACAATATCTTGATTTAGTTAATGAGATTTATAACCGAATACCGAATATTTCTTTAACAACAGACATTATCGTTGGCTTTCCAGGAGAAACACATGAGGATTATTTAGAAACACTGGATTTGGTTGAAAAATCGCGTTTTGAGGGTGCTTACACTTTCATCTATTCACCGCGCAAAGGAACCCCAGCGGCTGAATATCCTAATGACATAACCGAACAAGTAGCTAAAGAAAGATTATATCGTTTAAATGATCTTGTTAATGAAGGTTTCTTAAAGGGAAACAAGCGCTTTGAAGGGAAAACTGTTAAGGTCCTTGTGGAAGGTTATTCAAAAACCAAGGAAACGGTGCTTTCTGGATATACAGAAAACAATAAACTTGTTAATTTTAAAGGTGAAGAATCTTTGATTGGTAAAATCATTGAAGTTAAAATCAAAAAGGCTAAAACTTGGTCTTTAGACGGGGAATTAGTATAAATGCTTTGAGGTGCGGAGTTTGCACCTCATTAATTTTTTATAAATCATTTCTATAATAATCATAGGAAATCGCTAAATTATAACAAGGTCACTTGAAATTAAAAATAATTTATAGTAAGATATTATTATCTTATAAAAAAAAGGGTGATATGATGAGTAAATTTAAAAATAAGGAAGAATTTTTTGATTTCTCAAAACTACTACTAGTTATTCCACTCGACGATTTAATTAAATTGATGAATAAATATGAAATCAAGTTACCACTATATGTTCATCGTTTTCTACTTAAGGAAACAATTAGACCAGAAGTATTTGAGCCGAAACGATATAACACCTATACTGACGAACTTAGATTTCGTCTGAGAGGTTATGATAATTTTTCAATCTTCTTATTAGAAAAGATGATTGGTGAGTACAACCTTGATTTCAGTTTATCGCGATATAAAGAAATGATGCTAAACCTTATTTTTGTTAATAAGGAAGCTCTTGTGATTAGAGATAAGTTTTTTGATGAGTTAGAACAGCTTAAACATAACTATACCGTTGATTTAGAAGTTATGAGATATAACGAATTCTATGATCATGTTCAAAGAATGTTCTATGAACAAGCTGGCTTTTTAGATGGAATCAATATCAATGACTGGGATGATGATTTATTAACCAGTTATACTTTAGGAGATTTAAAGGCATTAGGCGCTAAGTATGACGTTAAGATTCCAAGAAGAATTAATAAGGGTAAATTGATCGAGATTTTAGTCGCTAAATTTAAGTTAAGCGCCGATGAAACTGAACTTTTGGAAATGAAGAGTGTTTTAGAACTTGAAATCTATGCTAAAGAAAAAGGCTTTAAAATCTCAATTGATCTTAAAAAAACTGATATGATTGAATATATGAAATTTGCTTTAGGAATGTACAATACTTTCCCTAAAGATGATTTCTTTGATTACCATGTTCCGGTATTTTCTGACGCTGAAGCTGTCGAAGGCGATTTAGTTGAAGAAGAGGTTGAAGAAGTTTATATTCCTGAAGAAATTCATGATGAAGTTGAAGAAGAGGTAATCCCTGAACCAGTTAAAGTTCCGGAAGAAGTTGAAGAGGAAGTGTTAGAAGAACCAGTATTTGAAGAAAGTTTTGCAGAGGAATTTGAAGAAGAAAAATCACAGTATATTGAAGAACCTATGGATGAAGCAACTCCAGTCAAGGAAGTTCATGATATTGAAATTCCTAGTGACTTACCGGCAGAACCTTCATTAGCTGATTCAAATCTTTTATCAGCTGAAGAAAAAGAATTGTTAGATGAAAAAATTAATTTGATAATCAAAAAATACTATAAGAAGAGACGCACAAGAAGAATTATTCTTACCATAGTTTTAGTTGTAGTTCTAGCAGTGGGTGCGTGGGCAGCCTATACTTATTTATGGCCATTGATAAATAACTAAGGTTTGTAGGTAGCCCCCTTAATAAGGAGAGTTTGAAACTTGAAGCCTTTAGAAATATCGAATTACACGCCAATGATGCAACAATATTTAGAGATAAAAAAAGACTATAGTGACTATATAGTCTTTTTTAGACTTGGGGACTTCTATGAAATGTTCTTCCAAGACGCTATTGTGGCTTCTAAGGAGCTTGAAATAGTTTTGACCGGTAGAGATGCCGGAACCGATGAAAGAGTGCCGATGTGCGGAGTTCCTTATCATGCGGTTGATTTATATTTAGAAAAATTAGTCGAAAAACGTTATAAAATTGCGATTGTCGAACAGACTGAAGATCCCGCTAGCGCTAAAGGGATTGTTAGACGCGAAGTTGTTAAACTGATTACACCAGGAACGATTGTTGCTGATAGCGCCTTATCAAGAAAAGATAATAATTATATTACGGCAATTTACGAAAGTCCAGATATCTATATTTTAGCTTATTCCGATCTTTCGACCGGAGAACTATATCTAGAGAAGTTACCGCTAGATAATAACATCTTAATCAGTGAGATTTTAAATTTAAAGTGTAAAGAAGTTGTTATTCCAAGCAATTTTAAGAATAAGTTTTTAAGAAATAGTCTAAAGAATCAAGATTTAACTATTTCCATAAGCGATGATTTTAATTTGAAGAAATATTATAAGTCATTGGTTAATGAGATTTATGACAAGCATTTATTAAACGCTTTTGCTTTATTGATTAATTATTTAGAGTTAACTCAAAAACAAGAACTTCTGCATTTACAAAAAGCGAGTGTTTTTGAAGCAAGCAGTTACTTAAGAATCGATAATAATTCAAAACGAAATTTGGAGTTGACGGAAACATTTACTTCAAAATCTAGTACTAATACTTTGTTTTGGTTATTGGATAAATGTTCAACCGCTATGGGATCAAGATATCTTAAGTCATCAATTTTAAGACCATTGATTGAAAAAGACAAGTTAGAAGAACGTTACTTGCTTATAGAAGCTTTTAATAATGACTTTATCGTTAGACAAGAGTTAATTGATAACTTAAAGAAAGTATATGACCTAGAAAGAATTGTTGGTAGAGTTTCATTTGGTAGTGCTAATGCTAAAGATTTAATCAATCTTAAACGTTCACTTGAATGTATGCCTAAGGTTGTTTCGTTACTAAAAAAATTAGATAGTGATTTAGCGAAAAGATTAGCTGATGAATTACCGGATTTCACAAGTTTAACCAATGAAATTGATTTGGCAATTGTCGATAATCCGCCACTTTCCATCAAAGAAGGCAGTTTCATTAAAGTAGGTTATTCCAAAGAACTTGATGAGATTAGAGATATTAAAGCAAACGCCAAGATTTGGCTTGAAAAGTTTGTTGAAAGAGAAAAAGAACGAACTGGTCTTAATAAGTTAAAGGTTGGCTATAACCGTGTTTTTGGTTATTATATCGAAGTTACTAAATCCCAGATGGATTTGGTGAAGGATGAGTTTGGTTACGAGAGAAAACAGACGCTTTCGAATGCGGAAAGATTTATAACGAAAGAATTAAAAGAAAAAGAAGCAATTATTTTAGGTTCTACCGATACAATTCAAGAAATGGAATATGAACTTTTTATCGCTCTAAGAGACAAGGTTAAAGAAAGAACCTTAGATTTACAGAGTTGTGCTAAGATTATTGCCCTAATTGACATGATCATTAGTTTCAGCGTTGTTTCAATGAATAAAAGGTTTATTAAACCCGAGTTAATCGAAGGTAAAGTTATTGATGTTAGAAATGGTCGTCATCCAGTTGTAGAAGAATTATTAGATGAGGTGTTTGTCGAAAACTCTTTATTCATGGATGAAAGCAATAATATTTTACTGATAACAGGACCGAATATGAGTGGTAAGTCTACATTTATGCGCCAATTAGCAATGATTATTATCATGGCTCAAATTGGTTGTTTTGTTCCAGCTGAAAGTGCACGTATGCCAATCTTTGATCAGATATTCACAAGGATAGGCGCAAGTGATGATTTACAATCGGGAAAATCCACCTTTATGGTTGAAATGCTTGAAGTAAATTATGCCCTTAATAACGCGACTGAGAAATCATTGATTTTATTTGATGAGATTGGTAGAGGTACAGCTACTTATGACGGTATGGCTTTAGCTCAAGCGATAATTGAGTATTGTCATTACAAAATCAATTGTAAGATTTTGTTTTCAACGCATTATCATGAACTGACTTATTTAGAGGATAGTTTAAAAGGTTTAAAGAATGTTCATGTTAAAGCTAAGGAAGAAAAAGGTAATATTGTATTTTTACATAAGGTAGTTGAAGGACCAACAGATAAGAGTTATGGTATTCATGTCGCAAAGCTTGCTAAATTGCCGAAGAATATCTTAGCTAGAAGTGCAGAAATCTTAGAAGAATTAGAGAAGAACCATGGTAAAAATATTATCAAGCCACAAACAGTAGATTTGTTTAATTATATGGAGTCTTTAGCAATTGAAGAAAAAGAAGATGAGACTTATATAGGATTAATTGAACAAATTAAGGAAATAAATGTAATGGAGTTAACACCAATAAGTGCACTTAACGTTCTAAATGATATCGTTGAGGAAGTTAAAAAGCATAAAAAAAAGTAAGGTGTAAAGAATGGGTATTATTAAAAGATTAGATCCAGGAATCGCAAATAAAATTGCAGCAGGAGAAGTTGTTGAGAAGTTAGCTAACGTTGTTAAAGAGTTAGTTGAAAATTCGATTGATGCGGAAAGCACTAAGATTGACATCGATCTTTTTGATAGTGGGATGAAATCAATCAGAGTAACTGATAATGGTTTTGGTATGGATGAAGAAGATGCAGTTTTAGCTTTTGAAAGACATGCGACTTCAAAGATAAAGTCGGTTAATGATTTGTTTAGAATCCAATCACTTGGTTTTAGAGGAGAAGCTTTACCGTCTATCGCAGCTATTTCTCGTGTTGAACTATCTACTTCAAACGGAAAAGACGGCATCAAGATTGTTTATGAAGACGGTAAGATGCTTGAAAAAACTCATACGTCAATGAATCAAGGGACGATGATTGAAGTTTCGAAGTTATTTTATTCAACGCCAGCTAGATTCAAATATTTGAAATCACCGCAATATGAACTGGCAAATATCGTTTCGATGGTTAATGGTTTTGCATTGGCGAATCCTTCGATTAGTTTTAAGTTAACTAATGACAAAAAGCAGATTTTCGTTTCTAAGAGCAATGATTCTTTAACTAATTTGATGGCTCAGATTTATGGGATTCAAGCCGGTAAATCATTAATCTATTTTGAGGCTGAAAATAGGGATTATCACATCTATGGTTATACGACTAATCCGATAGTTAACCGGTCTTCAAGAAACTATATCAATATTGTTGTTAACAATCGAATTATCAGTAATAGCGATATTGTTTCAGCGATTAGCGATGCATATGATCAGTTGATTCCTAAAGGAAGATATCCGATTACTATTCTTTATATTGAAGTTGATCCGCTTTTGATTGACGTTAATATTCATCCGAGAAAACAAGAGATTAAATTCAGCGAGAAAGATAAGTTAGTTAATTTAATTAAAAAAGCTTTAAAAGAAAAGCTTGAAGTAACTTATATTTATCAAAAACCGAGTGAAGATTACTCTCAGACAAAGATTACTTTCTTTGAAGAAGAAACAAGTTATCATCATAATCAAGAAGTTAAGAATGAAGTTAGTAACGATCAAGTTAAGAAAGAAGAAACTGTTGTTATTCCTGATATGGAATATATCGGTCAATTCGCAGGGACTTATCTTATTTGGCAAAATGAAGAAGGATTATATTTGCTTGATCAACATGCTGCTGCAGAAAGAATTCGGTATGAAAGATATTTAGCAAAATGGTTATCAAAAAATTTAGAAACAAATGAATTGTTATTACCTTTAAGTATTGAAATTAGTAATGACTTATTGATTAGATTGAAAGATCATATAGATGAGTTTTTAAAATTTGGGGTTGATTTAGAGATTAAAGACAATTTTGTTTCGGTTAAGAAATTACCGAACTGGTTCCCTGAAGGTTATGAAGAGATTTATATTGAAAGTATGATTATGAGTTTGTTAGAAAATGATTTTACTTCTAAAGAAATTTTAATTGATGATTTAGCTAAATTGCTTGCCTGCAAGCATTCACTGAAAGCTAATCATTATATCTCTAGTTTAGAGGCTAATCAGTTATTAAGCGACTTAAGAAAATGTAAACGACCATATACTTGTCCTCATGGAAGACCAATAATCGTCGATATAAACATGAATGCGATAGAACATTGGTTCAACCGGGTGATTTAGATGCTGGATTTAGTAATGATTGTTGGACCAACTGCCGTTGGAAAAACAAAACTAAGCATTGAGGTTGCTAAGGAGTTTTCCTCAGAAATAATCAATGGTGATGCGATGCAGTTTTATCGAGGTCTCGATATTGGAACTGCGAAAATTACTCCTTTGGAAATGCAAGGAATAAACCATCATTTGCTTGATATTTTAAGTGTAGAAGAAGAATTTTCTGTAGCTGAATATCAGACCTTAGTAAGAGAGAAAATCGCTTTGTTAAAGGAAAAAGGAACTTTTCCGGTGATTGTTGGCGGTAGTGGTTTATACTTAAGTTCAATTGTCGATGATTATCAATTTTTAGGTGAAAAAAGAAACGCTGAATTAATGAAAGAATATGATGAATTATCGACTGAGTCTTTAGCAAGAATCTTGATTGATACAAAACCATTACTGGCGAAAAAATGTGATTTATCTAACCGCAGACGCGTTTTAAGAACTTTGGAAAAAAGCGAATCCGACATTCAAGAACTGACTATGCCTTTTTATGACAATGCTTTAATTATCGGCTTAGAGATTGATAGAAAAGTGCTTTATCAAAGAATTGAAGAACGAGTTGATTCGATGATCCAAAATGGTCTTATTGAAGAAGCGCTTAAACTATATGAAAAAAGGATAACCGGTCAAAGCATTAAAGCAATTGGCTATAAGGAGTTGTTTTCATATTTTAAAGGTGAGATTACTTTAGAAGAAGCAATTTCTTTGATTAAAAGAAATTCAAGAAGATATGCTAAAAGACAGATGACTTGGTTTAAGAATAAGATGAATGTTACTTGGTTTAACGTTGATATGAATGACTTTGGCAATACTGTAAAAGAAGTTATTGAATACATAAAAAAAAGAAGTTAAATCAAGATTTGATTAACTTCTTTATATTTTTTTTAAAAAGTTTTATTTCTTAACAAAAGGCCAATTATCTAAACCGCCGATTAGTACATAGACAGGTTTGAAACCTTTTTTCAAGAGTTTTTTAGCAACTGCCTTTACTGTCCCTTTATCGCTATTGGCGTAGAGAAATACCGGTTGGTCAGCTCTGAAAAGGTGAAGTGATTGAAATATTTCTTTATTGGGGTAGTTTCTTGAACCATTGATTCTTTCTTTAGTAAAATCTTCTTTAGATCTGATATCAACTAATTGGCCTTTTCGCATATTAGAACGGAAGTCTTCGGCAGTTAGATAAGTAATTTTTAATGATTTTGAGTTTTTTCTAAATGCAAATAGCAAACCGATACTAATACCTAAGACAACTGGTAAGATATAACTTGTTATTCCTGAATCTGTTAAAAACATAATGTTCACCTCGTTTAAATAAGTCACTAATATTATAGTAGAGATGAAATCTATTGTCAATAAAACAATTTTGTATTATAATATCATATGTTATATAAATATATAGGAGTGAAATTAATGATTACAACTAATGATTTTAAAACTGGAGTTACGATTGAATACGAAGGAAGCATCTATCAAGTTATCGAATTCCAACATGTAAAACCTGGCAAGGGCGGAGCTTTTGTTAGAACAAAATTAAGAGATTTAAGATCAGGAGCTGTTATTGATAAGACTTTTAATGCGGGCATTAAAGTTGAAACGGCGATGATTGAAAAGTCAGAAATGCAATATCTATACCAAAGTGGTGAAACTCATGTGTTTATGAATATGGAAACATATGAACAAATAGAAGTTCACCAGTCAAGATTAGAAAATGAATTACCTTATTTGACTGAAGGATTAAATATCATCATTATCCAATATGGACATGAAATCCTAGGGATTGAATTGCCAGATAAGGTTATTTTGGAAGTAGTAGAAACTGCTGGTGGCGCTAAAGGTAATACAACTTCAAACGCTACTAAAGAAGCATTAACAAATACCGGTTTAAGATTATCCGTACCTTTGTTTATTAACGAAGGCGAAAAAATCGTTGTATCAACAGCTACTGGTAAATACGATACCAGAGCTAAATAAGTTACTTATAGGGAGTGATTTTTCTTGGAAGTTAGTCAGTCGTGGTTTAATATATTGGCCGTATTTAGTCCATCTTTATTAATCTTAATGATTGGATTATTGATATTGTCGGCTTTCTTTTCAATGACTGAGACAGCTTATTCGTCAGTTGGAAGACTGAGAATGAAGACGTTAGTTGAATTAAAAAGATCTGGTTCAAAAAAAGCTTTATGGATTGTGGATAATTTCGATAGAACATTAACCACGCTTTTAGTGGGTAATAATCTCGTTAATATCGCTTTAGCAACTGTCAGTGTTATATTATTTAAAGGATTGTTCAGCAATCTAGAAAATGCCGATACAGTTATTACATTGATGAATACAGGAGTTATGACTATCATAATTCTTATTTTTGGTGAGATATTACCAAAGAGTGTAGCTAAAACGAATGCGGAAAAGATTTGTCTTTGGGAATCAGGAATCATTTATTTTTTAATTAAGGTAATGACTCCGATAACTTATCCGTTTTTACTCTTAAATCGTCGCGTTACAAAAAGAATCGATACCGAAGGTAGAGTCAGTGTTACTGAGTCTGATTTAGAGACGATTATTGATACGATGGAAGAGGAAGGCTCAATTGAGAGTGAAGAAGCTTCAATGTTACAAAAGGTATTGGAATTATCAGAAATTACTGTTGAAGAGATTATGACTCCTAGAGTTGATATGATCGCAATTGAAGTTAATGAAGATGTTAAGGATATAACTGAGACATTCTTTAAGAACAAATATTCAAGACTTCCAGTCTATGATAATAATACCGATAATATCGTTGGGGTTTTATCAGAACGTGATTTTTATACAAAACTAATTAAGGATCAAAACATAAATATCAGAAGAATGATGCGTCAACCTTTATTCATTCCTGCCTCTACTAAAGTAGACGCATTGATTGAATTATTGCAGACGCAGAATATGCATATGGCAATTGTTGTTGATGAGTATGGCGGTGTTGACGGGATTGTAACGATGGAAGACGCTTTAGAAGAACTTGTCGGTGAGATTTATGATGAGCATGACGATATTACCGAAGATGTTGTTAAGAAAGATGATTTTAACTATGTTGTTAATGCCGATTATGACTTAGAAGACTTATTTGAGGACTTAAATCTTGGTAAACCACCTGTATCTGATTCAACATCAGTTGGGGGATGGTTATTTGAGATGTTCCAAGATATTCCTGAAGTTGACGAAACGATTGAGTATGAAGTTCGCTACAATCAAGAATATGATGATTTAAGCGAACTAGTTAAAGAAGATCGAGCAGTTTTGGTATTTAAGATTTTAGCTGTAACCAAAAGAAGAATTAAATCAGTATTAATGACAATTAATATTATTGAAGACGAAGAATAAGTGGGGTCTAACCTCACTTTTTTAAAAAGATAGAAGGTTTATAAATGGAAAGATTACAAAAGATAATCGCTAAATCCGGTGTTGCTTCAAGAAGAAAAGCCGAAGAGATGATAAAAAACGGCAGAGTCAGAGTTAACGGTAAAGTCGTGACAGAGCTTGGTAGCAAAGCGGAGTTTAGTGATATTATAGAAGTTGATGGTAAAAAAATAGCCTTGGAAGAAAAGGTTTATTTTGTGCTTTATAAACCTAGCGGCATTGTTTCAACGGTTGATGATCAATTCAATCGTGGGGCAGTTGTGGATTTAATTGCTGAAAAAGAACGAGTTTTTCCAGTGGGAAGACTTGATTACGATACCAGTGGCGTTTTAATTCTTACTAATGACGGTGATTTTGCGAATATGCTTACGCATCCGAAATTTAAGATTGAAAAAGAGTACTATGTTAAAATATCCGGACTTTTAAGGAAAGAGTCATCGAAGATTTTAAACAAGGGTATTGTTATTGAAGGCGAGAAAATGCAGCCAGCAAAGATTAAAGACGTTAAATATGATGATAAGAAAGAGAATACGTTTTTACATATTATAATAACTGAAGGTAAATACCATCAAGTTAAGAATATGTTTAAAACCCTAGGTCATGAAGTTTTAAAATTAAAACGAGTTCGTTTTGGTTCAGTAACCTTAGATGGAATGTTTGAGGGACAATACAGAACCCTTAAACCTCATGAAATTAAGACCCTTTATCATTTGGCTAATAACGAGAAATAGTTTTTTGGTAAATATGCTTTTTTAGGTAAGAAATTTGTGGTTAATTTAGAAAAATATGGTATAATGTTAAAGGTTATAGGAGGTAAGTTATGGTTTATCACGCTTTGGCTATTGATGGCCCTGCCGGTGCCGGCAAATCAACAGTAGCGAAAACATTAGCTAAGAGACTTGGATATGTTTATATTGATACTGGCGCGATGTATCGGGCAACGACATATAAAGCTTTGAGCTTAGAAATAAATCTTAATGATCCTGAAGCATTTGACTTTTTAGATAGCACTGAATTTGAGTTTAGAAATGGTGAACTCTATATGGATAGTGTTAATATGACTTCACTAAACCGTCTTAAAGAAGTTAGTGATAATGTTTCTTTAGTTTCTTCGCATATTCCAGTTAGGAATAAGTTGGTGAAACTGCAAAAAGAAATCGCTGCGACTAATAATGTAGTGATGGATGGTAGGGATATTGGAACAGTAGTTTTAAAGAATGCTGAATTAAAGGTTTTTTTAACCGCTTCCGTTGAAGTTAGAGCTAAAAGAAGATATTACGAAATGTTAAGTTTAGGTAGTAAAGTGAATTTAAAAGATTTAGAAAATGATATTAAAAGACGCGATGCTTTTGATTCTACAAGAGAGTATAACCCACTTAAACAGGCAGAGGATGCAATTTATATCGATACTTCTGATAAGAATATTGATGAAGTAAGCGATCTATTATATAAAAAATTTATTGACATAGTGAATGAAGGAGAGTTTTAAAATGGACATGTATAGCGAAAACAAAATGTACACCCCTAAGGTAGGAGATATCGTTACCGGTACAGTTGTCAAAGTTGGAAAAGAAGAGGTTTTAGTCGATATCAATTATTCTTGTGAAGGAGTCATCTATAAGGATTATTTGTCTTTGGATAAAATTCAAAGTGCGAATGATATTCTTAAAGAAGGCGATCAAATCAAGGTTAAAGTAACACAATTCAAAAAAGGGGATGAATCAGATTCGCTATTATTATCACGTATCGACATCCTTAAGAATGAATTACAAGAAGGCGTTAAGAATAGTTTAGAAGTTGATAAGGAATTTGATTTCAAAGTTAAAAAGAGCGTTAAGGGCGGACTTATCTTAGATCATAAAGGTATTGAAGCGTTCTTACCAGAAAGTTTAATCTTTGGACCAAATGAAGAAAATAATAAAGATGCCTTAGTTAATAAGACTATAAAGGCAAGAATTATCGAAATCAAGAAGGAAAGAAATAGAGATAAAATTATTGTTAACCGTAAACAACTTGTTTATGATGCTTTAAAACAAGCGGAAAAAGAAGAGATTGAAAATATAAAGGTTGATGATGTTATAACTGTAAGAATCGAAAGATTAACTGATTTTGGTGCGTTTGCGAAGATTAGTGACCATGTTGATGGATTAATTCATATCTCTGAAGTTTCTCATTATCATGTTAAGAATGTTGAAGAATATTTAACAGTTGGTGAAGAACTTAAAGCTAAGGTTATTAAAGTTAAAGGTAAGAAGATTAGTCTTTCATTAAAAGCTTTACAACCTACTCCTTGGGAGAATTTCTTAGACAACTATAAAGTTGGACAAAAAGTTATGGCTAAGGTAGTTAGAAAAATGCAATTTGGAATGTTAATGGAAGTTGAAAAAGAAGTTGTTGGTTTATTAAGCAGATATGATTATTCATGGAATCCAAGTGAAAATTTAGCTGGTATGGTAGAAGTTGGAAGTGAATTAGAATTAGAGATCACTTCAATCGACAAGAAGAAAAAACAATTTTCTTTATCAAAAAAACATTTAGAGTATAACCCATGGGCAGATTTAAAGTTAAAAACTGGTGAACATGTTAGTGCTACAGTTTTAAGAACTGAAGAAAAAGGCGCGATAGTTAAAGTTGAAGAAGTTGAAGGTTTCTTACCAATCAGTGAAATTTCAACTGAAAGAGTAAATCGTGTTGAAGATGTTTTAAGAGTAGATGATATCATCACTGTTGAAGTGATGGAGTTTTATCCAAAGGATTGGAAATTAACAGTTTCAATCAAGAAGATAGCAGAAAAGAAAAATCGTGCTGAATATGAAAGCAATTTACAAGAAAATGTAAGTGGAAATCAAAGTTTAGCGGATTTGTTTGAACAATATAAAAAATAATAGATAAGTTGGTGGTACTATGTTACCAGTAGTTGCGATTGTTGGCCGTCCTAACGTCGGGAAGTCAACCCTTTTCAACCGCATAGTCGGTGAAAGAAAGTCAATCACTGATGACGCCCCAGGAATAACTAGGGATAGAATTTATGCTCAAGGGTCCTGGTTGAATAAAAAATTTACCGTAATTGACACAGGGGGCATCGAGATTAACGATGCACCTTTTTTAACTGAGATTAAAGCCCAAGCAGAAATTGCAATCACTGAAGCTGACGTGATTATTTTTGCGGTTGACGGTAAAAGCGGTCTTTTACCGAGTGACAAAGATGTTATGAATATCCTTTATCAGTCAAATAAGCCGGTGATTGTTGCAGTTAATAAAGTCGATACGCAAAAGTATCAAGATTCAATTTATGAGTTTTATGAATTAGGCGCTACAAAAGTTATGAATATTTCATCAATTCATGGAATCGGTATTGGCGATTTGCTCGATGAAGTTGTTAGTCATTTTCCAGAAAAAGAATCGGTTGATTATAGTGAAGATACAGTTAAGATCTCAGTAATCGGTAGACCTAATGTCGGTAAGAGTTCTTTAACTAATACTTTGTTAGGCTATGAACGCGTTATCGTTTCTGATATTGAAGGTACTACGACTGATTCAATTGACACGCCTTTTACAATTGACGGTGAAAAATATGTTGTTATCGATACTGCCGGGATGAGAAAACGCGGTAAGATTTATGAAAATATCGATAAATATGCTAATCTAAGAGCGATGCAAGCAATTGACAGAAGTGATATCTGTTTAATGATTTTAGACGCTACTACAGGGATTGTCGCAACTGATAAGAATATTGCAGGCTACGCCATTGAGAATAAAAAGGCGCTCATTATTGTTGTTAATAAATGGGATGCGATTGAAAAAACAGATAAGACAATGCATGAATGGGAAGAAACAATCAGAAATGAATTTAGATTTTTATCTTATATTCCAATTGTGTTTTTATCTGCTAAAACAAAATCAAGAATCCATACTTTGTTTCCAATAATCAAGAAAACCTTTGAAAACTATAGCAGAAGAGTTTCGACTTCAACTTTAAATGAAGTAATCTCTGAAGCGATGATTATAACTCCACCAAAAGAGCATAATCAAAAAATCATTAAGGTTTACTACGCTACTCAAGTAAAGGTTAAATGTCCGACATTTGTATTATTTGTTAATGATACTAATGCGCTCCATTTCTCGTATTATCGGTTCTTAGAGAATAGAATCAGAGAGAATTTTGACCTTTTTGGGACGCCAATTTCGATTATTTTACGTAATCGTGATTAAAAATTAATAAAAAAAGTTAAAAAAAGTGATTTTTTTCGCTAAATGCCTTGTTTTTTTGGCAATTAGCGTTTATAATTGACCTATCTTTAAAAAGGAGGAAAAAAAGAATATGAACAAATCTGAATTAGTTGCAAGAATAGCAGACTTAGCTGAATTATCAAAGAAAGATGCAGAAGCAGCATTAAACTCAACAGTATTAGCAATCCAAGAAGCATTGGTAAAGGGAGAAAAAGTTGTATTAACAGGTTTCGGTACATTCGAAGTTAAACAACGTAAAGCTAGATCAGGACATGATCCAAGAACTGGCGAAACTATCCACATTCCTTCATTAAATGCTCCAACATTTAAGGCTGGAAAAGTTTTAAAAGAAAAAGTTCGTTAATTCTTTTTAACGATATGGCTGGAAACTTTGTTTTCAGCCTTTTTCATTTTTTAAGGCATAAAAAAAGACTAAAACTTCTATTTAAATAAGTTTTAGTCTTAATATTTTATAGAGAAATTATTCCGTAAATCATTAATACATACATTATCCAGGAGTAAAGGTTGTTTAGCATATGTACGCCACTAGAAACAAGAACATTGCGTCCTGATTTATAATAAACATATCCTAAAACGATTCCCATTGCCGTATAAGGTATCATTTGAATATAGTCACCTTGGATATGCATAAAGGCAAATAGTAAAGCAGAGATTAAGATTGTTAGTTTAAACTTCAAGTGCTTTTCAATTAATGTGAATACGACTTTACGGTAAATTATTTCTTCAACAATTGGAACCATTATTCCAATAGAAAAGAAGAGAATTCCTAAATTTAAAGGATTAGCATTGAACATCGATCTAATCGCAACTTCGTTATTAGAGGTTTCAGTTGTTCCAAAGAACATTAGGATAATATTCGCTAAGAAGTTAGCTGCAAACATCATTAGAAAGCCGTAAAAAATTTGGGCGATATATTTTTTCGGTTCAGCCTTTATTGCTTCCCAGTTCTTCTTTAAATCGATTTTATCGATGAAGAAGAAGACAACTAGAAGAATTAACGAAAAGACTAAGAAATCAACTGCGTTAAAGATTGCTGGTCTATCGGCGATTACTTCAATATCTAAATCAACCGGAGAACTTTCATAGACACCATTTATATCAATTGTATAGGTTTCATTAGCTAAAAAGTCGTCAATTATAACCATTTGGGATCCGACTCTTTTGCCGGTTGCATCCAATAGATAGATGTTGAGAGTGAGTCTTGGAATATCTTTAGTGTAATTATTGGTAATAGCACCATCAAATTCAACTAAATATGGGTATAGTTCATTGATTTCAGTTGATCCGGTTATATAGTTATCAGATACACTAAATACAATTTCTGAAGTCTCATCAACCGCTTGAACTGCATCTTCAAGGTATGCATACACATTATTTGTTATGGCATAACTTAATAAAACTACTGCATATTGAATAACAATATATAAAGCAAACATTAGAAGTGCTCTTCTTACTTTATGTTGTCTTTCATAAAAATCATCAAAGGAATTAGAACTAACAGTAGTTTTCTCTAAGATAATTTCTTGTTTTACAACCTGTTCTTTATCAAACAAATCATCATAATCATTCATGATTTTATCACCTCGCTATAAGTATTATAAACTAATTAGATAATTTTGTATAGTTTAAAAGGTTGAAATTTTAGTGATGGTTTCATTGACAAACACGCACTTTTTAGTATAATAAGATATGTATAAGAAAGAGAGGAACAACAGATGTCAAAAAAATCATTTGCGGTTATCGGAGTCGGACGTTTCGGACTTGCGCTAATTGAAGAGTTAGTAAAGTTAGAGGCGGATGTCTTAGTTATCGATAAAAACTTCGATAAAATTGAAAAAATCGCTAAAATGGTTACTAATGCTGTATGCCTCGATTCGACTGACATCGAAGCACTTAAAGAAATCGGCATCAATAACTATGATACAGTAATTGTCGCAACAGGAATGAATGTTGATAATTCAATTTTGACAACTTTAATTTTAAAAGATTTAGGGGTTAAAGAAGTATTTGTCAAGGTTCAAAGTGAGTATCACGCTCGTGTTGTTGAAAAACTTGGAGTTAGTCCGGAACATTTAGTTTGGCCGGAACAAGAAACCGGAAAGAGATTAGCTACGATTTTGATCAGTGGTAATTTCTTAGAGTATTTACAATTAGATCAAGATTATTCTTTTATATCAACCAATGTAACCAAGAAAATGATCGGTAAACATCTTTTGGAATTAGATATCAGAAGAAATTTTGGCGTTAATATCGTCGCAGTAAGAAGAAATGAACAAATTATCATTCCAAGTTCACAGACTCCTTTTGAAGAGGGAGATGAAATTCTTTTGGTTGGCCGCAACGATCTTATTGAAAAGTTTACTCAGTGGTTAAAACAAAAGAAGTTTTTAAGTTAAGAAATATTTCTTAACTTTTTTAATACTTATGAAGAAGAAAATTATCCTCGCCAGTAATAATACTGGAAAAATTAAAGAATATCAAAATGCTTTTAAAGCTTTAAATGTTGAAATCTTAAGTTTAAAAGATATTGGTTTAAATATCGATGTTGAAGAAACTGCAATAGATTTTAAAGGTAATGCCTTATTAAAGGCTAAAACTATCTATAATAAAGTAAAAATGCCGGTTCTAGCTGATGATTCTGGAATAGTAGTAAAAGCCTTGCCTAATTATTTGGGAGTTAAATCAAAAAGATTTTCTACCTCTGGTAAAGACCTTGACAATAATTATTTGTTGCTGGAAATGTTAAAAGATAAAAGTGATAGAAGCGCTCAGTTTGTTTGTGTAATTTGTTTATATATGAGTGACGATGATATCCGATTTTTTGAAGGTATAACAACCGGTAAAATCTTAGAAGAATTTAAAGGTGATGCTGGATTTGGCTATGATCCGTTATTTTTAGCCGATGGTAGCAATAAAACTTATGGAGAAATGACGCTTGATGAAAAACAAGTATTTTCACATCGAGGAAAAGCTATAGAGAAGATGGTTAAGTATGGAAGATTTGATTAGAATTTTGATTTTCAGCGATAATCACGGTGATAAAGATAACATCTCTAGGATTATCGATAAAAATCAACCCTTGGACCGAATTATATCATTAGGAGACTCAGAGATGCGAGAAAAAGAACTGACTGATCTCGGGATTTTTGGTGTTAAGGGTAATTATCCATTTGAACCTAAGTTTCCTTATGAATTAGATTATACTTTCTTTAGTTGGCGAATCTTATTTGTTCATGGTCATCTTTACCGAGTAAAAAGCGGTTTAACAAAATTATTACAAAAAGCTTATTATGAAAAGTTTGATTTAGTATGTTTCGGTCATACGCACCGAACCTTTTTAGAAGATATAGAAGATATAATCATGCTTAATCCTGGTTCATTGTCAAGTTGGCGTTCAAATGAGAATCCCACTTATGCAATAGTTGAACTTAGTGAAGAAAAGTGTGTAATTACAATAAAGAATGTCTTTGAAAACGTAATTAAGCAATATGAAAAGGTCAAAGGAAATGACATTAGAAAATTTAGATAAAATAAAAGAATTTACTGAAAAAAACGAATTCCTAAAACTTTTGCCAGAATTAGAATCTGACAGTTCTAAGTATGTTAAAGTTTTATTTGAATTCGTTAATTTTTTGATACTTTCTAAAGATTATGAAACAATTGTCATGTGTTTAGAATACCCTTTGAAAAATGATTTTATTCAAAAAAGAGAAGATCGTCTGGAGATTATTAATAAATTACTAGGAATCCTGTTAAAGATCGAAGATTTTTATAAATTGAAAAGTGTCTTGGATTTAAGAAAAGATTTAATTGTTAAAGATAATGATTTTCTAATGCAAAAGTTCTATATGGCGGTTTGTTATGAAGGCTTGGATGAGTTTGATTTAGCTATTGAGACTTTAGTAAGTATTAAAGATAATATATCTAATGCTAATTTGGTTAACAAGTACTTAAAATTATCAATGTTATCATTAAAAGTTAATGATTTAGAAAAAGCAGAAGAATATTATAATTTAGCTTTATATTTTGATAAGACAAGAAAAAATACGGCTTTTCTATTAGCTGAATGTGATTTATGGATAGAAAAGAAGAATTATTTAAAAGCTTTAGAAGTTTATGAAGATTATTATATTAAAACGAAGAATAAGTATCGATATTTAGATAGGTATATCAATATCCAAATGGCTTTAAATCAAGAAGCTGAAGGTTATAGTTTCTATAAGAAACATTTTGATATAATGACTAAAGTCTTGTCAAAACAATCTAGACTTCAATTCTATGAAGCAGCTTTAAAATTGGTTAAGAGATTAGAAAATCGCAGTGAAGAAGCGACTTTAGAAAGTTTAATTAAAGAAATCAAGTCATCTTTAGGCGGTTTTACTGATAACAGTTCATTGCTTATTAAGCTTATTGATGAGTTTTATAATATGACCTTCATCCAAAAACGAGATATTATTAGAGCTGTTTTTAAAAGTCTTGATGAAGTGAATGTCTTTAGCAAAATGGTTTATGTCCAACTTGACAGTAAGAAAGTATATATCAAGCATTTTAGTAAAGGACTACTACTTGAAAAGGAAATTGAGTGTTTTGAAAATGATAAATCCGTCTATAAAGAAATAAGCGATTTCAAATTTAATGAAGTCTATGTAAAAGACCAATTAAAGACCTTTTCTAACGATCCTTATTTAAACGATATGACGCAAAATATCTTTGTAAAAGAGGTTGAAGAATTTTCTTATCTCGTTTTTTACTATGAAGGATTTGAGTATTTTAATACGAAGAAATTATTTGATTTTATTAGTGTTTTGATTAAAAAATTAATTTTAGATATTAATCGATTTTCTGGTAAAATCAGACTTTTAGATAGTTTGTTAAATGTTTTAAATCAGGAAAGTTATGGAGTTTTTGCATTAAGAAAAAATAATTTAGAGTTATTAAACCAAGAAGCAAAAGATCTTTTAGGAATTGATAAGGAATATATTAGCATTGAAGAGTTTCAAAATCGTTTAGTTAAGAATATCTATGTAGATGAGTTGCTAAAGAAAGATGAAATTGTGCTAAAGATCGATTCTTTTGGTATTTCTTTGGTTCGTTTTATCATCTATAGAGATGAATTTGATATCTACTTAGTTGGTAAGAAGGAAGAAATACAGGATAAAAGAAGCAAATATTTAGAATTTGGTGAGTTAAAAAATAGGGTTGTTAAAGATGACAATTCATTAATATTAATCAACTTAAGAGATTATCATGAGTTGTTTAAGGATTATTCGCTAAGTAGATATAATGATTTGCTTAGTAGGATGTATGAAGTAATTAAACTTAGTTCAAGAAACTATTTTAAAGACGTCTTTATTGAAGGATTAGATAACATTTACTTGTTAGTTGATACTAAAGACAAGCGAATTATTAGTCGGATTATCGACGAATTATTTAGTGAGTTTAATAAAGATATTGATATTAGAATTTCTTCTGTTAATTTAAAAAGTGAAATTGATGATGAAGTAATATTAGATCTAAAGTATTTAGTCTCACTAACAGATAAAGAAAGAAAGTACTTAGTTGATAGTAAGGCATTTAGGACAAACCGAGAAGTCGCAAGAACGATAAAACTAAATGTTGAGAAGATTCTTAGCGAAGGAAATATTAAACTTAGTTATCAGTTGATTGTCAATTGGCAAAATGATAGTTTTAAATATGTTTATGTCGATGTCTTAAATCGTGTCCTTCTAGGTAATAAGCCATCCTTAAAAAGAGTTATCGAAGCTAATAATTTAACGAATGAATGGGATAATTTAATGGTTGGTCAATTAGTTAAGGACGTTCGTTTAGCGCAAACAAGTGCTAAGTTTGTTATTGAGGTTAGTTTAAAGACTTTAATTGATAAGGATGAACTTGCTAAATTAAAGAAAAAATTAGCTGTGAAAGCTTTTAGTAATTCAGAAATTTATTATCTAATTGATTTTGAGGAATATTTGAAGTTAAAGCCGACTTTAAATTTCGAGCAAATCATTTTTAGGAATGTTTTAAAAGCGGTAAAATTAAGTGAGATTGACGTATTAAAAAGAATTAAGCATATGATTATCACTGATGAAGAAATTAATCAAGAAGCGGGTAGTTTGTTATTAAAAATAGTTAAAGAAAATTTAACTGAGGTTATCTATGATCATCAAAAAAGTGACTTATTAAAGAGTTTTTTAGTTAATAATAAATTAGAACTAGTAATGGGTGAAGGCTTTGCTAGGGTTGATCAGTTAAAGAATATTAGAAAATAGAGGATTTATATGGAAAAGAAATGGTGGATGACCACTAATATCTATCAGATATACTTAAGAAGTTTCTATGATGGCAATAATGACGGCATCGGCGACTTGTTAGGAGTAATGGATAAATTAGAATACTTAAAAGATTTAGGGATTGAAACGATATGGATTTCTCCACATTATGATTCACCGATGGATGATAATGGTTATGATGTAAGAGATTTTTATCAAGTAAGTAATGATTATGGAGATATATCTACATTTAAAAAATTGATTGAAAAGGCTAGAAATTTAGATATGAAGGTCTTAATCGATTTGGTTTTAAACCATACGTCTGATGAGCATGAGTGGTTTAAAATAGCTTGTGATAAATTTCATCCATTGTATGAGAAATATCATGATTATTATATTTGGCATCCTGGTATAATTAACGAATCAGGAATAAAAGAAAGACCGACAAAATGGGTTAGTTGGTTTGGTGGTCCGACTTGGGATTATGTAGATTCAGTTGATGAGTATTATTTGCATATCTTTTCAAAAAAGATGCCTGATTTAAACTGGCGTAATCAGGATATGAAGAATGATTTAAAGAAAGTTATAAAGTATTGGATTGATTTAGGCGTGGATGGTTTTAGGGTTGATGCGGCTAATCATTTAGAAAAGAACTGGGATTTTCCTGATGGCGTTCCTGGGTATGAAAATTTCTCGTCTTTACCGAAACATCATGAATATATTAAGGAGTTAGCGATTGAATTGTTTGAACCATATAATCTTTTAACTTTAGGTGAAAGCGGTGGAGCTTCTAAAGAAGAGGTTAGAAAATATGTTGGATTTAATTCGCATGAGTTTAATTTGTTAATTCACTTTGGTCATTGTTGGGCTGATACCGGTTATACAAATGATCGAGTAGTTGGAAAATGGTCTAAGAGTGAGTTAAGAGTAAATGATATTAAGAGAAGTTATGCTCATCAATATGATGTAGTTGGGGATCAAGGTTTTAACTTGATCTATTGGCACAATCATGATCAACCGCGAGTAGTATCTCATTATGGAAATACGGAAAAATATCATAAAGAATCTGCGAAAATGCTGGCGATTACCTTATATTTTATGCCGGGAACAGCGATTGTTTATCAGGGTGAAGAAATTGGTATGACCAATGTTTTATATGAATCGATTGAAGATTTTAGAGATGTTGAGGTCTTTACCGAATACCGCAATATGTTAAATAATGGTGCTTCACCAAAAGAGGCTTTAAAGGCAATTGTCGATAGATCAAGAGATAATGCGCGAACGCCAATGCAATGGGATGATTCTTTAAACGGTGGCTTTTCTCAGGTTTCGCCTTGGATAAATACTAATTATAACTACCGAGAAATCAATGTTGAGTTGCAAGCTCAAGATCAAGATTCAATTTTAAATACTTACCGGTATATCTTAAATTTAAGAATAAGCGATAGTGAAAACATTATTTTTGGTGAAATTGAATTTTTGAATATCGATGACAATGAAAGTTATTGCTATCTCAATGTTGGCAAAACAAGTGATTACTTAGTTGTGGCTAACTTTAGAGACTATGATATTGAGGTAAAGTTAGATTTGGATTTAAAAGGTTTTGAATATTTTTATGGTGATTTGGTGGATTTAAGTAATAAAATGAAACTTTTACCGTATCAAGCGATAGTTTATAAAAGAAAAAAGGCATAGTTTTACTATGTCTTTTCATTAGGGGATTTAATGGCTTTTTATTTTTTAGAGAATATGATAAAATACTTATTGGAAATTAGGTGCTAAATGATGATGAAAAGAAGAGAGTTCAGAGAGACAATTGTTAAGTTAATCTATCAAGATATTTTAGGCGGTGAATACTGCCTTCTTGATTATGATGAGGAGGTCAATTTAACAATTAAGCGAGTTCAAGAAAATTATGAAAGATTAGACGCTATTTTAGAAAAAAACCTTTCAGGATGGACGATTGACAGGCTTAATTACGTTGACCTAGCAATTATTAGATATGCTACTTTTGAAATGATTGAAAGTGATACTCCAATGAGGATAATCATTAATGAAGCTTTGGAAATCACAAAGAAGTATTCTAATTTAGATGATGATCAAGAAAAGAAGTTTAACAATCGTGTTTTACAAAACATAAAGGAATATTTGGAAAAGGCAAATGGTTAGACAGTATTTAACAGTTTCGGCATTAAATCGTTACTTAAAATATAAACTTGATAATGACTCTGAACTACAAAACATTCTTTTAAAAGCTGAAATTTCCAATTTTAAGCGACATTCAAGAGGACACTTGTATTTATCTTTAAAAGACGATAATTCGTCTATAAGCGCAATTATGTTTGTTTCAAATACAGCTAGATTGAACTTTAATCCAAAAGATGGCGATAAGGTTATTGTTGAAGGGTATATTTCCGTTTATGAGGCTTATGGAACTTATCAAATCTATATTCAAAAAATGGATTTAGATGGAGTAGGTGATTTGTATTTAGCCTATGAAAGATTAAAAGAAGATTTAGCGAAAAAGGGTTATTTTAAAGAAGAACATAAAAAAACATTACCGAAATTTCCTAAGACTGTAGGGGTTATCACTTCACCAACAGGGGCAGCAGTTAGAGATATTATCAATGTCATTGGCAGTCGTTTTCCGCTTACTAAAATCATTGTTTATCCCGCTCTTGTGCAAGGAGTAAATGCTAAAGATTCGATTGTTGAACAAATTGAAAAAGCTAATAACCAAGGTCTCGTTGACGTTTTGATTGTCGGGAGAGGCGGTGGTTCAATAGAGGATTTATGGGCGTTTAATGAAGAAGTAGTGGCTGAAGCAATCTATAACTCAAAAATTCCTGTGATTAGTGCAGTAGGTCATGAAACTGATTTTACAATCGCTGATTTTGTGGCTGATGTTAGAGCTTCAACGCCATCACACGCGGCTGAGATAGCAGTTAAAAATTATCGTGATGTTTTATTGGATATTGAAAGTTATCAGCTTAGGATGAAGAATTCTTTAGGTAATCTTTATAATAATTCATTAAAGCATTATACAACTATTATCAACCGCAATGTCTTAAAGAATCCCAGAAGGCTTATTGAGGCTAAAGAACTTTATTTCAGCAATCTTTATGACCGCTTAGTAAAGGTGAGTCCGGTTAATGTTATTAATAACCGTAAAGAAAGAATTTTAAATCTTGAAAAACAATTAAAATCAGATTATAGATATCAGTTAAATCAGATTCAATCCGATTACAATCATTTACTAGAAAAGTTAGAACTTGTGAATCCGCTAAATATCATGAAAAAAGGCTTTGCGATTGTGAAACAGGATGATTTAATTAAAAAGCATATTAGTGAGATTGATAAGTTTAAACATTTGAAAATCGAAATGAGTGGCGGCGAAATAACTGCTATAATTAAGGATATGAGGGGTAAAGAGTAATGGAAAAGATCAGTTTTGAAGAAAATTTAAATAAACTTGAGGAACTAGTAAAAAAGTTAGAATCAGGTGATAATAGTTTAGATGAAGCCGTTAAGTTATATCAAGAAGGTATCGCTTTGGCGAAAGTCTGTCATGAAGAGTTAAAGCAAGCAGAAGAGGTTATTGTTAAATTAATGGATTCTAACGACTTGGTTGACTTTAATAAGGAAAAATAAGATGGATTTAAAGAAGATTCAAGATCCGCAATTTTTAAAGGCTTTATCAATTGAAGAGTTACAAAATTTAGCGAATGATATTCGCTTATTTTTGATTGATAGTCTTTCAAAAACTGGTGGGCATCTTTCTTCTAATTTAGGAGTTGTGGAACTTACTATTGCTTTGCATTATGTTTTTAATTCGCCGGAAGATAAGATTATCTTTGATGTTGGCCATCAAGCTTATGTACATAAAATCTTAACCGGTAGAGCTAAAGACTTTGATCGATTAAGAATGTTTGAAGGGTTAAGCGGTTATCAAAAACGTAACGAATCAATTCATGACGTTTGGGAAGCCGGCCATTCTTCAACCGCTATCGCTGCGGTTGCTGGTTTTGAAGTTGCTAAAGAAATTAATCATAATAAGGGAAAGAATATCGCTGTTGTTGGCGATGGCTCACTTAATAGCGGTTTAAGTTTTGAAGCACTTAATTTTCTAGGTCATAAGGGCAATGTAGCACCGATAATCATTCTAAATGATAATGAGATGAGTATCTCGAAGAATGTCGGTAGACTTTCAAAGTTATTGAATAAGACTAGAGCTGGTAAGTTTTATAATTACGCAGCAAAGACAAAGCGAAAATTACCGAAGTTTATTTACCGGATGAAGGTAAGACTTGCGAATATGATTCGAGGTTTCGCCAATAATTTAACAATTTTTGATGAATTTGGTTTCTCATATTATGGACCGATTGATGGCCATGATATTAAAGATTTAATTAAGTTTTTAAAACACATTAAGCATAAGAATAAACCGGTAGTACTTCATGTAATCACTAAAAAGGGTAAAGGGTATTTACCCGCTGAAAACGACACTGTTGGATTATGGCATGGAGTTGGTAAATTTGATAAAGAAACCGGAGAATTTATCAATAAAAATAAAGAAAATTTTATTACTTGGAGTAATATCTTTAGTAATTACATAATTGATTACGCTAAGGATAAAGATAATTTTAAGGTTGTAATACCAGCGATGATTACCGGATCAGGTTTGATTGAATTTGAAAAGATGTATCCGGAGAAAATAATCGATGTTGGTATTTGCGAAAGTTTTGCGGTTTGTTTTTCTAGTGCGTTAGCTTTGAATAATGTGAAGATTTATTTACCGATATACTCTTCGTTCTTACAAAGAGCCTATGATCAAGTACTTCATGATTTAGCAAGACATGAAGCTCATATTGTGATTGGAATTGACCGGGCTGGAGTAGTAGGCGCTGATGGCGAAACTCATCAAGGAATCTATGATATCGCGTATTTAAAGCATATTCCAAACATTGAAATCGTTCAACCTTCTAATGCAGTTGAGGCGCATAGCTTACTAAATTATGCTTTCGATAAAGCATCAAAATCAGTCGCGATTAGGTATTCCAGAAACTCTGTTCAAAAATACTTAAATGAAGAATTAGAAGTTATTGATAAACCTTCATGGGTAATGGTTGATAACTTGGGCAAAAGTAATTTGGTTTGTTACGGAGATAATTTCACAAGGATGAATGAATTTATTAGTGAGAATAAACTACCGATCAATGTTATTAACGCCAGGTTTATTAAACCGATGGATTTAAAGATGCTTGATGAATTGTTAAAGAGTGAACTTGATTTATATGTTTTAGAAGATGTAACCAAAATCAGTGGTTTAGGTTCGTCAATTTTAGAATATATGAGCGATAAAGAGTATTTAAAAAAGATAACGATTTTTGGTTTACCTGATGAGTTTATTCTCCAGGGAACACAAGCTGAGATTTATAAGTTGTATGGATTAGACACCGAAACATTAATTAAACGAATTATGAAATAGGAGAAATTATGCTGAAAAGTCTAGAAGTTAAGAACTTTGCGATCATTGATAATATCAAGTTAGACTTTTTTCAAGGTATGACGGTTTTAACCGGTGAGACCGGTGCAGGAAAAAGCATCATTGTTGATGCTATTTCTTTGTTGTTAGGTGATAGAGCTTTAAAAGAAATGATAAGTTCTAAATCAGAAACTGCCGAGATTACTGGTGTATTTAGCATTGCTTCAGGCGATATTTCACGTATATTAGAAGAGAATAATCTCGATTATGAAGATGATTTAACCGTTTATCGGATGATTGCTAAGGACAAGAGTAATGTCGTTAAGATTAATAATCAAAACTCTAGTTTAAAAGTTCTTAAAGATTTAGCGGTTTATTTAGCTGATATTCATTCACAGTTTGATACTTCGCAACTGATTAATCCTGAGAATTATTTAAGTTTAATCGATAATTTCAAAAGAGTAAGAATTTTACCCTTGGTTACTAAATATCAAGAATCTTTAAATCTTTATAAAGATAGAGTAAAAGACTATCATGCGACAATAAAATCGCGTGATGAAAGTATCAGAAAGTTAGATCTTTATAAGTTTCAACTTAATGAGTTAAATAGTTTAGCTTTAGAAAAAGACGAATACATTAGAATTACTGAAGAAGTTAATATTCTAAGTAATATTGATAAAATTAATACGATATTAGAAAAGGCAAAGTTTTATCTTAGCGAGGAACAAGTTCTAGATAAAATCTATGAGATTAAAGCTGATTTTGATAGTATATCAAAGTATTCTGAAGAATTTTTTGGTGTTTCAGAAAGACTAAATAACTTGTATTATGAGTTAGATGACATTTATTCTATTATTAATGATAAAACTGATTCGCTTGATTTTACTAAGAGTGATTTTGAAATCTTGCAAGAAAGAATTAATGATTTAGATAAGATTCAAAAGAAGTATGATAAAACCATAGAAGAATTAATAGATTATTGCGATTTTTTAAAAACAGAAATCGATATGGTAGAGAATTTTGACGAGATTGTCAAAGAAAAGCATAGTTCAGTTAAAGATGCTTTTAAACAAGCTTTTCAGGATGCGATTAGTTTGCATGAGTTTAGGGAAGACATCGCCTTAAGAATAACTAAAGATATTGAAAGCACTTTAGAAGAGTTGGTAATTAAAAATGCTCAGTTTAAGATTGTCTTAAATTTAGCCGAAGTAAAGGATGAGTTTGATATTTCCGCATTTAAACTAGGCGGGTTAGATGAGGTTGAATTTATGATTTCAACCAATAAGGGTGAACCGCTTAAACCTTTAGCTAGAACCGCTTCCGGTGGTGAGATGAGCAGAGTGATGTTGGCTTTTAAAACTATTTTTGCGAGAAGTCAGAAGATTCCAACTATTATCTTTGATGAAATTGATACCGGTATTAGTGGTTTTATCGCTAAACAAATCGCAAGGAAAATCCAAGAACTTTCTAAAGTTACTCAAGTTATTTCAATTACCCATATTCCGCAAGTGGTCGCTCAAGGCGAACATCATTTATCAGTTAGTAAAAAACTTGTGAATAATCAAACTTCAATTTCGGTCAAGTACTTGAAGTATGAGGAAAGAGTAGATGAGATAGCGAAGATGGTTTCTGGAGACAAGATTACAGAAACTGCTAAAGATATCGCTAAGGAATTATTGTTGAATCCTTAAGCTGTTACAAAAAGAAAAAAGGGCCTGTAAAGAATTAGA
>DDWJ01000042.1 GCA_002345505.1 Caryophanales bacterium UBA2289
CTAAGGCTGTTTATTTACAGCCTCTTTATTCTTCCTCTTCTTCACTTGTATAAAAATGAATTGGCTCAATATCGGGTAAAGTGTCTGAGATTTTATCAATAAACAAAATCCCCATTAAATGATCATATTCATGTTGGAAAACAATTGCTGGATAACCAGATAATTTTAAAGTTGTCTCTTTAACTTCTCCTGATTTTAAATCTACCAAATGAACTTTTGCCTTGATCTTTTTCGCTCTTTTAACAAGTCCAGTAGTTTCTTCATCGACAGATAAACAACCTTCTCCACCAGGAAGATAGGTCATTTCTTCTGAATGAGAAATAATCTTTGGGTTTACAACCGCATATTGATGAATTTCTTTAAAAAACTCATCATATGTTTTCATGCAAAACATTTTAAGCGATTTATTAATCTGCGGAGCGGCTAGCCCTACAGATGGTCTTAAACCATATTTCTCAACCAATTCGTCATTTTGAGAGTTTTCAATATATTCCATCATATCTCTTAAAGTTTCGATAACTTCATTCTTCAAAGGTAATTCTAAAGGTTTAGCTTTTAATCTTAGGGTAGGATGGCCATCCATAATAATATCTTTACTTAATAACATATTTATCACCGAAATTATTATAACATTCTTATATTAAAAAATAAAGAAAATGCGCTTTATGTCTTTGGTTTAATTCTTAAGATATGATATAATGAATCAGTAATATTTAATAGGCGAGGGGTAACATGGTAAAGAGAAAAGGAATAATAGTTTATTTTAGACATAAAAAGATTGTAAACAAGATTAAAGAACTTGGAGTGAATGTCACTTATATTAGCGAAGGCTTAGGATATCTAACCGGCTTTGTGGATGAAGAAAAATATGAAGATATCTTTAAAAACCTTAAGAATCATCGTTTAGTTAAAAAGATTGAAGAATCTAAACAAGATATGGAGCAATTTAATTTCTCAGTATAAATCAATTTATAGCCTGTCAATAAAAAATACTTGACAGGCTATATTTTTTTTGTTATAATCTTACTTGTGAAATAAATTAAGGAGGATTATTATTATGGTAAAATTAAGATTACAAAGATTTGGTACAACTAAAAGACCTTTTTATCGCATCGTAGCCGCTGATGCTAGAAAAACGAGAGATGGTAGATATTTAGAAATCGTTGGTGTATACGACCCTACTAAACAACCAGCTTTTGTTGAAATCGACAATGCATTGGCAAAAAAATGGTTACATGCAGGTGCTCAACCTACAGATACAGTCAGAAGTTTATTTAAAAAAGCTGGGGTTATTAGCGAGTTTTTGTCTGAAAAGAATAGCAAGTAGAAGGTATTATAATGGCTGTTAATTTTGAAAAACTAGTATTTGACTTGGTTACGCCATTGGTTATTCATCCGGAAGATTTGTTAGTTAAAAAATTCTCTGAAGATGAAGATTCTATTACAATCCAAGTCCTAGTTAACCAAGAGGACCTAGGAAGAGTAATTGGTAAGGGTGGTAAGATTGCTAATGCAATTAGAACTATTTCTTATGCGGCTGCTTCTAGGCAAGGTAAAAAGATAAAAATCGATATTGATTCATTTGAGTAAAATTAAGATGGAAGAAAAACTAATCGCTGTCAGCGCTTGTTTAATAGGAGTTAACTGTAAGTACAATGGGAAGAATAATCTTAACAATAGAGTTATGGATTATCTTCAAGGAAAAGAAGTTATCTTAATCTGTCCTGAAGAATTAGGCGGATTAACAACTCCAAGAATTGAAAGCGAAATCCAGCAAAACGGGTCTGTTATAAATAAAGTAGGAATAGACGTTACTGAGAATTTTCATCTTGGTGCCCAAAAAGCACTTTTTGAAATGAAGAAGCAAAATTGCGAATATGTAATACTTAAAGATGGCTCACCGTCTTGTGGATATAAAAATATCTATGATGGTAGTTTCACCGGCAAGCGAATTAGAGGTCAAGGTATCAGTGCAAGATACTTTATAGAAAACGGAATTAAAATAATAGATTTAGAGACTTAAAAAATCAACTAAATAGTTGATTTTTTTTAGATAAAGAGGAAAGAATGAAAATAAAAAATGAGATTCAACAAGCAATAACAGAAATGGGATTTGTTAATTTAACCCCAATACAAGAAAAAACGATTCCTTTATTATTAATGGGTAAAGATGTAATTGGTAACTCCCATACTGGAACAGGGAAAACTGCAGCTTTTGGTATTCCTTTATTAGAAATGATTGATTTTACAAGCAATGAAATTCAAGCTTTGATTATGACTCCGACAAGAGAATTGTCTGTACAGATCAAGCAAGAACTTACTAATATATCAAAGTATATCGATAACTGTAGAATAGTAAATGTCTATGGTGGTGAGATTATCACCAAACAATTTGCTCAACTTAAAAAGAAACCGCAAATTATCATCGGTACACCGGGAAGAATCATTGACCACTTAAGAAGAAAAACACTGGATTTTTCCAAGATAAAATATCTAGTCTTAGATGAAGCGGATGAAATGCTAAAGATGGGATTCGTTGAAGATATTGAAACGATATTTGAGTACACTCCAGAAACTAGACAAACTTTAATGTTCTCAGCGACAATGCCTAAAAGAATTGTTGACTTAGCGAGAAAGTATTTAGTAAGTCCTGAGGTGGTTTCTTCAGTTGGTGAAGATTTGACCAATCAAGATATATCGCAATATTATTATAAGGTCAAAAAGGAAAATAAAACTGAAGCAATCTATCGTTTGCTTAACATTTATCGCCCTACTTTGGCGTTAATCTTTTGCAATACCAAAGCTCAAGTAGACAAAGTTACCGAAGAATTAATCGATAGAAAAATTAACTGTGACAAGATTCATGGCGACTTACCGCAAACAACAAGACTAGATGTTTTGAATAAGTTTCATAATGGTGTTATCGAAGTTTTAGTAGCGACTGATGTCGCAGCTAGAGGCTTGGATATCAAAAAAGTTGAAGCAGTTTTCAATTATGACGTTCCTGAAAAAGCTGAGTATTATATCCATAGAATCGGTAGAACTGGAAGAATTGGCAACATCGGTTATTCATTTACTTTAGTATCAAAAGGTGAAGTAAGAAAAATAGCCGAAATTGAACGATTATCAAACTCGAAAATCAAGAAGAGAAATATTCCTACTTACGATAAAGTTTTAGATGTTAAGAGTTCGAAGTTTGTGGAAGAAATCAAAGAAATCATCAACAACGAATCTTTAGAGAAAGAATATTTAATCTTAAATCAATTAATTAGCGATAACCTTAAAGAAGATGAAATAATCGCAGCGCTAATTAAGAAGTTGAATGCGCTTGAAGTAAATCACAATACAACTGATGATATCAACGAAACATTTAATACTCAAGATACTTCAAGAAGTAAAGACTCTCAAGTACGTTTCCATATCAATATTGGTAAAGAAGATAATCTAACAGTTTCTGACGTTTTAGATTTTGTGACTTCAAACGTTAAGATAACCGCTAAAGAAATACAAGATATAGCAATCATGTCAACATTTTCTTTCTTCAGCGTTGATAAAAGCTATGGACCAGTTATTTTAAATAACTGTAAATCAAAAAAACTTAAAGGAAAACGAATTTTCATTTCTGTATCTAGAAAAAGCAGAAGATAGCATAATTCTGTCCCTCTTATTGACTTTTCTGCTAGATAGATTATAATTAAGTAGGATTATTAAGGGGGATAAAAATATGAAAAAGTTAGGTTTAATGGTATGTACAAACTCATCAATCGATTATTTAGATTTTGATTTTGATGTAAAAGTAATTAGATCGATGGTTATTATGGGTGATAAAGAATACATTGATTATGAAGAATTAACAGCTCCTGAGTTTTATGAAATGTTGGATAAATTCCCAAATATAGTGCCAAGAACTTCAATGGCATCAACTGGGACAATGCTAGAAGCTTATGAAAAATTACGTGATCAAGGTTGCGATACAATTCTTTTTATAACAATTTCGTCTAAAATGAGCGGTATCTATGATAATGCCGTTATGGCGTCAAGAATGGTTGAAGGCGTTGATGTAAGAGTCTTTGATTCAAAATCAGTAGGATATATTGAAAGCAAAATGGTTTTTAAAGCCCATGAAGGATATGTTGCTGGTAAATCAATTGATGAAATTATAAAGGATTTAGAGTTTATTAGAGATAATAATAAAATCTATTTTGCAGTTAATGATTTAAAGTTTTTAATTAAAAATGGACGATTATCAAATGCTGCTGGTTTCATGGCTAACATGTTAAAAATTAAGCCATTGCTTGAAATTGATAAAAATGGTGCAGTCGTTAGTATCGAAAAAATCAGAACATTCGGTAAAGCGGTTGATAGAGTTATAGAAAAGTTTATGGAAGAAACAGTTGGTTTAGACGTAGAAGCTTTCATTATCCACGCTAATAATCCAGAAACTGTTAAATACATAAGAGAAAAAGTGTTAACGCAACGTCCAGAGTTAGGCGAAATCAAAGATTATCTATTAACTCCAGCAGTTGCTGCTCATTCTGGTCAAGGAGCAATTACGATCGGATATATACTTAAAAAATAGAGGTAGTTATGATTAACAGCGATGTTATTCGAGGTCATATCGAAACTATTATTCTTAAATTATTGATAGAAAAAGATATGTACGGTTATGAACTCGTTAGCGTTATTAAAGACAGAACAAATAATTTGTTTTTGATTAAAGAAGCAACTCTTTACGCAGTCTTGCAAAGACTTGAAAAAAAAGAGTTGATTTCTTCATATTTAGGTGAGAAAACATTTGGTGGGAAGCGTAGATACTATAAAGTGACTGCTTTAGGAAAAGCCTATTTTAAAGAAATGCTCGAAGAATGGAACATGTTAAGAAATATTATGTTTAATATGTTAGGAGACGCAAATGAATAAAATTAAAGCTTTTGTCAGCAAATTATTAAAGGGTTACTTTAATGATGAAGATAAAAAAGAACTAATCGAAATTCTTACCCTTAGTTTAGAAGAAAAAGTTGATGATTTGGTAGAAAGCGGGACTCCGCTTGAGGAAGCAATCGACAAATCTATCAGCGAGTTCGGTGGGGTAGAAGACGTTTTAGAGGTTTATCCAGAACTTAATAACAAACAGAAATTGATTAGGAAAAGAAAACATCAATTCTTGTTTTCTTTAGGGGGTTATTTAATTATTAGCGGTTTAGCAATATTTATTAACTTTACATTTATTCAATTTTTTGCTAATATATTATGGTTCATCGCCATTTTAATAGCACTATTATTCTGGCCAATCACAATGCTATTCAGATATTTATCAATTAAGAAGTAAAGGATTTGAGATTTTGAAAATACGTAAATTAGTTTTTATTGCTATCATGATATCCATCAGTGTGGTATTGTCGATTATTGAAACCGCGATATCTGGAATGATATTTATTGTTCCCGGTGTAAAATTAGGATTAGCAAATGTTGTTACTTTAATAATATTAATGACTCTTGGAGAAAGAGAAGCTTTCTTGGTTGTATTCACAAGAATATTGATTGTTGCTTTGACCTATAGCGGGTTGTTTTCAAATTCATTCTGGATAAGCATTACCGGAGGGATGTTAGCAATTTTAGCGATGATTCTTATCAAGAAAACTAAACTTTCATTATACAGTATATCTGTGTTTGGATCTTTGATGCACATGGTGGGTCAAATCACAGCCGCAATCATCGTTTCAAATACAGAAACATTGATTTATCTTTTACCATATATGATTGCTTTAAGCATACCGACAGGACTTATTACCGCTTATCTCGCAAATAAAGTAATTGTAAGTTTTAAAGATAGAATTCGTTCATTCAATTAAAAAAGCGCCTAAGCGCTTTTTTTTAATTTATTGGTTCCATTAAATAATCTGCGAAGTTATCACTCATTACAATATTTTCTTCGCCTAAGTACCATAATGCTTCTAGTCCTGGGGTGTCATTAACAAATTCAAGCCCTTCTTCAACTGTCATTAAATAAATAGCGGTTGATAAGATGTCGCCAATTGCTCCATCGTTATAAAGGATTGTGATGCTGGTTGCTTCTCCACCGGGATAATTAGTTCTTGGATCGATTATGTGATGGTAAATCGTTTCATCTTCTAAATCATTAACATTTTTAAAATATCTTTGGTAGTTGCCGCTAGATACAAGATTTAAACCATTTGATAGTTTAACAACTGCATAATAATCGCCAGGTTGAACGCTGAAAGGAGTCGTTAGTGCGATATAGTATAATCCATCTTCTTTATCTAAGTTAGTACCGTTCGCATAAACATTTGAGTTTCCAAGGTTTAAAATATAATTCATGTCTAAATCATTGAAATGTTCAATGATTAGTTCACTGAAATAACCCTTTGCGAATCCACCTAAGTCAATCCCCATATTTTCTTTAGCAAAACTTACAGTGAGATTAGCTTCGTCTAAAATAATATCATCGGGATCAGTATTGAAAGTCACGCCCTCTAGTTGAAATGTTGGGACTGGACAATAATCAACACCAAATTCAATGAAAGAGTCGCAAGCAACGCTATTTCTTGTTTCATGCCATACCATCAAAACTGGATGCAAAGCGATATTGAATAATGAATCGCCATCGATAACAACGATATCTTCATTTTCTTTAGCAAACTTAATAGCGTCAAACAGCTCTTGATCAACTGTTGTAGGTCCACTAGCGTTATTGATTGTATTTAAGTTAACTACATCATTATAAGCATTATACTTATCAAAATATTGATGATATTTTAGACTTAATTCTTCAAATTCTTCATATACTTGATCGATATCATAACTAGCAGTTTTATCATAATAAACTTTTAAAGATATAACGGTATCAAAGTAAGAAGTATACCTCTTTTCACAAATATATACTCCATCGGTTTTGCCAGGTTGACAGATATCTTCGTTAGGGTTTTTAACACTCCCTGAGCAAGACATAAGCAAGACAGATGAAAGAATTATGAATAATAGTAAAGTAAGTTTCTTCATTTCGTAAATTCTCCTTTATATTTTGTTTTCAAAATTTGTAGTTTTATTATATAATATCTTATGACGAGGAAGGTGATATTATCAAAAAGCGTGATATAGTTTTCATCGGTATTATTCTTTTGATAGCACTCTTGAGCGGACTAGGGTTTAGAATCGTTCAAAATATAAATTCAACTGGAAATACTTTCGCAAAGATTGTTTATCAAAATGAACTTATATTGATGATTAATTTAGAAAATAATGAATATCATCTATATGATACCGTATATAAAGATCAAATCAATGTTGGCAGAGCTTCAGAAGGCGTTTTCTATGTACCTGGTAAAGTAACAACGGAAATGACTACGCTTTATGAAGAAGATCAATATGCAAGAGATAATAGTATTGTTGGTATAAAAGTAATAGTGGCAGAAGAAAAAATCAGTGTAGCCTATCAAGAAAGTCCAAAGGACTTATGTGAGCTACAAAAACCTACATCATCACCATTAATGCCAATTGTATGTTTACCTAATGAACTTGTAATAAACATTTATACGGATATTGAAAGTGATGCCTTTATCCCAGATTCAGTATTGGAGTGATTATTATGTTAGCTATAGTAGATGTTAGTGTATTTTATATATCGAGAATAATTTTGTTTTTTATCGCAACTATGTTTATCTTTAGGGCTTTACAAACCGTAGATTTGACTAAAATCTTTAAAAAGAACTCGGCAGATCAAATTCGTTTTCTTTTTATGGTTATAGCTGTAATTTTAGGTTATTTATTTGTGGATGCTATTGTTAGTTTGTTTGAGAGCCTTAACAATCTACTTTAACATAAACACGTTTTTCTTCAAGAATCACTAAACGATCTTGATAATTATTGAAGTTGAATAATCTTTGTTTTATTTCTTCAAAGTTTAATTCGGTTAAACTAAAATAGAAATCGATTTCATTGCCATAATCAATCTTATCCAATATGGTTTGTTCTCTAATAGTTTTATCGATATTTCCTAAAGAATCATAACTACAAGTTACTTTACAGTAATAAGTAGTTATTTTTTTTGTGAATTTAGCTTCACTTATAACTTGAGCAGCAGTATGAGAATAAGCTCGGATAAGTCCACCGCCGCCTAATAAGATTCCCCCAAAATATCTAATGACGATTAAAAGAACATGATTAAGTTCGTTTGCTTTAATAACTTCTAGAATGGGATATCCAGCTGTTCTACTCGGCTCACTATCATCAGAATACTTTGCCAAATTGTCTTCTAAAATATAGGCATAAGTGTAGTGATTGGCACCGGGATAATCAGTTCTAGCTTTTTCAAGTAAATTATTGATTTCTTCGATGGTTTCTGCATGATATAAAAGGCCGATGAATCTCGACTTTTTTTCAATAAATTCAGTTTTAGTAAAACCATCTACTGATTTCATATACTCACCAGCAAATATTATAACATGAAAGCACTCGTTTATAAACATTAATCTTAGTGAAAAGCTTTTCTAAAACAAGAGATAAATTATCTTGAAAACAGTTAGGAAAAAAAAGTTCTATCATGGTATAATATTATTGGTGATTTTGATGGATAAATTCTTTTCTTTAGGCAAGATAATTATCAAAAAACTTCACGAATTTGGATATGAAGCCTACTTCGTAGGCGGTTTTGTTCGCGACTATCTCTTAGGAGTCGAATCAAAGGATGTCGATATCACCACAAATGCATTGCCAGAAGAAGTTGAAAAGATATTTGATAATACCAGAGCCACAGGCAAAAAATACGGTACGATTACCGTATTTATTGAAGATTTTGGTTTCGAAGTTACGACCTATCGAATTGACAAATTATATCTAAATCATCGCAAGCCTGAATCAGTAGTTTTTTCTCACAAACTCAAAGAAGATTTGAGTAGAAGAGATTTCACAATCAACGCTTTAGCTATGAATGATAAGGCGGAAGTGATTGATCTTTTTAATGGACAAGATGACCTGAAAAAAGGAATTATCAAAGCAATAGGAAATGCTGATGAAAGATTCAGAGAAGATGCTTTAAGAATATTAAGAGCCCTTAGATTCGTCTCAAGACTTAACTTTACAATTGAAGAAAATACTCTTCAAAGTATGAGAAACAATCTGGAATTATTAAAGAAATTGGCAAACGAAAGAATCTTATCAGAGTTAGAAGAAATCTTTTCCAGTCCTTATAACAAATCAGCGGTTAGTTATATGGAAATTATTGGCTTTAAAGAGGTTTTCGACGAATTCGCTTCAGGCATACAAGTTTACTTAGATAGTGAATATAGCCTTGATTTCAGTCAATTTTTTGCGATGAATTTATTTTTATTAAAAAAAGAAATCCCTGAATTTTGGAAATTTTCTAACAAGGACAAATTATTGATTTACAAATATGTTCATATATTAAACACCATAAAAAATACTCGTTTCAATCCTTTGATTTTATATAAGTGTGGCTTGAATGTTTCTTTACAAGCTAACGAAATTTTAAGAGTATTGAATAAAGATAACGATCAAAAAGAGTTGATTATTAAATTGTTTAACGAACTACCGATTAAAAAACGTGAAGAATTAGCGATTAATGGTCATGATATTTTAGGTTTGCAAGACATAAATAATGAAGAGATTATTGGAAAAGTAATCGACGAGATTGAATCGCAAGTGGTTTTAGGACACTTAAAGAATGAAACGACAATTTTAAAAGAATATGCTAAACAGCTATTGGAGAGATTAGATGGATAAAAGACCTTTTTACTGTTATCTCGATAATTTTGATGAGTTAACGATTATCATCCCCATCAAAAACTATCAAGATAACTTAAACTATTTTTTAGTTGGAAATGATGAAATAATTAAATTAAAAATTACTCAAAAAATAAACTTGGGTGTTGAAATTAAGCTTTTAGCTAATTTTGACGCTTATATTGATTTGGGTAAGGTTTATTTTGTGGAAAATACAAAAAAAGATATGTCAGAGCTTTATACTGGTAAAATAGTCAGAACTGAACTTTTCGATAATATCTACAGTTACAAAAAACATGATTTAGGTTTTACTTATGCAAAAGAGGGAACTAAATTTAAAATTTGGTCTCCAGTTGCCAAATACGTAAAATTAGAATTGGTTGATAAAGAAAATCGCAAAGAGTTCTATAATTTAGAATACAAAATTTCTGGGGTTTGGCGAGCATTTATTGAAGGAGATTTAGACGGATATAAATATCGTTATCTAGTTTATGTAAATGGTAAAGAGCAAGTAGTTCAAGACCCTTATGGGAAAGCCAGCAATGCTAATGGTGAGTATAACTATATTATTGATTTCTCTAAAACTTATAATATAACTCATATGCCGGATTTTTCAGGAAATCCGCTTGACGCTATAATCTATGAAACAAGCGTAAGAGACTTCACCAGTGATGCAACGATTGATTTTTTAAACAAAAAAAGATATTTAGGATTAACTGAAGAAAATATAAAAACCAAGAATGGTTTATCAGCAGGTTTAGATTACTTAAAAGAATTAGGTATTACACATTTACAATTAATGCCGATTTTTGACTTTGAAGGTATTGATGAACTAGACCCTGATAGTCAATATAACTGGGGTTATAATCCAAGTCAATATTTTGTGCCGGAAGGTTCTTATTCAACTAATGCCAATGATCCTTATGCAAGAATCAATGAGTTGAAGATGATGGTAGATAAACTACATGAAAATAACATTTCTGTAGTGATGGATGTTGTATACAATCACGTATATGATTCTTTTAATTTTTCGATGGAAAAATTAGTTCCTGGTTATTCTTATCATGTGGATAGAAATGGCATTAATACCAATGTTTCAGGTTGTAATAACGATTTAGCGACTCATAGAAAGATGTTAAGGAAATTAATAATCGATGCGAGTTTATTTTGGGCTACTGAATATAAGATTGATGGATTTAGATTTGATCTTATGGGACTTATCGACTTTGAAACGATGAACGAGTTAGCGCAAGAATTACATGATGTCAATCCAAAAATAATTTGTTATGGCGAAGGCTGGAATATGTATTCCTCAAACCTGGCTGACCGTATGGCACATATGGGAAGCAAAAAGGTTATTCCTACTATTGGCTTCTTTAACGATAAATTCAGAGAAACGATTAAAGGGTCTACCTTCAATCCTAAAGAACCAGGGTACGCAACTGGAAATCTAAGTGATATCAATGTTGTAAAAGAAGTAGTTTTGGGAAGTGCGCATAACCGTTATATGTTTAAATATTCAGCTCAGAGCGTCAATTACGTCGAATGCCATGATAATATGACATTCTATGATAAAGGGCTTTATATGAGCGATGACACCGCTCTTATCAAGAAGCAGCAACTCCTGGCTACTGCAATGGTAATATTATCTCAAGGTGTACCTTTCCTTCACTCCGGACAAGAGTTTTTTAGAACAAAAGACTTAGATGAAAATTCATATATTTCTGGAGATGAAATCAACAAGTTAGATTGGACTTTAAGAGAAGAAAATGCAAATAGTGTTGATTTTATCAAAAAATTGATTAAAATAAGAAAAGACTTCAATTGTTTTAAGTTGAAATCTTCGAGTGATTTAGAAGCTAAGACCGAAGTTGTAAGTTTAGCATCTGGATCATTAATGATTCATTATAACGATACATGTAATTTGCTGATAATCTTTAAACCGATTGCTAGTTTTGAAACAATCATCATTCCTGAAGAATACAGTTTATTACTCGGACAAGAAAAAGTCGAATCAAATGATACAAGCGAGTATTCATTAAAAGATATTGGAGTTTACTTATTCAAAAAGGGAGATGAACAATAATGTTTGAACTAGGTCAAAAGTATAACTTTTACGGAAAGGTTATGCAGATTAACGATTCTACTTATGAGACTTACCCAATCACAGTTTTGACAGAAAATAATGAGTCAGTGATTGTGAGAATAAAAAAAGAAGAAAGTCTCTCATTAAATAAAATATATTATTTTAAAACTGAAGGTATTACCTTTAAAGAAAAAATTCATCTTGATGTGTTGGATTACACTAAGATATCTGAGTGCAAAATCTCTGATGACAAAAGAGATGAGTTGATGAAGTTTTTCTATAATCACGCACCGGTAAGTACTTCAGAGATTGAAAAAGACATTGAAAAAATAATCTCTGAGATTAAAAACCCAGTAATCAAGGCGATTACGGAAAAGATTTACTTTGATAAAAAGGAAGATTTTCTCCTTTATCCAGCGGCTACTAAGTATCATCATGCCTACATCTCGGGTTTAGCTTACCATACTCATTCGATGTTAAAACTCGCTAAAGGTTTTCTTGACGTTTATGATTGGTTAAATGACGACTTGCTTTACTCAGGCATAATTCTTCATGACATCTGTAAAATCAGTGAATTCGATTCATTTGAAGGCAGCAATTATACTGTTAAAGGAAAACTTATCGGACATATCGCAATGGGTGTTTCCTTGCTCGATCAAGTCGCTAGGGATTTAGGCTATCAAGATGAAGAAGAAGTTATGTTATTGCAACATATTTTAATTAGTCACCATTATTATGGAAACTTCGGATCACCGAAGAAACCAAATATAGCAGAAGCTCTAATGATCCACTTTATTGACAACATTGATTCCAAAACTTGTGTTTTAGGAGAAGAACTAGAGGTTGTTGAAACTGGAGATTTAACAAGTCCGATTGGGGTTTTAGATCGCGAAAGATATTATAAACACAAACTATCTAAATAACAAAAAAACTGTAGGAAATCTCCTACAGTTTTAATTATATTGTTTTTTATTTTTAACTAATCAAGATACTTGCTAAGAATAGCTCCGTAATAAGCTTCTTCAATTTCAACTAAGTTAGCAATTAATTCTTCGTTTGTCATATCTAAAGCATCATTTCCTAAGAAGTTTCCATCTTGTAGTAACTGAGCCATTTTGATGTTTACTGTTCCTAATACATAGAATTCAGAAATAACTTCATCGAAATAGAATTCTAAAGCTTCAGACACTGAATCAGGAATCTTTGGAACGGTGATATTGAACTTTTGTTCGATTTCTGTATCGCTTAAGTCATAAACCATAGCATAGAATTTATATTGTGCATAAAGTTCGATTTGCGCTAATGTCGGTTTGTCTGAATCATTAAATACACCTTCAGAATATTTATCAGCATCTTCAGCGTCGCTTGAATATGCGGCTGAGAATTGTTCGAAGTCATCACCTTGTTCAACTAGTAATAAGTGTAAACCGAATTCAGTAACTACCAAGTCTGATACTAATTCGTCTAAATCAGTATTTTGAGGCAGACTGTATTCTTGATACAGTTCGATTAAGGCTTCAGTAAATTCTGGAACATAACGATCTTTAACGCCGTATTCGCCATTATAATTTAATGAATGAGTAACTTCTTGATCTTCAGAATCTTGGATATTTAAATTTTCTGTCAGTAATAAGAAACCTGCTTGTTTGAATACACCCCAAGTTTCATCTGTTCTTGTTGCTTTAAAATATTCATTAACTAAGTCGTCAAAGTTACTTTCGTAATCTCTAATTGCGTTTTCAAAAGCTGCTATCAAAGCAACTAACTCATCTTGTTTAGCAACGCTTAGTGAATCAAAATATTCATTGTAATCATCTGGATTTGCGTCTTCATCGAAATCAAAGAAGATTAATAATTGAACAACATCAAGTGAGAAGTAGTTATCATAATTATCTTCAACGATATCATAAAGATTTTCCACGATATTGTATTCTTCGATAACTTCATTGATTAAGTATGGACGTAATTCGCTGTTAATGAAGTATTGTAATAATTCAGTTTCAGTTTTTGTACCATATTGTGAATAAGCATAGTCTAGGAAGGAACGATGAGGATAACTCATACCATATTGTTCGTAAAGACTCTTCATGTAAATGTAGTATTGTTTTGAGTTAGCTACAACTGCGTGCATTTCATCCATTCTAGCTGTATCATTTTTATTAATGTTTCTTTCGTCTCCGAAAGCTTCTGAGTAGTATTCAGAATATAATAATTCTTTAAATTGTGAAGCATATAAAGTGTAAATTGCAGGATTCTTCTCTAAAGCATAGATGAATAAATCATCCGCTGTGAATTCAACTGCTTCTTCAGAAGTAAGAGTCTTTTCGATTCTAGCAAGAACTTTCTTATCTCCGCTGTTTGTTTGTTCGAAACTTAAATCAGTTTCACGGTAGTCTTGAGCCATGTAGTAATCAAAGATTTCAAATCCAACTTCATTTCTCATCGCAACTAACTTTTTAGAAATGTTTGTAGCACCACTTGAACCATATACCTTATCATCAACTAATGATGCAGATAATTCGTTATAAATAGCAGTATTATTGATTAAAGTTTTTAAACTTGGATAAGAGATTACAGGTTCTGTAACTTCTGATGTTTCGCCAGTTGGTAATACATTTACAGAAATTTTACCAGTTCTTGTTTCTCCAAGTACTTTAATTGTATAACTCATATCAACAATAGTCGCTACATCTGGAGTTGTAACTTCTCCAGTATTAGAGATAACTGTTTTATCAGCTGATACCCAACTAACAGTAGCTCCATATTGATTATTTGTTGGTAATACAAAATCATCAACTACAGTTTCTGGTAATACGATTGAACTTTCAATTAAGTCAAGAACAGTTTTACCTAAGTTAAGTTTTGTTGGTTCTTGAAGTTTGAACGTCATATAATAGAATGTAGCTGAAGAAGCACTAACTGATTGTGGTCTAGATGAATATACTTTGTCATTTAATTGCGAAATGGTTTTGAAGATATAAGTTGCTAGAGCAGCTGATTTTTCTTTTGTATCTTCAAAATTGAATGATAAGTTTTCGTTATCTAGAAGCACTAATGATTGTTTTGATGAACCTTCTGGTAATAAATTACGATATTCACCATAAACGTAGTTGTACATTAAAATATAATAATTAAGAATTTCTTGTTCTGTTAATTCAGATGTATTATTTGAAGTGAAAGTAGTAACGTTTTCTTGTTTCTTGTAAACTTTATTAAAGATTAAGTCATGAGTAGAAGTAACGTCATTCATTTCAGAGTCATAAATATTGCTGTTAGATGTTCTTGTGTAAACAACTTCGCCTAAATCATTTTTGATTAAAATGTCTTCATTTAAATCATAAGGATCAGTCTTACTCATGTAGTAATAAGTTGTGTTATTTTCTTTATGAGTTTCGGCTTCTTCTAAAGTGTCGAAGATATTATCTTTTGAAACAACGATATTTAATTCTTCGTCAACTAAATTACCTTCAGAGTCCAAAGAATAGCTTTCATCATCTTCGTCGGTGTAAAAACCATTTGTTCCTAAAGTATAAACTGTTTCTTCTGAAACATCGTTTAAATTGTCGTTTTCATCAAAGTAGAAAGTATCAATAGTAGTATAAACATCAACGATATCGCCATTTAAGTCTTTTAAACTTTCGTCATTGTAAGTGAAACCTTTGTAAACAGCTAATTTAGAATCAATTTCAGCCAAGTGGAACATTCTTAAAACTGCTAGAGCATCTTCTCTACTAGTAAAACGAATGTTGATAGCTTTCATATCTTCGAAGTAAGAACTGATGAATGCAGTAGCGACTTCAGTTTCTGTTAATTCTCCTAAATAAGCTTCATAAGCATATTTTTCTCTAGCGATTAAAAGGCTTGCATAAGCGTCTTCTTTGCCTTCGTAACCAGCTAAAACCATTGATCTTGCGAAATCTTCTTCCATAGATAACTTATCTTCAGGGTCGATTTCAAGAATTGTTTCCTCATCTTTAGTGCCATAAGTTAATTGTAAAATCTTATCGGCAATTTCAGTTTCGGTTACTTCATCAAGATATTCGGTTAATAATGTAGCATCCACCATCATAAGTAATTGTTGGATACCATTATTTGATTTAATTTGTTCATAAATTTCTGCGTTGGTAATGGTGTAGATTACATTACCTTCAGAGTCCAATCTTTCATAGAAAACCTCATTTGGATTTTCAACGCTTGGTATTTGGGTGTTTCCAACCGTAACAGCTAGGACTACTGCGCCTATAACTACGGCTAAAACAACCGATGAGATAATGATAATCTTTTTTAATAATGGGTTATTCATGTTTTTGTCACTCCTTAATAATTTTCGCAATATATATCATATCATTTTTTATGTGTAAAAACAACAAAAATATTGTTAATGTTTTGTGATAAAATCGAGATTTCATGATTATTTTGGTTTTATTTTCTACTTTCAATTTAAAATTCGAAAATTAACATTTTAGTAGTTAATGTAAAACCGCGGCATTTACAGTATTTCCATAATTTGATAAAATTTAACAAAAATATGAATATAATAACTAAAAATACGACAATAATATTGACAAAGGTGAGTCTTAATAATATAATATACTCGTAAATAGCAAAACTAGTGAAAGCTAGTGACGCAAAGCTATAGGGCCTTCTTCTAGATGGTAGCCAGTTGCCGTTGTCTTTAGGACGAGGGCATTTTTTATTTCTTATTAAGAAAAAGAAGATGCTCAAAAGTGATAGACAAGGGCTTTTTTGTATAAAAGACATTCTTAGAAAGGTAAAGAAAATATGTTTGAACGAACTAAAAAACAATATATATTTTCTTTGATATTGTTAGTTTTAACAATTTCGTCTTTTGTCTTTGTCACTTATGCCTGGTTTACAACTAGATTAGAACAAAGCATCGATTATGAAACTGATATGGGTGTTGTAGATGTTGAATTGGATATTTATTTTCATGATGGAACAACAAGATTAATGTCGGCTTCACAAGTCGAAATTGCTCCTGGAGTTTATAAACCAGGGGTTTATTTGGTTAATATTGATAATGAAACAGCTGACGATTTTATTGAAAACTTTAGAATAGATGTTTCGGTCCAAAGTAATGTTCCAACATATTTCAGAGTTAAAATATTTAAGCAATTAACCTTAACATATACGGACTATTTGGGAGATGTAACCGAGTTGTCAGTATATATGAATGATGATATTATGAGAGAGTTAACGCTTTATTATGGATCTAATTGGTATATAGATTCCAATGAAACTGCTTATTATTATGATATCAATAACGACATTAGAGATTCTTCCGGAACAGTTATCTATGAATTTGTAAGTACCGGAGTTTATACCGATGCTGCAACTCAAACAGAAGATTTTTATATTAAATCAGCTGGTAATCTAGAGGATGCAGACGTTGATGGTAACCTTGTGATTAGGGGTTCAAATATTCTTGATTCTCAAGATGAAGCCATAGCTTATGAAAACCGTTATTTTAACTATATTTATTATCAATCATCAGTAAACACTTTAACAACTATACCTTTAATAGTAGCGTTTCCGCCTACCGTTAACTTTGGTTCATATCCAGATGGATACTCACTACAAATCGGTGTAACAGTTGAAGCAGTACAAGCCTTAGGTGGCCCAGAGAATGTTTGGGGTCTTGCAACACCACCTTGGGGCGGAAGTTGGTAGGTGAAAATATGAAAAATAATCTATTTAAACTATCAATTATAAAACATAGCTTAGTGGTATTAGTCGCTATGCTTTTTGCATTTTTAAATATTGGTTTCTTTGTGGAAATAACAGAAGCGTTACCTAATCAATTAGATCCAAGCAGATTTGTGATTTTTGACGGTACTTATGATTGGGACGATACAATCGTTGACAAGACGGAAAGTACTGATTATATAACATATACAGAATATAGAGACACTATTTGTACCGCTGGAGCTTCCTCTTGCGATACAACAAAAATTATTCGTTTTGATACGGCAGAAGAATTATATCGTTTTTCTGTAGATGTTTCTTTCTCTGAAGTTTACATTACTGGTAATCCAACCGAAGATGTAAAGTTGAGTGATGCCAAGATTGAAGAAGTATTAGATCAACATTATGTTCTTGGTAGTAATATCGATTATTCGGTAATGAAATCAAAAACATTTATACCAATTGGTTATATCTTCGCAGACGCAAATCCTAGTAGTCAAAGTTTTTATGAAAGATATTTCACAGGTATTTTTGATGGACAAGGATTCGAAATCAAAAACCTTTATCTATCTGGTCATGAATATTTAATATACGAAGACACTTCTAATCCAGAAACAATTGATATCGCAATGACAGAATACTATGGGATGTTTAATTATAATGCAGGTGTTATAAAGAATATCGGATTTATCGACATGTATACTGAGTTATTAGAAATGCATCCAGATTTAACAAAAATCACAAATGTTGTTGGATTCAATATGCCGGATCCAAAAACTTGGACAGGTTCAAATTTCACAACATATGGTTCTGTAGAAAATATTTATGTTATTGATAATAGAACCAGTGTTACTGAAGCGGGTATTAGATATTTAGTCGGTACTTCTTCAGAAGATTTTGAAGCCTCTGGTATCGTACATACAAATGCGGGTAATTTTGAAAACTCATATTTTGTTTCTAAAGTAGTAGTTAATGCTAACTTTATCAATAAGTTTACTGTTGAACCAGTATTATTTAGTAATAATGGCAATGTCATAGTCGACTTGGGAGAAGTAACCCAACAAGTAGTTAATGTTACTGGAAGTTCAAGTAATTTAGTCTACGATGACGATGTTTATTTAGATGGTGATGTTGACATTAATAATGATTCAATTACTGATTTCACTGTTAAAGTACCGGATCCTTTATTGGCCACAGGTGAACCAACAGCCGATTTAAAATCTGGAGCTTTTACCTATAATAGTGATACTTGGTATTTTTATCCAACCGATGGTTATCCAATTCTTAAAGGTTTGGTTTACGTGGGTGGAGTTTATCAAATAGATGATGCATATGATTTGGCATTTTTCTCTAAACTATTAAATAAAAATACCGTTCTTAATGGAACGGATTTTGCTCATTCCGATTATGTTTTGACCGCTGATATTGATATGAGTGTCTTAGCTCCGGGTTCATATGTTGTACCAACAAAAATCTTTTATGGTACTTTCTCAGGCGCTAATGGAAATCCAGAAGTATTAACTGATAACTTCTATATTTATGGTCTAACCATTAATGGTGGTTATTCGGTTAATAATGAGCATTATACAGGGCTTTTCTCTAGACTTGGTGCTGGAGCAGAGGTTAAAGATATTATATTCTCTGAGTCGACAATCAATCTAGTAAATACCAATAGTATCTATTCGCAAACATTTTACATGGGTGCAATAGCGGGTAAGATGACTGGAGCTACAATTGAAAATGTTTTATTAGATGTAACTCTGAATTTAGGTAATGACGCTTTAAGTAAGACATATTTAGGTAGTGTTGTTGGTAGCGGTTCTGGTATAATCAACAGAGTTTCTAATCAGGCTAATATTGATTTTGATTCTCATACATTTACTTCAGAACAAGCAGTTAATCCTGAGTATTATATCGGAGGAATTATTGGAGCTACATCAACAGATTCTACTTTAAGCATTTATGACAGTTTAAATACAGGTGATATTTACGGATTTGAAACAACTTCAGATATCATCTTGACGTCTGGCGCTTTAGAAATTGATGTATATATTGGTGGAATTATCGGTAAAATTAATAATACTGAAGCTGCTATTCATAATATGGTAGCCGTTACCAATAAAGGCAATCTTTATGCTGGTAGTGTGAAAGAAAGAACTGGTGTTCCTGCTTATCAATATGTTGGTGGAGTCTTCGGAATGCTTGAAGGAAAAGCGCCAATACTTGAAGAAGGAACATCTTACCGCTTTGCAAATCTATATAATGAAGGCGAAGTTAATTATACTTATACCACAAATACGGCTGATGTGATTTCAGCTGGTATTGGTGTTTCTAAAACATCTGAATCAGTTGAGTATGGTCTTTTGTACAATCATGGCACTTTCGCTTATAGCGGAAGCACAATTTCTCCTTTTAAGTATACCGCTACTATTTATGATATTAGTACAAGTTCAATTAATTTAACTTTAACAAGAGTTTATAATGGTAGTTGTACATTTGACGGTCAAGGTGTAAAAACATCTTGTTCAAACATGAATTATGATTCGAATATTTATTCGAGTATTTCTCCATTTATGTATTCGGATAATAACAATAGTACATTAATTAAATACTCAGTAAATTATGCAAATATTAATTTTATGAACAACTCAGGAAATACTACGATCACAATGAGTACAACTCTGAATATTGCCGGATTAACTCTAAATACAAATGTTAATTATGAGAATGTTCATAATTATGGCGATATCAATGTTGTTAATGTCAATTTAGGTAGTAACTCTCTATATATTTCTGGATTTTCTAAACAATTATCAACAGATAAACATATCAAGAATTCTTTAAATAGTGGAAATATTGTTTTTGCTGAAATGTCAGGTTCTGGTAACATTTACGTTGCTGGATTTGTTAATACGAACTTTGCAGGAGATTTACAAGATGAAACTCAATCTCCTACACAGCCAATAGCTACTGAAGGTATTATAAACTCAATTAACTACGGAAAATTGAATTCAACTTATAATAGTACTTTGTTTGGTGTGAATGGAACAAATAATAGCTTTGTTGGTGGATTAACGACTTTTAACAAGGGTTCAATTCAAGATTCTACCAATCTTGGAGATATTAGTGTAGCAAATACTAATACATCAGCTACTGCGACTTTTTATCCTAGTGATTCAGGTTCATATGAAGGCGGACTAATACAAACCTATACTGGAGGAGTAGTTATTGGGGGTGTAAGTGCAATGATTCTTGATGGCAATTCAAGAATTTATGATTCGAGTAACAAAGGCGACATTATCTCTAGAGCTTATAGATTTGCTAGAGCTGGAGGAGTTCTTGGTGTTTCTTTATATCAAGAGTCAATAGCTGGGGGAATCACTTCTGGAATGGGGTTGGTTGACACAATTGAAGAATCTGTTTTGTCCAATGGACTAAACTTAGGCGATATAAGTGCTTTAACAAATATTATAGTCTCGTATTCTACAGCGTCTGCCACAAGAAATTTGTCTTTATTGGTTGGAAATGGAGTAACTTTCCCAGGGCAAACATATAATAGACCTATTTCTTTATCTTATTCCGATACCATAGGTACAGAACAGAGAATACCAGTTCAATCCTCTGCAGGAGGAGTGATAGGTTATGGCTTGTCTGTGATGAAAAATATGCTTAATCACGGAACAATATCATCAACCGATGTGGCTGGTGGTGTTGTAGGTGCAACATTTGTCTTGGGTGGTTCGAATTCGCCTGTTACAATTGTCAATATTACAACCGCTGTTAACTATGGAAATATCAAGTCTATATTAACTTCATCTTTATCATCTTTGCAATACAACAATTTAACTATGACCTCAGTTTCCAGTTTATATATGGCTGATGGTAACACTTTTATTTTCCCGACAACTTACACTAAAGAAGCCCCAAGAAATAAGAGAGGTTTTGGCGGTATATTTGGAAGACTTCAAAGAGGAAATTTGGGTGCTATGTCAGCGGAAGGAGGATCATTTGATTTCATCGTAAATGCGAATCCAAACATCGATTTGATTGGTAGAATTGACCAAGTTGGAGATTTTTCCAACACCGTTACAGCCTATAGGTTTAATGGAGCTATAGTATATTCCGCGAAACTAAACGATACAACTCAAAAGGTTTTTACAGGATTTACTTTTAATGGGAGAATTATTACTCAAGAAGTTAGCTATCTAGGATATGAAAGAATTACATGGGGAGTCTATGAACATGAATTTGTTGTAAATTATCAGGAAGGAAGTTTTAGGCAACAAGGAACTACAATGACACAGTTGAGTTTTGGTTCAACCGGACAGCAAACCGCATTATTGAGATCAAGTAGTACATCAAAACCAAATCCTCTAGGAGTTATTATTAACGGTTCAGGTTCTTATGTTTACTCAAATTTAATTCCTTGGATTACTGAAGATCCGAATGATGTTAATCTAACTGAGGATTGGACAGATCCGTTGTTAGGGAATGAAGAACGCGAGTATATGTATGGTCCTTACTTCCCTATGAGAGTTGAGGAAGACTTGACCAAGTTTATTTATTATGCTGAATATGACTTGTTAGCAGATAGATTTAGAAGCATCTCAGATGGAGGAACTGGAACCAATGTTAGAGAAAACGGTATGTATGTTCTCTCAACAACTGCCGGTCAAGAGTTTGGTGCCGTTTTGCCAAGAAATATAAGCCCTGCGGACATCGAGTTAATAAATGAAGACTTAAATCTATCGATTATAGAACTCGATTATGATAATTTAGCTCCTTCACAGACCAATAATCTTTATCAACCTATCATTGATCAGTATGAGGCTTTATACCAAACAAGATATAACGATAAAGCTGAACTTACAGAATCGTCATTACAAAATTTAACTTTAGTTGAAGATGGTGGTAGTAATACGATTCTATCTTTACCCGATATTGACTATGACAATAAAGAAATTACCTTCACTATAAGTATGGAGGCTTTTAATCCTTCTTTAAATACTGCTAGCTTCAATATCTATGATGCTCTAATATCTTCAAATGCTTTGATTGGTGTTAGACCAGCTGATTTTACAATGGATGATTTAATAATAACCGAATATATAGAAGGATCATCGTTTAATAAAGCAATTGAGATTTATAATGGAACAGGGTCAAGTGTCGACTTGTCAACATATTCCATTCAAATTTATTATAATGGAAACATAACACCTGGAAGTACGATTAATTTAAGTGGATCATTAGCAAATGGTGAGGTTTTTGTTGTGGCTCACACATCTGCTAATGCTACAATTTTAGCTGCAGCAGATTTAACCACTGGGTCTTATTCGCCAAATGGTAATGATGCAATAGTGTTAAGAAATGGAAGTGCTGTTATTGATAGTATTGGAGAAGTAGGTGACGATACAGTCTATGCAGAGGATGTTACTTTAACAAGAAAATTATTGTTGAGAGACACTAATCATCAGGATTCATATTCTGTAGAATATTACTGGGAAACATATGATATAGACACTGCCAATTACATCGGAGATTATACATTTGATTTAGAATCTCTTAGTAGTTTGCTGTATTTTGAACGTTATGACGAAATTTCTACAGACTACCCTGCTTTATTAGATATTACATTACCTAGTCAAAGTATTTCTTCAGAAACAACACCGCAATCTTTAGGATACTTTAGCGTTTACTCAGAAGCATTTATAAATGATCCTATTTTTGCTGAAACATTCTATTATAATGATTATCAAGTGTTTATCATTTTTACCCCAAATATTAATAATACTGGGGGAACTACAGGAATACAATATGTATCATTTAATGGTGGCGGTAACACCGGCCCTTTATCATCTTATACTAATCCACAACCATCATCCATAGATATAAGCGGTAATGGTGATGTAACTTATAATGGTAGTTTAAAACTAATCTTCAATGATGGAAAAGGAGTTTTAAACGAAGGCTATGATTTTATTGACAACTTCAAATTATATTATATGGATGGTGTCAGTGAAGTAGAAGTGGACATGGATCATTACTCAGTTTCTTCAGTGGCAGTTACTGCCGGAGGAATCTATGAAATAACCTTCAATTTTAGTGACGCTTTATTAAAAGGGGGAAATTATCGGATTAAATATAGTTATTTTTCTGCTTCAACAGTTTATACAGTCAATTTTGACAAAGCCGCCTCTAATCAAGCAATTATCGAAGATTTAGATTATTATTCATATGATGATGATTTCAGTCCGTCAGGAACTAGCTTTACTACATACATAAGTATGGGTAAAGTACCTAGCATTGACGGAACTACATCTAACTTTACAACACAAACAATCGACCCTTTGAATCCTTTGTACAGAGAATATTTATCGAATGCTTATTATGATATTAGTTTTATGTACGCAGATAGTTTTGCGATTTCAAATTTCGCAACAGTAACTAGAGCACAGTTAACTAATACCACTTATAGCAATGGCTATAAAACCTATACTATCCAATACGATATTACTGCTGAAAATGGTTCAACAACCCAAACATTTACACATACAATTATTGAAAGAACAGTTGAGTTAACAGCTGCTTATAAAGATGGAAACGATGTACCATTAGACAATATCACAACCACAAGAGAAGCTTTAACCACTAGATTTGAAATAGATTTAGGATTTGATACTTCTGATGATATGTCAGGTCCAGTAGATTACAGTGTGGAACTAACTGATCCTGAACATATTGAAATCAGTGTAGTTGGTGTAGATTTTGCTTTACAACCAATTACAAATATAGTCGGATTAACTTACTCTTCTAACGACTATTTGATAATTGATATGGGTTCAGAAACTTTACCGGGAACTTATACGTTTACACTTACATATAACCGCGGTGTTACTGTAGGAACAATTACTTTTGCTGAACTAGAAATTACTAAACTTGAGGGAACTAGTGCATATTTAACCGATATTAAATTTACACCGATTGCTTCGGAATCTAAATATCCAACAATGGATATAACCAATGCAGTTAATGGTGATATTACTCAAATTTATAACCCTGCAGTTTATTTCTTTGGTATTGACTATGATGGAGCCGACGAAATTGATTATGAATACTTTAGAGTTTATGGTCAAGTAAATAATATTCCACTAGAATCATATTATCCATATATGTTGGATTATTTACCTTTAGGTGCGACTGTATCAAGATATGATCCAACCAGATCAGACTGGTCAAGCAATGGGTATTATAGCCCAGAGGTTAATAACCTTTCAACCGAAGAAGAAAAAGGAGTATTAGCTGCCGATTTCACTGAGGTTGTCGGTGAAGATAATATCTTTATTAGATATAGAGTTACTTCAGAAGACGGTAATTCACAAGTCTACTACAACATTAAAGTTAATGATATTACTTATAACGTTACTTTGATATTTGACATTTATTACTGCGACGATCAGGATGTTTGCGTTTTAGCTAAAGATACTTCAGAGTTTACTGAAGTTGTTCAAATCAACGTATATAACCTATATGTACATTCAAAAGACTCAACATTCGCCGATCCTAATCCAGATGAAAATAATCCATTGTATTATCCTACATTTAGCCGAGTAAGCGGTGAATATAATTCAATGACTCAATTTATCTACACTGACGCAAGCGATTATAATTACAGGTTTGGTCGTAATCGAGCCGGCTTCTATATTTTCGAAGTCGTATTGCCATACGATCAATACTTGAATGATATGTATACATATGAGATAGATTTTACTACCTTCACTTTAGATGATGTAGATGATTTAACCTTTACGTCTAGTAAAGATTATAATGGAAAATATTACTATATCACTTATTCTGAAGCTAATAGAACTAGAAGATTTGATATTAAAATATATCGAGCAGATGTAACCGGCGATAAGCCGTTTGGATTGTTTGATTTCTTTAGAACTTGGAGTTGATGTTTATGGGAAAGAAAAGTGAGAAAAAGGTTAGTTTATCAAGAAGAATTGTCGCTTTGACAGTTTTTGTTGATGCAATCTTTTTAATTATTATTTCGACAGGATTCTTATTATATACTTTCTTAATGATTAATCAGAATCAAATAAAGGTAGTAGAAAATCAAACGCAAGCAATCGTTAATTCGACCGAGGTATTTTTGAGTTCAATTAAAAATGACGCTAATATTTTAGTCGAAAACGAGCATGTAATAAACTACTTAAAGTATATCAATGAAGGTAATAACCCTGTTATTTTAGAAACTGATCCTGACTATGATATTTTCTATAATTATACGACTTTAGTAAATGCTGTTATCACCCATCAAAATGAAACAGCTTATGATTTAATCTTTTTAGCTACGGAGTATGATTGTTTAGGCGCGACTGATGGTTGTGCAATTACTAATACCGGTCAACTTTTATATAATAGTTGGTTGATTAGCGAAAGACCTTGGTTTATTGATTTAGGGACCGAAGAAGAAAAGTTTACCATTCCTTATGTTGATGCTATCACGGGAGATTATACATTTACCTATGTACAAAGAGTTTATGATGGAGAAACCCAAATTGGTTATTTAGGCATTGACATGTCCTTAGTAAGTCTGGGTGAGATGATTGAAAATATTGATAAAGAAATAAATGGTGAAATTGCGGAAGTATTAGTTTTTACGAATTATCAAGAAGATCCTAATTTAGCCTTTTATAGTAAGGATACATACCAAGAGTATTACATGAAATCTTTGGATGAAAGTTTGGTCATTGATACTGAAAAAGGCTTTACCGATAACGGAATTTATCAGTTAGCACATAATTTTGAAGATGAAGAAGTTGTTTATATTGAATTATTTGGCACAAAGTATTTAGCTACGTACACAAATCTTGATCAATTTGGTTGGCAAGTTGTAATCTTGGTAGATAATACAAGACTTTTACCGATGGAATTTGTGTTTATTATTATCTTAGTGATAATTGGCATTTTGATTTATTTAACATCACTTTTACTTAATAAAAGAATTAGAAGAATCATTGCGCCAATTCATACTATTTTGGAATCTCTAGAAGAGATTAAAAACGGTAATTACAGTATTCAGGTTAATCTGATTGAAAATAATGAAATTAAAGAAATTGGTGATTCGATTAATCTAATGTCAAAAGAAATAGATCGCCAAGTAAAATTAGTTTATGAAACATTTGCTTTTGACGCTTTAACGGGATTAAAAAACATTAGCGCTGCTAAGTTAGATATAAACAAGAATGTACTTTCAGGAAATAAAAAGTCAGCTATTTGCGTGTTTCAGGTTGAAAATATTAAAAATATCAATATAAT
>DDWJ01000019.1 GCA_002345505.1 Caryophanales bacterium UBA2289
GATTTCTAATTCTTTACAGGCCCTTCTTTTTTTATATTAATCCCAACGTTCTAAATATAACCACTACTGCGAATATCGTTATGATTGAAGCGATTGTTGTCCAAACAACAAGTTGCACAGCGAGGTTTTCATCTGATTTCATCTCTTTTGCCATAACAGCATTTGTAATTGCAGTAGGTGAGGCAAACAAAGAAATCAAGGCTGGATAAACATTATTATCAAAAGCAAAAAGAGTGGTTTTTCTTGATAAAAAAATTGCTAGTCCAAGTGTAACTAAAGGGACCAAGAAACTTCTTAAAAGGGTTCCAAGCACAATTTCTTTCTTTAATCCATTAATTACTTCAAACTTAAAGGTAGCACCAAGAACAATTAAAGCTAGAGGTGAAGTTATTTGTCCTAGCCATTTGATCGGTGTATATAAGAATTTTAGATCTCTACTGAAAGAAAAAACAAGTTCATTTGTAACTGAATCAATTGGAATAAAAGTTCTTATCCAAAGCGCTAATAACCCAACTCCTACACCAATTATTAATGGGTTCTTAATCACCTTCAAAAACGCCAGTTTAAAAGGATTTCCTAAAGATTTATCGTGCACCGCTAAAGCAAGTACAATTACTGATAATCCGCTCATCATCGGTATCGCAACTAATGAAATTAATGCGACATTCGCAACTGCCATACTGCCGCCAATTGATTCAGCTAAAGGAATCCCAATAATCGCAAAATTAGCCCTTAAAGTTGTCTGAATTAATACTCCTTTTTGAGTTGGCTTTTTGATAAATATTTTTGCAAATAAAATCCCGATTAAAAGTAATATTAGTATTCCAATAACCGCATATAACATTACTGACCAGTTGATATCTTCTAAGCCGCTAACAGAGTAAATGTTATAGAATAAAAGCGCTGGTAAAGCTACTCTAAAAACTAATTTATTACCAACGTCTAAAAAACTTTCGCTTATAAAGCCAGTTTTTTTTAAGATGTATCCTAAAATAATAAGTAAAATTATCGGTAGAACTGCATTAATCGCAAAAATGAAAGTATCCATATAATCCTCGTATTTTATAATAATTAATTCTTGGTAAAATATTTAATAACTTTATTCGGTAAAAAAAGAACAACTAAAGAAATAAAAAGCGTTATAAGACTTATAATCAAGCCTATCCTCACCTCAATATATGCCATCCAGTATGCGGCAATACCTTCATAGTTTGTATTTGTAGTTAGGTCAAAGTACATTCTTGGTTCCAATATACTAACAATTATGAATGTAATAATAGTTAAACAGGAAAGCGTAAGAAATATAATCGCGATAACATGATACAACTCAAGCTTTTTCTCGGGTTTTATTTCCCTTTCATAATAAGTGAAATTTCGCTTGTTAGTCTGTTCTAACAAAAAGTCAGTTGAGATATCAAAGAACTCAGAAAGCTTGATTAAATCAGATATCTCTGGGTTTAAATCGCCATTTTCCCATTTAGTAATAACTTCAGGCGCTATATTAAGTTTTTTAGACAATTCTTCAATTGAAAGTTTCTTTTCTTTACGTAATGAAGTTATCTTTTTACTAATCATAAATTCACCTTTTCAAAACTCACAAAAATATTATAACATGAAAGCAAAAAATAAAACCAGCAGTTTAATCCGCTGGTTTAATTTAGTTTTTAGATTGAACATTTTTCATAGTCGCAAAGGTCGTTACTGCACTGAATACAACCTTGTTTCTTAATCAGTACAGAGTGACACATTGGACATAATTCTTTTTCCATTTTTTCCGGTTTATACTCTTGATTTTCAATAACTACATGAGTAATATATTCTTTTTTCTTGTTTAGAACTTTATTAGTCCAAATTTCTTCCACATGCATTTTAGGAGGTACTCCTGGATTTAAATCTTTTGTTTCCGCATTCAAACCTGATAAAATACCAATCTTTGCGCATCGATCTCTAAAGACTGTCGCTCCCTTAAGATTCTTCTTCCAAGCAGTTATATAAATATTCATTACATCTTCTACTGTAGCGCTATTTGGAAGATTAAAAGTTGAACTAATTGCTGTATCAACATATTTTTGAATCACTGATTGAACATTTGCACGATCTTCAAAATTGATGTTTTGAGAAGTAATCTTTGTCCATTCAGGTAAATCATCTGGCAATATATCCAATGTCTTAGCCATTGCTAGAGGGGTTTTTTCCCAAACAGTAATTTTCTTTTCTTCCTCAAATAAGGAGATAATTCTTCTTGTGTAAGATATTTGGAAGAATGGTTCAACGCCTCCACTTACACCAAGAATATTCGATATTGATCCAGTCGGAGCAATACTTAATAAACGTGAGTTTCTCATTCCGTACTTTTTCACCAACTCATCAACTTCTGGAGAAATTACAGTTTTATAGAATCTTGATGATGAGATTTTTTCATAATCAAATGCTGGAAATGCACCTTTTTCTTTTGCATTTAAAGCAGTTGCCTTAGTTGCTTGATTAATCATTCTGCTCATTAATTTATCAAGAAAATCTAAAAACTCTTTTGACCCATAAGGTAATTTCAGGCTTAATGCTAAATCGGCTAATCCCATGACTCCAAGCCCTACTTCACGATACTTCTTAACATGGTCTCTTTGTTCTTTTAAAGCATGACGATTTCCAAGTAGAGTTAATAAATCATCTAAAGAATAGATCATTTCTTCAACTACGTGATCAAATCTTTCCCAATCATAATAGGCATCATCCAAAAACGCATTTTTTACAAAAGCATTAAGATTTACACTACCTAAGTTACATGAACCATGAGCCATTAAAGGTTGTTCACCGCATGGATTAGTGGCGGTAAATTTAACTTCATCATATTCGCTAAGGAAATGATAATCATTCATCTTGTCAATGAACATAATTCCAGGATCACCCATAGTATGAGCTGAATAAGCGATTAATTCAAGCAGTTGTCTTGCTTTCAATTTCTTTTCAATAAATTCGTATGGAGTTTCAAACTTCATAACCCAATCTTTATCAGCTTCAACAGCGTTCATAAAATCATCTGTTAAAGCGATTGAGATATTCGCTCCATTAATTTTGTTCAAGTCAAGTTTCGTTGTAACAAAATCGATAATATCAGGATGATCGATATTTAACACCAACATTAAAGCTCCACGGCGATTATCTTGTTGAGTGTTTAAAGTGGTATGAGAGTATTTTTCCGCAAACACAATCACACCAGGTGTTGTATTCGAACTATTATTAACCTTAGCTCCCTTTGGTCTAATCTTAGAAAGATTCATACCCTGACCGCCGCCATAACTATAAGTTCTAGCTATTTGATAATCAACTTTATAAATACTTTCAAGATTATCTTCAGGATCTTCTGTTACATAACAATTACTTCCGGTGATATTTCCTTCTCTACCGATAGCATAAAGATTTCTTCCACCAAAAATGGCTTCTTTGTGACGAAGTATCTTTTCTAGTGCGGGTCTTTTTATAGCTACTCTTTTTATAAAGTCTTTTTTACTTTCGTTATTTAATAAATACTTTTGTAAAATCATGTCTTGGCGTTCATCATTGTCACTCCAAGGATTTTCGCGGTCAAGTCTTTGTTTCTCACGATATTTGATGTAAGCCTTAGCCGTTTCATATTTTTTTGTATCCATCAAATATAACTCAACACAGTCTTGGATGTTTTCAATTGAAATTTCAGTTCCGTTTTGTAAAAGGTCTTTAGTTATAAACTTAGCTTGCTCTAAGCATTCCTCATATGTAATTTCCTCACCTACACTTAGATATGCTTTATGCATTGCGTTTGCGATTTTTGATATGTCAAATTTCTCTTTTACACCGTTGCGTTTAACAACATACTTCGTCATAATTAATCTCCTTTTATTTTCTTCGATTTTAGAAAAAATCGGCTAACTAGTAAATAAAATAACTCACCGGAATTATCTTCCGATGAATTAATCATTCTTATAAACATTATATAGTAACTGGACAAGAAAATACAAGTCAAAAACTCAAAATTATTGTAAATTTTTATAAATAAAAAGTGAAGACTAAATCTTCACTTTTTCTTTAACTGTTTTGTTTTGAGCAAGGTTATTGTATGATTAATTCTTTCAATTACTTTTTCTTTACCCAGAATTCTTAAAACATCGTAAAAGTTTGGTGTACTAGTTTTAGCGCATGTTGCTAGTCTTAAAATTTCTGCATACTCTCCGATATGTCCAACAAACTTGTCTGGTTCTTTTGAATATTGTTTAGCTCTTTGTGCAAATCCTTTATTAAGCGCTAATTCTTTCATGCCATTAAACCAGTTTTCTTGATCAAGGTTCAAATCAAAATTATCTCTATACTCTTTCAAAAGTTCGATGATAAAATCCTTTTTGAATCTTTCATTAAATATTACTTGATTGCTTAAATCATAATAATATTTATCATACATAAAATTGATAATTGGTAGGATATCGCTAAATTTCTCATAATCTTTTCTTGGTTTTTCTTGTTCACGCTCGATATTGATAATGGATTTAAAGTATTCTAAGTCTTCTTCAATAATGTTTTTTAGTTCTAAATCATATTCACTAGCATACATCAAAGCTTTATTTGTAAAGTCGTCCTTGGTCATGTTACCCAAAACTTCTTTAGAAATAGATTTAACTTTTTCCAAATCAAATAATGCGCCATCCAAACTCATTTTTGAAAAATCAAGATTGAAATCAAAGATATCACTCTTAGGATTAGCTAATCGCCATTCTTCAAAATTAGAATTAGCTAATGTCATAAGGTATTCAAGAAAACCTTCAATTGGGTACCCTTTTTCCAAGAAATAATCAACGCTGGCTTCTGCGTCTTTACGTTTGGATAACTTTCTTCTCTTGTCTTCGTCCAATTTCATGATTACTGGAAAATGACAAAATACTGGCTTTTGCCAATTCAATTGTTCAAATATTTCAAGGTGAATTGGTGCCGAAGGAACCCATTCTTCACCTCTGGTAACATGTGTCGTTCTCATAAAATGGTCATCGACAACATGAGCGAAATGGTAAGTTGGCAGTCCATCGCTTTTCATTATAACGATGTCTTGAATATTTTTTGGAAACTCGATATTACCTCTAATTGCATCTTCTAAAACAACTTTCTCATCAAGTTTACCTAATGACTTAAATCTAATAACATAATCCTCTTTATTTTTTAATTTTACGATAACTTCTTCATCTGTTAGGTATCTACATTTTGCATATTCATGATAATATCCCGGTAATACTTTTTTTGCCTCTTGCTCTTTTCTAATTTCATTCAATTCATCGTGTGTGCAAAAGCACGGATAAGCCAATCCTTTAATTAACATTTCTTTAATCACTGTATGGTAGATTAGTCTTCTTTGAGATTGGATATAAGGGCCATAGTTTCCTTCATGTAAAAAGCTTTCATCTGGGGTTATTCCAAAGATTAGCAATTGTTCAATTAGTCTATCTCCAGAACCTTTGATTTCTCTTTTTTGATCAGTATCTTCAAGGCGCAGGAAGAAAACACCGTTTGTTTGTTTTGCGAAGCGCCAACTAACAAGTGAGGTAAATAAAGATCCCGTGTGTAAAAAACCTGTAGGTGATGGTGCGAATCTTGTTACTATAGCATCATCACTTAAAGGTCTTTTAGGATATTTTATTTCTAATTCTTGAACTGTACCTGTGATATGCGGAAATATCAACTCAGCTATTTCATTTCTTTTGTTCATATTATTCTCCTTAGTTAAGGGTTATTTTATTTTCATATCATTAATTAATATAACGATTAATATTATACCATATATCGGAAAATATTAAAGGTAAACATTACATGTATCTTGACTTTAATTGACTTATGAAAGCGCTTGTGTTAAGATATTTTAGAAGTCAAAACGTATTTTAGGGTGGATTATGGATAAGTGTCGTTTCGAAGAAGAATATATTGAAATTTTAGCTGAAGAATTGGTTCCGGCAAAGGGTTGTACAGAACCAATTTCAATTGCTTTTGCTGGTGCTAAGGCTAAAGAAATACTGGGTGCAATACCAGATAAAGTAGTTCTTGAGGTTAGCGGCAATTTGATTAAAAATATTCGCTGTGTCACTGTGCCTAACACAAACAATTTAGTCGGCATAGAAGCGAGTGTTCTATCAGGTATAGTCGGAGGAGAATCAGCACTTGAACTAGAAGTAATTTCAAACTTAAAACCTAAACATTTGAAAATAGTTAATGAGTTATTACTCAAAGACATGGTTGAAGTAAAATTGCTAGAAACAAGTATTAACCTTCATTTCATTCTTACTGCTTTTAATAAAAATGACTATGTTAAAATCGAAATAAAAAACCTTCACACTAATATCGTAAAAATTGAAAAAAATGGTGTAACAATTCTTAAAAAGGACAGTTCTAACAAAGAATATTTTGGTGTTGAAACTGATCGTTCAAATCTAACGGTTGAAAATATTTTACATTTTACCGAAACTGTAGATATCGAAAAAATTAAACCCTTGTTAGATAGACAAATTAAATATAATATGGCTATTGCAAACAAAGGATTGGACCATAAATTCGGTGTAACAATTGGTAAAACAATTCTCAAATATGACCAATCAATTTTCGCGCAGATTAAAGCTTATACTGCAGCGGCTTCAGAAGCAAGAATGAGTGGGTGTTCTTTACCAGTTATTACCAATTCCGGAAGCGGAAATCAGGGAATTACCTCTAGCATACCTGTAATTCTTTTCTGTAAACATTTGAAACTAAAAAAAGAAAAATTATACCGAGCTCTCATATTATCAAACTTATTGACAATATATCAAAAAAGTTTCATTGGTCGATTATCCGCATTCTGCGGAGCTATCAGCGCTGCTGTTTCTTCCGGTGCGACATTTACTTATCTTAGTGGTGGTAATATAGAACAGATAAAAATGACGATTTCTAATGCTTTAGCAAATGTCTCTGGAGTTGTGTGTGACGGAGCCAAACCATCCTGTGCATCTAAAATAGCAACCGGATTAGACGCAGCGATTTTGGGACACTTTCTCGCTATGGAAAACCATCAATATAATCCGCTATCTGGAATACTTAAAAACAACGTTGATGAAACTATTCTTGCTGTCGGAAAAATGGCAAGTTTAGGGATGAAAGATACTGATAGAGTGATACTTGATCTAATGTTAAAAAAATAATGATTACTATATAAAAGACAAATCCATAATTAGGATTTGTCTTTTTTTAGCGATTTTATGTTATTAATTCTTTGTCTTAGAGGTGGATGAGAATAATAAAACTTAACATAAAGCGGATGCGGAGTGAGGTTTGAAAAGTTTTCTCTACTTAATACTATTAAAGCACTTATTAATGTTTCGCCTGAATAATTTATGGCTGCATAAGCATCTGCTTGATACTCAAATTTTCTGGAAATATAACTTAAAGGCAAATTAAGAATCAGTGTAACTATTGATAGAGAAATCATATACATTATCAAATTGAAACCATAACTAATTTCAGTAAAACCAAAAGCCAAACTAAATGTAGCATTGTCTAAAAATAACATAATACCCAAAATATAAACCGATAACATTAAAATCATTTGAACTAAATTAAAAATTATATGCTTGTGTTTATTATGACCAATTTCATGAGCTAATACCGCAACAATTTCCTCATCAGACATTTTCTCAATTAGCGTATCATATAAAACAATTCTCTTAACTTTTCCAAATCCGGAAAAATAAGCATTTAATTTAGTGGATCTTTTTGAAGCGTCAATAACGCTGATTTTGCTTATTTCATAGCCTACTTTTTCTGCGAATTCATAAATCTTTTCTTTTAATGGTGAATCATCTAACGGCTTTAATTTATTGAATAGCGGTACAAATATCTTTGTATAAGTGATATTTATGAAAAGCATTATCAATACAGCACTTGCCCAAGCAATAAAAAAGAACAGTTTTCCTGATGAGAGGTATAATTGCACTATACCAAAAATCGCTCCACCACCAAAGATTATTGTAAGAATTACTGATTTTATCTTATCGAAAAAGAATGTTTTTTTAGTCATTTTATTAAAACCATATTTGCTTTCAATAACAAAGACTGAATAATAAGAAAATCCTAAATCAATAATATAATTAATTACAAAGTAAAAACCAATTACTAGCAAAGCTTGTAATGGTTGATTTTGGGTAATATCTTTAGTCATATCATAAATATTATTAAAAACACTCATGCTTAGCAACAGTAAAATAACTATGAAATTTATTGATGATGATATGAGATTTAAGGTGAAGTTTTCCATATAATAACTTTTCCAGTCACAGTATTTCTCCATATCATAAACATCTTTGACTTCTTCCGGAATTTTTGCATTTCGATTTTTATAATTCAATATGGATAAAAACAAGTTGACTCCAAAATTAACATTAATAAATGTGAAGATTATTATTACAATAAAAGTTTCCATTTTATACCTCTTAAACTAAATTTTCTTTCAGCCATTTATCTAATGATCTTTGGTTTTTAAAGATCAATTTTTCTTTGGTATTGGCATTGAAGTTCTTAAACATTTGTTTCTTTCGTTTCTTAGTTCTACCTTTATATACAATCCACCATTGAAACTCTAAATCATACTTTTCAACACAACCTAAACTATCCCTGGTTTTGCCTCGATGTTTCAAGTATCTTTTTAGTGTTCGCCAGTAACAAACAAAACGATTAAAAGCTAAAAAGATTGTCAAATCAGCCAACTCAAATCTTTCTCTAGCAACCACACTATAATTTCCATCAATAACCCAACTATCATTTTCTTTAATAAATTGACTAACTATCTTAGATTGTTCTTCTCTGGATCTTTCTTGCCAATCGCCATAGAACTGGACCTTGTCTAAATGAAGATAGGGTATCTTATAATATTCTCCAAGTGTTTTTGCTAAAGTTGATTTTCCTGAACCGCTATAGCCAATAATTTGTATTTTCATAAAACCATCCTAAATTAGTAAACTTTTCACAAGTAAGTATATCAAAAGTAAAGTTATAAAGAAAGTATAAATTAATGCATCACTTCGAATTATACTTTGTTCATATCGTTGGTTTAATACATTAGTTGTAATCACAAAACGATCGATAAACCCAAGTTTGTCAGTATCTCTATCAGTTAACTTTAGTAGCTCTTCTTTTTTGTAAGGACAGTTACTGCCATAAACTAAAACACAGATATTTCTCATCAACCAGTATGCTGGATAAAAGAATAGATATTCAATACTTAACCATTTAGGTAGTTTTACATTTAATAGTTTATATCGTTTAGCAACAATAAAAATTATAATACCAACAATAATAATACCTAAACTTAAGAAGATATCTTCTAAGTTAAAAATATTCATATGCAGAATATGACTATTAACAAAACCAATATCATAGGTAGCCGATAAGAGTTGTGGTGCGATAAGGTTATTCAGCACAAATCCTGGATTTAATCCCACACCGATAATGATTAGAGCTATACTCCCTAAAGCTAAGTCTAAACTGGAAATATCAAAAACTAAATCTGCATATTCTGATTCATTCTTTTTTATGAATACATAGTAAAACATCTTCATAAAATAAGTAACAGTCATGCACGAAACCACAATATACATTACTTCAGCTATATAAAATGAAGAATTGATATGAGCTGCTTCGGTTATTCCATGATGGATAAATGTTTTTGATACATAGCCGTTAAATAAAGGCATACCAATAATCCCTAACATAGCGATAAAAAATACTACTGTTGTAAACGGGAGCTTTTTCGCTATACCCCCGAGTTTGTACATATTAAGTTCTTTAGTATGAAAGTAAATAACTCCAGCTACCATAAATAATAAAGACTTAAATAAAGCGTGATTAAAAATATGATAGATTGCTCCAGTATAACCTGTAGCCCCCTCATAACCTAAATATAGAGCTGTACCGATACTAACCACAATATAACCCATTTGGCTTACCGAACTATATGCTAAAAGTTTCTTAATGTTTTCCTGCATTAGTGCCATAAAGGCACCCAATGCCATAGTTATAATGCCTGTCCAAATTATTATCGCTCCGATGTTATTAACCGATAACCATAATGGATCGTTAATGCTTGTTATGGTATCACGACTTGGAAAATAGTAACTAACTGCAACTCTTAAAATTCCATATGCGCCAATCTTAATCATTACCCCTGATAAAAGTGCACTTGCAGGAGTTGGCGCGACCGGATGAGCTCTTGGTAACCAAACATGAACTGGAGCCATCCCGGCTTTGATTCCAAAACCTAATACCAATAAACCCATAATCCAATATTTTAAGTTCCCAAAATTCTCTAACTCTGCTATTTTTGAAGAAAATCTTAAATCTCCAAAATTGAAGTATATCAAGATTAAAGCTGTTAGTATTAAAAATCCACCAATTAATCCCATGATTATGTAATTGTATCCAGCTTTATATGACTCTTCTTTTTGTCCATGGATAACTAACATGTACGAGGTTATCGTCATTATTTCAAAGAATAAAAACATCGCTAACAAATCGCCGGAACAAATTGTGCCGAGAACAGCACTATAAGTCAATGCTAAAAAGAAAAAAAATCTCGTCCCATGTTTTTCTTTTTTCATGTATTCATGAGCATAAATCATTACATAAAACCAAACGAACGAAGATACCAAAAGCACACTATAAGCTAACATATCAATTCTAAAGAAAAATCCGACTCCAAAAATACCAGGAATTTCAAAATCAATCATACCAGCCAATACTTTTGGATAAATTGACAGAATATAAACTATCTCCACAAATCCCATGTAAATAATTGATTTATCTCGATTCGAAGAAAGCCTTTCACCAAACAATAGTTCAAATATCGCTCCAAGTAGTGGTATTAAAATGATGATAAACATATCAAAATTATAGCTTCTCAAAACGGTTTCGTATGAACTGAAAAATCTCGTACTATTTAACCAAGTTCTAAATAGCCAGATATTTTGAGAATAAATAATAAAAAAGAACAATAAAACAAGTGAAAAGCCGACCAAAATTGAATTGGACTTAACCATAGAATCAAAGATTTTAATTGTTCTTCTTTCTTTCATTAAAACACATCCTTTATAACTTTGTAATTAGCATCAATATAATTATAAAAGTTAAAAAACCTGTATAAATAATTGCATCACTTCTAATTATGCTTTGTTCATATCTACGGTTAAAAACATTTGTCGTTATTATGAAACGATCTATAAAACCAATCTTTTCGACATCTTTTTCCGTTAGTTTCGCAAAATCGTCTTTGTCCATAGGACAACGATCTCCATACATAATTCTACAAAGATTACGCATAATAATATATGCTGGTAAAAAGAATAGATATTCAATACTCAACCATTTTGGTAGATGCAAATGGAAAAGATGATATTTTTTTCCTAGAATAAAAATTACAAATCCTAATCCAACAATACCTAATGTCATCAACAAATCTTTATAAGCAAAAACATTCATATGAGCAATGTGGTGTTCAATGAAATATGGATCATAAGTAGTTAAGTTCAATATAGGAATAATCAAACTTTTCAAAATAAAACTCGGAGATAAACCGATTAATACGATTATTATTGCCATACTCCACATTGCAATATCAAGACTAGAATAATCGAATACCATAGTCTTATATTCATTATCTGTCTTTCTTAAAAATACATAATAAAACATCTTGATAAAAGAACATACTGTTCCAGCACTAACTACAATAAAAATGATTTCAGCATATAAGAAAACCGGATGACCAAGCTCATAAGCTTCTACAATTCCGTGATGTAAAATTGTTTTTGAAATATAGCCGTTAAATAAAGGAATACCACTTATTCCTAAGGCAGCAATTAAAAATGTCATGGTTGTAAACGGTAGTTTTTTCCATAATCCACCAAGTTTATACATATCGAGTTCTTTGGTATGATAGTAAATAACACCCGCTACCATAAATAATAAAGACTTAAATAATGCGTGGTTAATAATATGATACATCGCACCAGTCAAACCCATCGCTCCTTCATATCCTAGATAAAGAGCAACTCCGATTCCTGTAATAATGTAACCCATTTGACTAATCGAATGATAAGCGAGCATTTTCTTAATGTTAGCTTGCTGAAGAGCTAAAAAAACACCAAGAGCCATTGTTATAATACCAGACCAGATAATTATAGCGCCAATATTAGTCGCTGCTTGCCACAATGGATCATCAATTCCGGCAACTGCTTCTCTACTTGGAAAATAATAACTCGTTGCTACTCTTATAATTCCAAAAGCTCCTATTTTAATCATTACTCCAGACAAAAGCGCACTTGCAGGAGTTGGAGCTACAGGATGAGTTCTAGGCAACCAAACATGTACTGGTGCCATTCCTGCTTTAATACCAAATCCAAATACTAGCAATCCCATAATCCAATATTTTAGATTACCCAAAGTATCAAGTTTAGCAATTGCGGAAGTAAATCTTAAATCTCCAATATTAAAATACAAAAGTATTATTGCCGTAAGGATTAAAAAACCACCAATTAATCCCATTATTATATAGTTATACCCTGCTTTGTAGGATTGTTCATTTTGTCCGTGAATAACTAACATGTATGATGTTATTGTCATAATCTCAAAGAAAATAAACATCATGAGTAAATCTCCGGAGCTGATAGCACCAATAACTGAACTGTAAGTAAGCGCTAGAAAGAATAAGAATCTTGTCGTTTTCTTTTCGTGTGTCATATACTCATGAGCATATATCATTACAAAAAACCAAATGAAAGCGGAAAGTATTAAAACTGCATATCCTAACATATCGATTCTCAAGGTTAAACCGATACTAAATATTTGGGGAATTTCAATCAATAATGTTTTATTCAATATAATCGGATACATTAAAACAATAATCACTAGGGTTAAAAACCCCATGTAGATTACTGACTTATCACGATGTTTAACCGAATTCTCTCCATATTTAAGTTCTACAACAGCGCCAATGATTGGGATTGAAATGATAATTACTATCAAATAATCTACCCATCTCGATTCAAGCAAATTTAAAAACCAAACTGAGTTAACAATTGTCTCATTAATTCCAAACCAATTGCCAACAAATCCAATAAAATAGACAAGTAAAAACATACTCAGACCAACAAGGTATGAATTTGATTTTACCATTGAATCGAATATTTTCATTTTCGGAAACTTAATCATATAAAAGCCCTACTTTATATTATGGTAACAAACTATTAGCCGCTGCTTCAATAAATATCATTATTTGATTCGGAAACAAACCTACAACAACTATCAATACACCTAACAGAACTAATGGGGCAATCATAGTTCTTGGTGTAGGTTCAATAGACTTTAGACGATAACGATATTTTTCGTTTTTTAAGAAAGCTAAAATTATAATTGGTAAATAATAGATTACATTAAGTAAACTACTGACTATAAGAATTACTAAGAAAATAATTTGGTTCTGATCTAAGACAGCAACACCTAGATTAAGTTTTGAAATAAAACCGCTTGTCAAAGGTATTCCAATCATGCCTAAAGCAGCAATCGAAAACACTCCCATAGCAACAGGCATGATAAAACCCATACCATCAAAGTCATTAACTTTTCTGGTCTTTTTATAATAAATAATTTCACCAACTGACAAGAATAATGCAGTTTTCATTAAGCCATGTGATAATATATGGAAAAATGCCGCTCGCAATCCTTCAAAACTCAGTAACCCGATTCCTAATAAAATATATCCCATCTGAGCCACGGAAGAATATCCAAGCATCCTTTTTACATCTTTTTGAGCAATAGCAAACACTGACCCCATAATCATCGCTACACCAGCTAAGACTAAAAGAATTGTTGAAATATTCATTTCATTTAAGATGTCTAATTTAAAAACTCTAAATAAGACTTTAACTAAGACTAAGATGTATACTTTAATAACAATTGCCGAAAGAATCGCACTTGAAGTTGAAGGCGCCGCTGAATGGGCATCCGGCAACCAGATGTGGAATGGAAAGATTGCCGCTTTAATGCCTAAACCAATAATCATAAATCCTAATGCTACTATAATGTTAACTGGATAACTAGCATAAGCATTTTGAATACTCTCGGATATTAAAGTTATATTTGTGAAGCCTGTGGCCATATAGATTAAAGCTACACCAAAAAGGTAAGACAATGAACCAAGTTCATTCATCATTACATATCTAAAAGCTGATGTATAAGTATCTTTCTTTTTCTTTATTGAAATAATAGCACATGTTGTAATCGATAGAATCTCGATAAAAACATAGGTATTGAACAAATCATTTGTATATAAAATCCCAAACATTGACATCAAGAGAATGAATAATAAAACATAGTATCTTCCATACTCAGTTTTTTCTATTCCTTCGGTTGCGTCACCGCTAGAGTAAATATAGATTATTGCAGCTAAGCCAGCAATAATTGTTGTAAATAACGCTGAAAAAGGATCGACAATGAATTCGATACCAAATCTTGCTTCATGACCACCAAAAGTATAATGGATAACTTCGACATTATTTACATACCATAATAGATAACCGGATGATATTAGAACTAATCCCAACACAACAAATCCTAATATTAAAGTTATCTTAAAAGGTTTTCTTTTTAATAAAGGAATAACCAATGCCATTAACAAAAACAGCAAAAGGTTAATTATCGGCAACTGTTCAATGTTCATTGTTTTCCTCGCTAATAAGTTTCGACAATTCTTTCTGGTCGATGGTTTTATAATTCTCGTATATTTTTACTACTAAACTTAAAGAATATACAGTAATTGATACTACAACAACGATTCCAGTCAATATAAGAACTGAAGGAATTGGGTTAATAAAAAGTTGATCTTCAACTTCAGGATTTACAATTGGTGGTACACCACCAGTAACATTACCAATTGCAACAAAGAATAAAAACACTCCTGTTCCCATAATATTTATTCCCATAATTCTTTTGATAAGGTTGCTGTGCGTTACAACAATCCTTAATCCAATAACAAATAGAGCAATAGCTCCAATATAATTAATATTTTCAATTATTCTATCCAACCACATACTATACCCCCTCATCAATCAAAAGATTGAAAAGTGAGATCATTGTCGAAGCCACTTTAACTCCGATGCCTATCATTAATAAAGGAATCATTCCTCCCGAAAGAATTTCTCCAATAATACCTTCAGGAAATCCGGCATTTATATTCGTAAGAAATCTATCGGCAACAACAAGCCCGACCAAACCAATTGTGACGAACCAAATTATTCCTCCGCTTTCGGCAATCTCTGATGCTTTATGTGAAAACTTCTTCTTGCCTTTTTCTCTACCAAAGACTAGAGTATAAAGAATCAAAGTTGTCCCAATGATAGCTCCGCCAGCAAATCCGCCACCAGGACTAACATGTCCGTTTAGAATAATGAATATTCCATAAACTTGAGCGAACGGGATGATTATTCTAGTGATGTTTTTTACAATAATATCATTCATGATCTCTAACCTCCTTGTCGTGTTTTGTAGATCTTAAAACTGATCCTACTGCAACTACAGAGGTAAAAAGGACTATGGTTTCGCCCAAAGTATCAAATCCACGGTAATCAGCTAGTATAGCTGCGATAATATTTGCTGCGTTGGTTTCACTTGCTCCGTTTTCTAAATAATGCCTAGCTATGTCATTATATGCTGGAGCATTAATATTAGCGCCTGTAGGCATTTGAAATACAGCATATACCAATACTACAAATAAAACTATGAATAACGTATTAGATAATATTTTTCTCATTTCTCGTACCTCTTCGTCTTTGAGATTACTGCGAAGAACAAAATTGAAGTCACTCCGGCACCAATAGCAGCTTCAGTTATCGCAACATCTGGAGTTTTTAGAACAAGCCATAAAACCGACATCATCAAAGAATAAGCCGAAAAAAGAATAACTGCCCCTAAAAGATCCTTGATTCTACCTATAGCTAAGGCACAGACAATTAAAAATACAACAATGACAATATTGAGAATAACCATTATTTATCCTCCTTTGCTTCTAACCCTGATTCTAATCTTTTATAAGCACTTTTAGCAATTGCATGTGCAGCAGTTGGGTTAGTCAGCCAAACGAATATTAAGATTAGTAAAATATTTAAAGAAACAAAACTCATTCCTTGCAGGATAATTAATCCTAAAAATATTAAACCTGCACCCATAGTATCGCATTTAGTTGTCGCATGCATTCTAGTGAACACATCAGGCATTCTTACCAAACCTACTACGCCAACAAAGAAAAAGAATAATCCGCTGGTAAGACAAATTAATATTATAATATTTAAAATTATTTCTCCCACACTCATTTTCCTAGTTTTCCTTTCAATAATAGTTTGGCTAAACCAATTGTTGCGATAAAACCTAACAAGGCATAGACTAATGCAACATCTACATACAATACTTGAGAAGTTATTAAGGCAATCATCGCAATAATTACTGTGACTTTAGTGGATATCATATTAATCGCAACTATTCTATCTTCAGCCGTTGGTCCAACAATCGCTCTATAAAGTCCTACAAATGTTAATAACACTAAGAATATCGTACTTATTAAAACAGCAGTTTCAATCATGATTTATCCACCTCCAATGCAATAAAAGCTTTTTCTAAAGAACTGTTATCAATATTTTTAACGCTATCCTTGACTAAACCGTGCACTACGATTTCTTCACTATTCATGTCCACAGTTAGTGTACCAGGAGTCAAAGTGATTGCGTTTGCAAATAAAGCTTGATTTAGCTCTTTCTTAAGTGGATTCTTAATCGTAACAAACCCAGGATCAATTGGCATTTTTTTGCTTAAAACAATTTTGGCAACTTCAATATTTGATTTGGCGATATTGAATATTAAAACGAAGAATAAAGCTATCAATCGATAGATAGTTTTAAACGTTAGCTTTGTTGCTTCAGAGTGATTAAATACCATGTCATAATTTAATAAACAAACCGTTCCTGAAACTAAAAATCCAATGATGACAATTGTCAAATTAACCTTAAATGACAACACAAACCAAAAAAGCAATAATAGAATGAATAAAATTATCGCTCCGTATTTTTTCTTCAAAGTTATCACATCCTTAAGTTGTTATGTAAAAAAATTATACTAATTTTGTTATCTATTTAACTACATATCTAAAAAACTTACTAAAAAAGTGCTAATTATTGTCAATATTACATACATTTGTATGTAAACTATAAGTTTCTACAATATTGATTAGTTGTTTCATTTTATTTCGTAGTAAAAAAATAAAAAGAAAAGTCTTTGACTAGACATTTCTTTTTTTGGTATTTAATGACTACAAAACATTAATGCGCGACAATTTCTTTTGATTCGCATATCCAACAAAGCCTAAAACAATAGATGGCACTAGATAAAAGAATACGAACATAAACATGAACAAACTGACGCAATATAGAATCGCGCTTGTTAGAATAAACCCGCTACTTTTTGTTCCAAAGCCAATCCATCCCATAATAACAGCGATGATAGTTACTATCAAATGAGGCAGTAAAAACAAAGTTAATAAAGATCTAATAAACTGTCCTGCTGGTTCTTCGGATTGATTATTAAAATCCTTAAAACTGATTATTAAGTACACTAAATAAGCACTAGCGAATAGCACAGCTAAAAATGCAGTAACACTTCTACCTTTGAACATAATTTTTCACTCTCTTTATTTATTAAAAAGCTAGTTCATTAAGAGAAACTCTTAATTCTTCAGCAATTTCATCTCGTTTCATATCTTCAGGAAAGTCACTTAGAAAGATAGTTTTACCAGTAATAATTTGTTGTTTAGTTTTATGATAGTAAAGTGGAATAAGCGGAATCTGTTCTCTCGTTTTCTTATAGTAAGTTTTAGCTAAATAGACTATGCCGCTATGGAAAGAATCGATATGTTCTAAATAACCTTCACTGCTATCCTCTGGAAATATTAACAGTGAATTATTAACTTTTAGATGTTCAATACTTAAATTTATAGTTTTTCTTAATCTAACATCAGGATAGGTTGGAATTAATTGAACTCCTTTATACAAGGTTTTAGAGATAATTCCAAACAAAGTCGCTAATAGAAAAGATCTAAATTTCTTATAACCTAGTTTTTATTGATAAAAAGTAAAATATAAGTATTTCCATCTAGAGAAATAATGGCCTGTCATTGGATAAGCTCCCCAAGGAACTAAATACTTTGGAAAATATACACTTAATGTCAACGGTCCCGCTGCACCACTATGATTAGCAAAATAAATAGCTTTTTTTCAGGCAAATTATCATCGTGTAAAATTAACTTTGGTTCTTCTCTTACTCTCCTAATAATTCCTTTAATTAAACTTATAAACCAGTTGTGTTTTGTAATAGTTTTAATCTGCTTCATAAATACTCCTGTCCTAAATTACTAATTACTTTCTTTTTCTATAAATGTTCCACATGCCTAAATACTTAAACCCTAGTCTTTTGTATATACTGCCAGCTTCGGGATTGTCATAAAATAGACAGAGTGTCTTCTTTTTCTGTGTAAGATAGATTCTTAACAATTCTTCTAAGAGGTTTGATGCTAATCCTAACTTGCGATAATTAGGATCGGTCGCAACTGCTACAACCATTGCCGATTTAGTAGTTTCTGCTGTAGAGCCAGCGGAAGCTATAATTTTTCCACTATCTTCAATATATAAAGTCATACCCATATTTATTGAATTCATCTTAGCCTCAATAAAATTATCTAAATCACTATGATAAGGAGCGAACTCTTTGATTTTTTGAAACAAATAAAATAATTTTTCAGCTTCTTTAGCTGTTTTCAATTGTTTGATTTCATAAGGAAAATTATTTTTATTAGATCTTAATGTATCTGCCTCAACAAAATACATCACATCTTTTCTAAAATCTTTTAGTGCCGATTCTATCATTTCGAATAGTTCTGCTTTACCACTTATAAAGTCAAAAGGATCATCTTTAAAGATCTTGAAGTAATCTGGGTTAAAATCATTAGTTTTAGAATAATAGATTGCATTATTTCGATATCTTAAAAATACGCTTTTATAATTACTCATTGAATCAAAATCAGCATATACTCTTTGAAAGTCTTTATCAAAACCAAAAGTTTCAATATCACCGATAGGGAATATATTGAAAGCTTGCTCCTGATATAAATAATCTAATACCGACTGTCGATCTAACTCGGTCAATCTTCGTATCATATAAACCTCTTAATAAGATTAAAATTGTATACTTATTCTATCAAAGAATTATGGCCAATTCTAGACTATAAGAAAAAATGATTGATAATTTTTTAAATTACCAATCAAATATGTCGAATAAATATTAAATTATCTGGTTTTGATAAGTTTTCAGAGTAAATATAATTTTCATAACTAAATTCTTTAATTAAATCAAGATCTTCAATTTGATTTTTAATTAGAAAATCTAACATTTTCCCTCTACATTTTTTAGCGTTATAACTTACTACTTTTAATTCTAATTTGTCACTCTCTTCATAAAACTCAATATTTATCATTCTACCAGAGTAATTTTTTAACATTTTTGAAAATTCATTTGAAGCTAAATTGATGATAACTTCTTCGTTCATAAAATAATCATCAACAATTTCTTGCCAATACTTATATAAACTAATCTTTGGTAATTTGATTGTCATATCAAGTCGATAGGGATAGATTAAATCGTTTGGAGATAATACACCATACATTGCTGATAGAATTCTTAAATGATCATTCATGTATTTAAGTTGCGAATTATTATAAATGTTTAAATTCAATTGCTCAAATACTACTCCAGTATAGCTTCTGATTGCTTCTTTGATTGGTTTATCTGAAAAATCAGATTTGTAGTTATTTATAGTCTCCTCAAGAAGTTTTCCCTTAATCTTGAATATCAAAGAAATCTTATCTTTAGATAATTTTCTAATCGTTTCATAAAGTTTTAGCGTTTCTTTCTTTAGTACAACATTTTTTTCTGTCAATTCATCAATAAAACTCATGGTTTTACTTGGTGAAATAATAATCTTCACTTTTTTATAAGTATTCCTTTAGTAAATCCTTAGCTTCTTCAACTGTTAGAACTTTTCCAGCTGAAACTATCTTTTCATCGATGATTAATCCTGGTGTTCGCATTAAACCTGAATTAGCTATCGCCATCATATCAGTAACATACAAAATTTCTGCTTTTAAACCGATTTGATTGACGGCTTCTGTAACGTTCTCTAATAACTTTTTACAATTTTTGCATCCTGATCCTAATACTTTAATTTTCATAATTTTTTCCTCCTATTTTTTATATAAATAAATAACTAAAAGCATTAAATAAATAACCCATAATTATGATTCCAGCTGTAACTATTCCGACAAAAGTTAGTAATAATTTCATCTTAACTACCTTTTTAATCATAATTATTGATGGTAAAGATAAAGCAGTAACTGCCATCATGAAAGCTAATACTGTTCCGATTTGTACTCCTTTTAAGACTAGCGCTTCTGCTATGGGAAGAGTTCCGAAGATATCAGCGTACATTGGAATTCCAACTACCGTAGCTATTAATACTGAGAATGGATTATTTTCTCCAAGTACTGTAGCTATCCAATCTTTAGGTATGACTCCATGAATTATTGCGCCAATTAAAACTCCAATTAAGATATATATCCAAACTCGCTTGATTATTTCTTTCACTTGATCTTTAGCATATATTCTTCTATCTTTTTTTGTCATAATTTCAACATCTTGATTTTCAGCAATTTTATTGTTATCAACTTTGATGAAATCAGCAACATACTTATCCATTTTAAATACACTAATAACTGTTCCACCAATTATTGCTATCAAAAGACCTACAACAACATATGCTAATGCTATCTGCCAATTAAAGATACTTGCTAATAAAACAACTGATGCTAAATCAACTAATGGTGAAGAAATCAAAAAGGAGAACGTAACCCCGACAGGCAACCCGGCTTTTGTGAATCCAATAAATATTGGTATGGAGGAACAAGAACAAAACGGTGTTACTGTTCCAAGTAATGCTCCAATAACATTAGCCCAGATGCCTTTATATTTAGAAAGAATTTTACTTGTTCTTTCTGGGGTAAAATACGATTGAATATAAGAAGCTAAGTAAATTAGAACTGATAAGAGAATAAAGATTTTAATGACATCATAAAAGAAAAAAGTAATACTTTTATAAAGCCAAGAAACTTCATTCAACTTAAATAAATCCCTAAAAATCCAATTAATTCCATCTTCTAACCAAGTCATTTTTAAGAATAAGTTATTTAAGAAAATAAATATTTTTGCTATCATTTGTCAGTGCCTTTCAATTTCTTCAGACTATTTAAGTAGTTTATCATATCGTCAATTATTTTATCGTTAACATCTAATTTGCGCCAGATGCCTTCTTTTCTTGAACTAATTAAACTTGCTTCTTCCAGAATATTTAAGTGATAAGTCATCGTTGGTTGAGTTACTTCAACTTTGTTAATTAAAGTACATCCACATGTTTCTCCTTTAAGCATTTGTTCGAAAAGAATTAAGCGATTTTTATCGCCAAGAGCTTTGAAATAAGTTGCCATTTTTTCTTCCATTAAAAGCCACCTCATCATATAGATATTTATCTATATATATAAACATCTATATTATAAATCTTCTAAACTTATAAAGCAAGAAAAAAATCAGATTTTTTCTGATTTCATTTCATAGAATACTATTTTTTAAATTTTATTACAAATTATACAAACTTTTTATACTCATCTAATCCTTTTTTTGTCAATAAATAACTAGCATAAGAACTTTTTTGAAACCAACCATAAAAGTTTTTTTGTAAAATTGATTGAGTATTTAAGACTCCTGTTTCATTAATTATCTCTTTCGGTGATAAACCTGGTTTTTCCGCTAACAAACTAGCAATCTTAATCGCATTTTGTTTATAAACGGTCATTCTTTTACCTTTTGAACCACCCTTATTTGAGTCACTAAAAAGATTGTTAAAAGTATTAAGAAGTTTTTCTTTTCTTCTTTTATTTAGTGATTTTGATTTGTTCAAATCATAATGATTCGGTTCGAAAACAACTTCAACTTTTTCCTTATCAATAAGTATTAATCCTAAATTAAGTCTTTTGAGTAATAACTGAAAATGCTTAATTGAATTTCGATGAGATTTATAAGAGTCTTTTGGAATCGCCAAAAAAACATTATCTACAAGTTTTTGTCTTTCAATTACTTGATAGATAAGTTTTAGACTTATTTTTACTTTTAATTCAATTGCTATAGTTATATCTTCTTTAATAGCTAGTATATCGATGTCATTAATTTCCGCTTTTACTGTATACCCTTGACTCTCAAAAAAAGATTTAACTGGCTGATAAAGATCAGTTTCTAACATTGTTACCCCTCTTTATACATCTACATTATATATCTTCTTAAACTCGTTTTTCATTCCAATTGGGAAAATAAATATTGCTGATAAAGAAACAATCGATGCAAGCAAGATGATGAAGCGATATTCAAGACCAGAATACTCTGCTATCAAACCAATTGTTAATGTCCCGAGAATAGTACCGATATTCCACAACATCTGTTGAGTAGAATTTATTCTACCTCTAATATGACTGGGAAGATAGGTTTGAGTAGCACTCATTCTAATATTGAAACTAGTAACTGATAATAAACCAACAATAAAACTTACAATGACCATCATGATATAAGGCATGTATAAAAGCGTCGCTCCCAGTACTTCTACCGTTATATATACACTGACTGCTATTAAATATTTCTTAGCAGTAGGATATTTAAAAATATAATGGATAATTCCTCCTACCATTCTTCCGATAGCACCTGCAGATATTAAGAGTGAGAAGTTTTGCAAAGTTAAGGCTGGATGATTAACAAAGTATGGCATTCTTAATAAATCACTCGCCGCGTAAACGAAAGAAAAGGCAGCGAATAGTACTCCTATTCCCAAGATACCTTTTTCTAATTTATAGTAATGTAATCCTTCTTTAATATCTTCAATAAAAGTAATTTTGCTATGAACTTTTTTGGTGTTTAATTTTTCCTCAAGTTTTATCTGAGTTTCAATTGTCGCAGTGATAACAAAAGTTAAAGCATTGAACGCCATTAAAATAGCAACACCAAACTCATATGTTTCAATCAAAAACGTCGCTATAGGCGCCATTATGGCTGCCGATATCGGCCAAATTAAAGAAGAAATTGAATAAGCTTTAGAATGATTACCTTTAGAGATAACTTCAGGGAATAAACTTGTAAAGGCGATTTGGTAAACTGTATCAACGATTCCAAAGAAAGCGGCGATTATTGTAAATACCCAGACATTAAAATATCCGGTGAACAAAATCAAAGCTACCAAAGAAAAAAAGATACTATAAAAATAATCGATTCTGTATATCATTTTGACTCTTGAATTCCGATCGACAAAAGGACCAACCAAAATTGAAGTAACCATTCTAGGGATAATATTTGCAATTGTAAATAAAGCCAGCGTTAAAGGCGATCCTGTTTGTTTATAGATTAAAATACCAAAAGCAATGCCTGCTGCGGCACTGCCAAAAGCTGATATAAAAGAGCCAATGGTTAAAATTGAAAAGTTGCGATTCCAAAGTTTATTCACGTTTTTAGTTATGACTAATTAGTCATTATCTCCTAGTTATTAAAAATTCTTCATCCAAATATCCACGTAATATTATACTAAATTTTTCCCAATAAATGTTATAAATATCTTTGAATCTAAGAAAACTTTATTAATTCAAAATTCAAATGATTTAAATGTGTTGATTTTGCTTATATTATGCAAAGAAGATACAAAAATCTGCATTTGTGATAAAATATGGTTATAAATATATTTATAAAGGAAGGTAATTATGAGCAAATTAGTTAAGTCATTATTAAAGACATTTATAATACTTTTAATCATCGTTTTTGTTTTAGTAGGTTTACCGCTTATTTTACTAAGCAAAAAAACCGTCGCTCCTATCGATCAATACAATACCTCGTCGGAAACGGCTTTTTATTCTATGCTAGATGATGAGTTATCAAATTTGATAACTGACATCAATGATGATACTGTATTTTTAACTATTGATGAAGCTTTTATCAATAGAGCTATACAAAAAGAACTTTCAAAAGACAATCTAAAATATTTAGATAGCCAATATGAGGGTGAAATGGCTTATTCATACATGATGGTTTTCAACAATTTTGGAGTTAAGGGACTTTGGACCGAAATCGCTGATGACCAAATAAAAATAACAGCAGGAGCTGATTATGTCACCGCTTCTGGAAATGTATTATATCAAACTGGAATGGAAATTGTTTTCGATATTGTTTTATCAGAAAATGAAGAATATTATTTAAAAGTAAGCGATATTGAAGTGGGGAAAATTAGCATCGGTTTAAAAACTGTTTATAAATTAGCTAATTTCATTGTTAAAAGTTTGACTGAAAAAAGCTTAAATGATCTAATTTCTGAAAATTTAGGGTTCGGTTATTTTAATGAAGAGGAATTGAGCTTTACTGTAGGGGAAGATGAACTGGCTGATTATCTATATGAAAAAGACCCTACTTTCGCGGCTCTATTAAGAGTAGTTTATGAGCAAGAATTACTGATTCTAGATGTAAGTGACGAAGGTTTTGATGTTTCTTTAAACATTGGTATTTTTAGAAGACTTAGTACAGATTTAGATGAACCTGCATTTGATAAGTGGGAGAATGATGCTGATAAGGCAGCATTTATGGCCAGTTTAGCAATGCAAGCTGTCATGAATGCCGCAATGAACCCAACAGATCCTAGAATCGATTTGACCGAGGCTGATGTCAATGCAATATTAGACTATTACTTACAAGACAAAGTAAAATTTGAGTTGCCTATTAAGTTTAATTTAGATGGATCAGAAATAGAATATATTTTTGGTTCTACCAACCTATTTGTTACAATGGTTGATGATGAACTATCAATACATTTATTGATGACTTTATCTAAAACTGGCATGTCTGGTACCTTTGATATGCAGTTTAATCTTTCAAGCACTGTTAGTATGAACAGTACTGGCGATATGGTGTTAACTATAATTGAAGCTAATCTTGGAGATGTCGAATTAACAAATGATATGCTTTCAACATTATTTAGCATTTTTGATGAAAACTTAATGGTAGACAATACACTAATTGTCAAAAAAGAAACTTTAAATAGTATGTTTGAAGGTTCAGGCATAATATTTGATGATAGTTATGTACTAAATGGAGAACTTAGATTACATTTTGGGTTAGATGACTAAAAAAAAGTTTTTTAAAAGCACATTAAAAATGATATACTTAAATAGTATAAAAATTATTTGCGTGTGGTGAATTACTAATGAACATTTCGATTAGAAAACATTTTGAACATATTGATATCAAGAATCTTGTTTTGATAATTCTTAGCTCAATCGCAATTAGCTTCTTCTTTACTTCAACTGTAGGGATTTTTAAATATGATTTACTAAGAAATTACTATAATTTAAAATTAGTCAATTTAAATGAACTATTACCCTTCTTCGTGACTTTTACTTTAAGTTTTATTGTAATAATATTGTTAATATTTTCACTAATTAAAGAACAACTAGAAAATTTTACTGCTTTTTTCTGGTTGTTTTTCTTATTTATTTTCTCTTATTTCGCTCCAGTAAAGTCTTTAGCAATTGGAGCTGTAATATTTGCTTTACCAGCCTTTTATACCGGTATCGTAAATCTTATTAAAAAACAATCCTATAAATTTTTAGGCATCTTAAAGTGGATAATTTCAGGTATGAACATTTTGCTCTTTGCAGGTCTAATTGTAATCATGATCATGAAGTTTTCGGTTAACTATATTCCAATTGAAGGCGTCAATGGTTCACAAATTAGTGATGAAATGATCTACAATCTAGTAATGCAAAAAAGGTTTTTGGTTGCACTAATTATTTTTGGTGGTTTATCAATTATTTATACTACTACTGTTTTTATCAAATTTTTCAAAAAAGAAAAAGTTAAAAGGCTCTTGACTGATGTTGGCTTTAATTTGGTTGCCATTATTCTTCTTGTTCAGGTTATTGTATTTTCACTATTTATGGTTTATCGTTTAAAAGCTTTCGCAACTTCTACTTATGACTTTGGTATTTTTATCCAAATGTTTTATAACATGAGAGACTTTAACGGCATGATTACTTCTTTAGAAAGAAGTGTGTTAATATCTCATAATATGATTCACTTCTCACCAATATATTACTTGATGTTGCCAGCATTTATGGTTTTTCCATATCCGGAAACTTTACAGGTATTGCAAATACTTGTTGTAGCGAGTGGAGTATTTCCTTTATGGCTGATTATGAAGGAGTTCAAAACAAGAGATTTCTTTAAAATGTTGGTTATTGTGATGTATGTTATGTCACCGGCTATAATCACCAGTAGTTTTTATGATTTGCATGAGAATTGTTTTTTACCGCCTCTGCTTCTTTTTGTATTGTACTTTGCAATCAAGAAACAAACTATCCCACTTATAATCTTTACTACCTTAACTTTATTGGTTAAAGAAGATGCCAGTTTGTATTTGGTTTTTGTCGGTTTGTATTTCCTGTTTTCCAGCATTTTCACAAAAGAGAAAAAAGTTGATTTAAAACAATTAATTTATGGAGTTTCAATAATTATTGTTTCAATGGGATACTTCTTGATGATAACGTCTTTCCTCAATGAATCTGGCGATGGCGCAATGTTTTGGCGTTACAACAATATTAATATTGACAATGAATTAGGTCTTAAAGGGATAATAGCCGGTTTTTTATTAAACCCAAGTTATTTCCTCGCAACTTTCTTTTCTCCTATGAAAATCAATACTTTACTTCTAGTCATTGGTTCTGTTGGATTATTACCTTTCTTAGTTAGAAACAAATCCGCTTACTTCTTAGCTGCCCCACTTATTATCATGAACTATTTAAGTACTTATCCTTATCAACATCAATTTGGTTTCCAATATTTTTATGGGAGTGCAACACTACTAATATTTATGGTCTTACTTGTTGATAAAGAGAATTCTGATAAGAGTTTCTTCAATAATAAGTTTTCCTTTAAACATATAGTTAATGTCTTAGGATTATTAGGTATAGCGGTATCAATTACATTTGGTTCTGTCTATATTTATGAGAGAAAATGGACTTATGAAACCTATCTAGATAATCAAGAAATGTATGAATCAATGAAAGAAACAATGTTAAGTATACCTAAAGATAAAGCGATTGTCGCTAGCGGATATCTAACACCACACTTAGCAGACAGAGAGCTCATCTTCGACTATAGTTACTTCAACTTATTTAACTCTGATTATGAAATTGATTATGTGATTCTTGATGGTAGAATTAACCAAGATACATTGAATCAGATGATAGAGAGAATTGAACTAGCTGGTTTTGTAGAAAGTGATTTATCGACAGAATATATTTTGATTTTTGAATCTTTGAACAATATAGAATAATTTATAATTTTTGTTATTTATAAAAAATAGAGTGCTTAAGAAACTAAGCACTCTATTTAATTGTAATAATTAAAATCTAGATAGTTTTTAATAATTCATCTACTTCTTTGTCAGACAAATATCGCCACTCACCAATTTTAAGATTATTTATATGAATGTTGATTATTCTAATTCTTTTTAGATTAACTACATTGTATCCAAGTTGTTTACACATTCTTCTTATTTGTAGATTAAGACCTTGAGTAATAACAAGATTGAATGTTTTGTTATTGATTCTCTTTAAGTTAGCTGGTTTCGTTTTAACTAAAACATGTTGAACGGGATTATAAATTTCAACTCCTGAAGTCATTTTATTAATGAAATCCTCATCATACGGCTTATCTACTTCAACAATATATTCCTTGTCGTGATTATTTTCGCTGCGTAAGATTTTATTTACAATCATTCCATCGTTAGTAAGCAAAATCAAACCTGAAGTATCTTTATCTAAGCGACCTATCGGGAAAATTCTTTCGGGATAGTTAAGGTAGGTAATAATATTATTCGGTATATTTTGGTCTGTAGTTGAAATTATACCTTTGGGTTTGTTGAAGGCTAAATAAACTCGTTTAGGACGGTTGCCAATGACGGTATTATCAACTTTTACAACATTTTCTTCATTAACTTCCATACCTAAAGAAGCTACATCTCCATCAATAGTAACTCTCCCGCTTTTGATTAAACGATCGGCTTCCCTGCGTGAACAATATCCAGTTGAACTTATGTATACGTTTATTCTCATAGCTTTTCCTTTGGCGATAGTCTATTTAAGTCGTTATAATTATACCTTTTTTTTGAATGCAAATCTATACTATTTTTTATCATTTAATAACGTTCAAATTTATAAAAATCAACTAATAAAAAAAGCGCTTATTTGTAATAAGCACTTCAATTAACTTTTCTATCTGTTTCTAACTTAATTTTCTTTTAACTATTAGTTTAGGTTGACGATGAACATTATAATAACCCCAGTGTTTTTCTGGCTCATAAATATTATCTGAACCCTTCCAAGTCTCATCAAAAGCTTCGAAAAAGAAACAAGTAATTTTTTGTTTTTCTGCCCAAGAATCAATTACAGTATTGAATACTTTTTGGTTATGTTCATTAGCTAGATAATCAGGGATTTGGTTGTGGTTTGAAGCTGTAGGCCAGCCGGTTTCAGTAATAATTATTTGCTTGTTCGGATATAGTTGCTTGATTTCATTAAAACCTGATTCAACACTTAAAATGGCTTCAGGGAGAATTTTACCTTCCCATACAGGGTATAGATGGACACTGATGAAATCAACAGCTTCAGCCACTTCTTTTAACTCATTTTTCCAGTAGTGAACATTATCGCAATAAGTTACTGGCGTATCGAGATTGTTTTTTAATGTTTTAACGAAATACAATATTCTGCCTGGACTAACTAAATTATCATTCCACAATGGTACGCTCTCATTACCAGCAGATACTGCTAAAACAATATCTTTATATGTTTTTGCATAAGAAATAACTTTTTCTAGTTCATTTTGATTATTTTCAATATTCTTGGCAATTTCTTCAACTGAATATCTTCCTCCCCAACTACAATTAGGATTATAGATTTCACCTAAGAGATTCATAGTTAAGAGAACCTTTAGTTTTATTTTATGTTTTTTAATTATTTGTAGAGTTTTTAAAGTGTAAACTGATGCATCATACATTCTTATATAGTCAAAATCTTTTTCAAGAATTTTTAAATCTTCTAGAATTTGATCATTATTAGGATATTGACAATCAATTGGACTTTGACCTTCTCGATATCCTGAGTAACATATTGCTTTTCCGTAAGGTATAATCATGGAGTTTCTCCTTCTTGTATTTGTTTACTTCTTAAACTTGTATTTTCCATCCTTATCAAAGAGCCCCCAATATCCTCCGTATTCACCCTCTGGATTCATCTTCCAAGCTTCATCAAAAGATGAAAAGTAAAATAAAAGAATATTTTCGCTTTGTGCCCATTCAAAAGTACTGATAAAATAGCGCATAGCATTATCATAGGACGGTATAGCTCCTCCGTAAGGTTCTCCTTTTGAAGGCCATCCTGTTTCACTTATAATAACTTGCTTACCTTTGGCGTATTCTTTAGCTAGTTCATACATTTTTTTCATATATTCAACTGAAATATCCAAAGAGCAATATTCCCAAAATGGATAACAATTAGCAAATATTACATCGCAGGCATCAACAATTTCTGGAAAATTGAAATACATATAATAAGCATCAACATAACCAACTGGAATGTTTGGCACCGCCTCTTTAACACGATTGATATATTCTAAGAGTTGTTCTACTTCTAAATCTTCACGTAACAATACTTCGTTACCAATAGCGATCATATCTGCATGACCATTTTTAGCGATATTTATCAAATTAGCTATTTCAACTTCATTGTGTTCTAAGTCGTCGCCTATCCAAGCTCCTACTAGTGTTTTTAAGCCTTTTTCATGAGCTATTCTTGGAACCTGATCGTTTCCATGAGTGGTTGAAAATGTTCTAATCCAATGTGTATATGGACGGATAATTTCTAGTCTGTCTGCGATTTGTTTTTCAGAGATAATAGTTTTATCATTTGGATCTTGGCCTTCTAAGTATGGACTGAAACTTAATCCTGAAATTTTATTTTTTAGGATTCCATACATTTTTTCTTCCAAGTCTTGGGTATTTTCACTTATCAAAGATTGTTTTTTCAGAATATACCTATTAACGTTCAAAAAACGCATTTGATTTTTAGGTTTAGACACAAGAAATCACCTCTTTTTTTTAGATGTATTATAGCATATTTTTGCTAAGTGTGTAAAGCAAATATCTACTAGCTATTTGCTTTATATAAAATTAGTTTTAACTAATAAAAAACAAGTCGTTATTTTTTAATAGCGACTTGTAGAAGCTTGCACAATATAATGATTTTACTAGAAAACAATAGTCTGTAAAATTCTATTAGTTATTATTTCTTGCCTGCTGGTTTTGCTGGAGCTGGTTTAGCTGGAGCCGCTTTTGCTGGAGCTGCTTTTGCTGGAGCTGGTTTGAATGGAGCTTTTTTGTCTTGAGCCATGGGTTACACCTACCTTTCTTCGTTAATATATAAATATTACGTGGTGGTGTAGGCTCTTTAATTAAATGCCGTTAAAAACTCGTCAGTTTACTTATTGATTGTCCGCACCATCTATGCCGACTAATATTTCTATTCAATCTCATAATACACCTAAATTTAGGTATTTGCAATAGGTTTTGTATGGAATTTATAAGTATTTTTTTTTATGAATTATTAAGCATTTTTATCTAAAGAAAAGTCAGCGTTTTTTGCTGACTTTACTTATTAAAATAGGTTAATTTTTCTTTTAGTTGAACTTTGTTGTAACATCTACTGGTATAGATTTATTAACACTAGTACCATCACCCAATTGCCCGTGTTCATTTTGTCCCCAAGTGAAGATTCTACCTTTTGAAGTAATTGCTGAAGAATGAAAAAGTCCTAAAGCGACTTGAATTATTGCTTCATCAGCGTCTAGACTAAACTGAAATGTAATATCTGTTGGATTAGTTCGATTTTCTGTTGTCCCATCACCTAACTTCCCACCAAAATTAGATCCCCAAGTGAAAATTCGTCCTTCTGATGTTATTGCAGAAGAGTGTACAAGTCCTAGCGCAACTTGAATGATTTTTTCGTCAGTATCAAGAAAAAATAGTGACGTGACATCAATTGGGATCAAACTGTCGGATGTTGTTCCATCGCCTAATTGTCCACTATCATTTTTTCCCCAAGTGAAAATTCTGCCTTTTGAAGTAATTACTGATGAATGAGAGTCATTTAAAGATGCTTGAATAATTTTCTCGTCTTCATCTAAACTAAACTGTGATGTTATGTCAATTGGTACAGAACTATAAGTTGTTGTTCCATCTCCTAATTGTCCATTCTCATTAATTCCCCAAAAGAATATACGTCCATCTGATGTTATTACTGAAGAATGATAACCACCCAAAGACACTTGAATAATCTTTTCTCCTGGATTTAAATCGAACTCTGATGTTATGTCTAGTGGAATTGTTTGGGGAATTAAAAAGCCAATTTCTAATGCTTTATCTCCCCAAATGAATATTCGTCCATCTGAAGTGATTGCCGATGATGAAATACCATTAAAAGAAACTTGAATAATTATTTCGTCACTATTTAAGTTAAATTGTGAAGTTACATCTACTGGTTTCAATCTATTAATTGTAGTGTCATCACCTAATTGTCCATATTGATTATTTCCCCAAGTTATTAATCTTCCTCTAGATGTTAATGCGGCCGAATGATAACTTCCTAAAGACATTTGAATAACTTCTTCTCTTGATTTTAGATTTAATTCGGAAGTAATTTCTATTGGAGTTGACTTTGAAATTTTTGTACCATCACCTAATCCTCCATACATATTTCTTCCCCAAATGTATACCTTGCCATCTTCAGTAATTACTGAAGAATGATATCCCCCTAAGAAAATTTGTGTAGTCTCATTTGTTGTTGGTGTTGAATTGCAACTAATAGCAAGAAAAGGTATCAATAGCAAATATAAACACATCAAATATTTTTTCATAAATTTCCTCCCATGATAATTCTTTTTTATTATACAGTTAAAATAAATTTTTATCAACTCGATATCGAAAATTAAATTGAGGGTATAGATCAACAAAATAAAAAAAGAGGCTGTAAAGAAACAGT
>DDWJ01000026.1 GCA_002345505.1 Caryophanales bacterium UBA2289
GATTTTATAGAAAAAATAAATAAAATTAATTAAATATTAAAGGCATAATGAATACCCGCTACCCCCTCCAAAGGTATTTCATTATGTTTTTTATTTATAAATTCATGAAATATACTTCATTCAATTTCAAACGCTATACGCGAAATGTGGATATCATTACAAAAGACTTTAATAAATATCCTTGTATTTTGACATAGAATTTTACTAGAAAAAAGAAGAAATCGCTGAGTGATTTCTTCTTTAATAATTGGTTTTCTATATTTCAGAACTAATCACATATTTTGTGTCATACCTAATTGTGTCAATTTTTAGATTGTTCAACTTGTAAATAACAATTTTTTGTAAATCTATATTACTCCCATTAGCAGATTCAATATAACTAAATGGCTTAAACCATATTAAGTAGTCGGCATTACATTTTTTAATTGTTTTCACCATTACACTATCTGCCCAAAAACAATGTGGTTTTGCTAACATAGAAGTGCCTTGATCTATATTGGATTTATCAAGATTATGTATTTGAAGATAATTCCCTAAAGATTCGTCCAAAACAAAGAATATTAACTTGCATTCAGGATGATTTTTCCTGTATTGGTCCACTTTTTTTGCATGTTTTGAAATCACTCTATCAAAGTTTTTACTATATCTATCGAAGTTATGATCTTCTTCTGTTGGTAGTCTACTGTCACCTAATAACAAAATTTGCTTTAAAATTAGGAAAATCATCTTTCACACCTAATTTTCTTAATTGTTTCAACATCTTATTCTCTTTGGCTTTTGTGGAATGAGTCTTACCACTATTAGTTGCTTGATCATCAAATCTCATAACTTCCATCATGAGCTCAAGATCATCATTATAGAAATCTGGTGGCAGATCTGATTTTGAAGAACTATTTTTCCATGTTTTACATAATTCTTCATCATTTGTTGCTTGAAATATTTTCCATATATCATCAGATTGTGGAAATTCTAACGGACGATTATCAGGATCGCGATAATAAGCTAAGATGTTTTCTTCATTGTCAAACGTAAAGCTTCTCATTAAAACTAACCAACTACTACCATGAGTATGATAGTTAAAGGTATAAGTACTAAACCAAACTTTAAAGCATTATTAAAATGGCTCATTTTATGCTTTGCAATTTTTGAATTAATATTAATTTGTGAGAGAATCATCTCAAATAGTGTTTCTTCATCTGCTTTTTTTGCAGAATCTATGTAATCCTTATCTTTCATTTCAGTAAATGAAACAAAAGACACTAGATTTTCAGAAAAGTAATCTGCTTTTTTTGTTCTTGCTATGAAAACAGATATTAAATGAAATATTGTGAATCCTAAAGCAATAACATATATAATCCCAAGCACAATTATTAATGTGATTTGTAGCGTACTACCATGAACTATTAAATCTGCTAACTTCCCGTATGTGCTTGCAGAAAACCCAATGATCAAGCCTAATAATGCAAGCAAGATAGAAGATTTATTATCTGCAGCAGTAATCCATGAGTTAACAATTTCTAGTGTTCTAAGTGAAGTATCTTTATCAAATACTTTCTTTACTGAATCTCCCATGTTGCCTCCTTAATTATATATGTATTTTGCAAACTTGTTTGATAAGGTTCACAATATCCTTTATGTTTTCTATCAAGATGCTCATGTGTTTTTGCATCAATAATAACTTGATTCTTTTGTGCTAATCCACAAAACTTCGATGCGTAGTTTGTAATATCACTTGGATAAGCTACTTCACTTCCATTATCAGTAGTTAGCCTAGTTACATAAACATGTCCAGTTCTAATGCCTATACCACAACTTATTTCCCAGTCACCATTTAATAAAGGATTCATCGATTCAGCAATGTATGTATTGATAGTAATTGCAGCATCCACTGCTCGTTGTCCGGAATTTCCTGTTGAATCATTAGTAAATGCACATAAAATTCCATCACCAACAATTTGAAGAATTATACCATTATTATCATTTATGGCTTTCTTACAAAGTTTAGTATACATCTGATAAACCTTAACCATATTCTTACGTCCAATTGCATCTGTTAGTACAGTTGAACTTCTTATGTCGATAAACATTAATGATGTTTCAATATTATAGACTTTCTTACCGCTTGGTATTTGGTTTTGGTCTAAAAATCCAGTTTGATTTATTACCTCAATTTTTCTGTCATAGATTTGTTTTAACTCGTTCTTTAAAGAATTCAATTCACTTCTATTCATTAGAAACTTCTTTCTCAATAATGCCTTCTCGTTCTTCTTGTAGATCGTTTAACTATTTTATTTGTAGTTTTCTTAAAATTGTTAAGTTGAAATAGCTTCCAAAAGTTGGAGAGAAAAATGGTTACCCCCACACTTGATATTGATATTATAACATATTGTTTCTGTATTCTATAGGACTCATTTTGTGTTTTGTAACTAAACGTACATTGTTGTAGTAATCAATGTATTCATCAATAGCCTTTATTAATGCTTTTGGGTTCTTGTATTCTTCTTCATGTCCATACCACATTTCAACTTTCATTCTTCCAAAGAAGTTCTCTGTTGGAGAGTTATCCAAGCAGTTTCCTTTTATGCTCATGGATTGTATAATACCTAGTTCTTCCAACTTTGTTTGGTATCTAGAGTTTTGATATTGCACACCTTGATCTGACTGAATCATCATTCCTTTCACATGATTGGAATGATTTTTCTTTAGTATCTCCAACATCTTTGTTATCTTATCCATCTTGGTATTGGTTCCAGCTGTATAAGATAACACTTCTCTAGAATTAAAATCAATAATTGGTGAAAGATATACAGGTCCTTTTATAGTGCTGAACATGGTAATGTCAGTGCCTGCTTTTTCATATGGCTTTGATGTGGTGAAATCTTGATTCATATAATTTGGTTTTGTAAAGCCTAAGTCTCCTGCATATGAATTATACTTTCTCCATTTCTTGGTTTTCTTCTTTGTATATCCTTTGTTTCTCATGATTTCTAAAACTTTATTCTTGCCGATAATATAGTTCAGCTTCTTAAGTTCTATATAGACCCTGTTATAGCCAATTCTCTTCTTATGCTTCTTTAGGTACAGATAATCTATTTCATTCTCTATTTCCGAATATTTGTTTATTTTCTTCTTATATTCACTTGTATGATAGTAATAAACCGATGATGCCATGTTAGCTATTTCTAGAAGGACTGATAATGGATATTCGGCCCTTAACGATGTAACAATGTTTGCTTTCTCTTTACTTGTTACGCCCTCTAGTTTTTTTGTTAAGGACCGCGATTTTTTTAAGTACTCAATCTCGGCTTTCAATCTTTGATTTTCTTCTACTAACGCTTGATCTACGATTGCTTTCGCTCTTTCATTTTTTGTAAGATATCCTTTTCTTGGATACGTATCTTGGATCGCTGCTTCACCTTTTTGTTTGTACAGCCTTACCCAATCCCCCAAGATTGTTGCTTCTATTAATCCAAGATCTAGCGCTACGCTTCTAATTGATTCTTTGTTTTCGATGACTCTGCTTATCGCTAGTAACTTGGTATCCCTCTTGTATACTCCGTTCTCTCGGTTCAAAAAGGCTTCTCTTCCAAACCTTTTGTATATGTTGATTAGATACTTGAAGTTCCCTATATCATATCCTCCATACATCTCTGATGCATGGCTTAATGACTTGCCTTTTATTATATGCTCTTCACACATCTTCATTTTTTGTTCTAATGTTAGTCTCATAAATAAAAATAGCTCCCTTCATCAGAGTGGTATTTTTAGTATACCATATCTCCAACTTTTGGAAGCTATTTCAGGTAAATTTGTCTTGTCTTTATGGACTTTATCTGTATTTTGTATAACCTCTTTATGAACTTTACTGCAACCTCTTTATGGACTTTATCTGTTTTTGTACTATAAGTTCATATTTTGACAGATCATAAAGCAACAACTGTTTATTACAATTATACTATAAAAACAGCATAATTGTTTGTCCAATTAGGTTAGTCCATTTTCCGTCACTTTTCTATTAATATGTTATCTGCATACATCCTATAAGAACTTGTCTAAGGTATAGAGGTTTAATGCAATTTTATCGCCTTAGTCCAAGTCTAAATTACTCGTATCATATCTCACAATTTTGATATCCATGATACTCTCTTAATTGTTTTTTTGTCTTGTCTTTATGGACTATATCACTGTTTTTGATAACCTCTATAGGAACTTTACTATAAATGCTGCTAAAAGTTCATATTATTTATTTAAATTAGATAGCAATTCTGGTATATTTTCTGTAGCAATGTCATAAATGATATTCAGTCTAATGCCTTCGTATTCATGTGATATCATATTTCTTAAGCCAATAATGCTTGGCCAATGAATAGAATTATAACTTTGTTTTGCCTCATCTGAAAGTTTCTTTGCTGTTTCACCAATTTGTTCTAGGTTTAATATTACTGCATCGACTTTCTCGTCGTTGTACTCAAAGTTTGCAAATGTATCGACTTCTTCCATATATCTTCCTATCTTCTTTGCATACTTAATGATACGATCAATATATATCTTATCTTTCATAAATCAGCGCTCCTGACTTTTTAATTTCTTCATCAATTTTTGAATATTCTTGAACTGTTTTATTACTTAGAACTTCCACCTTCTTCTTTAAATTTTCTCTTAGTTGTTCAACAAATTCAAAATATTTTAAACCGTATAAATCAGACTCCATATATAGATCAACATCACTATGTTGTGTAGCTTGACCTTTGACATATGATCCAAACAAATATACTTTTTCAATATCGTAATTCTTAGCTATTTTACTTATATTTTCTTTTATTGTTAAGAATGACAAAACCCCTGAGGATTCATCGATCTTAGCATATTCTTCCATTTTTACTCTTAGTAATCTATCCATAACTAAATCTATTGTCCACTCGCTAGGTTTCCTCACTTCTTGTTCCCAGTTTCTTAATGTTTTTACTGGTACGCCAGTTAATAATGAAACTTGTTCTTGTGTTAATTCTAAGTTTTCTCTAACTATTTTAATATTATTAGACATAGTATTCACCACCTACAGTAATATTATATACTCCATTGGGGTATTTGTCAATTAATTTGTACCCCATTGAGGTATCAAATAAGTTTTCTCACACTTCAAAAGAAAAGCTGTTTATCCTAGTTATCCTTTTCCAACAGATCAAGCTTACAAACTAAAAGTACATGAATATATGGATTATTACAATAAGAAAAGACTGCATTCAAGTATTGGTATGATTCCATCTAGTCTAAAAAGAGGGACTATATAAAAAAGCTAACACATAAAATATCATGTGTCAGCTTCGATTATTAAAAATATGTCTTGTCATTACTAAGTTTACGTCAATTTCAAGTACCCCTGACCTAAGTTTACTATAGTGTCCTACCTAAGTTTACTTTTTTTTGCGTATATAGTTAGAGATTTATGTAAATTTTTCTAAATTCTATAACATGTGGGTAATATTGACTTATTTTATCAAAGAATATATTTTCATAAAAAAAGCTCCTTAAAGTTCTAGGAGCTTCATTTTGTATCTACATACTTATTACTTTATCAAATTTCACCTTATTACCATCTGAAATGATGTGGCTTATTACAATAAGAGTTATGTCTTCCATGTTAAGAATTAAGTTTTCTATTTTTCTAACATTTTCTATATCTAGATTAGCTAATGGTTCATCTAGAATCAATACGCTTTTCTTATGTAATAAGGCCCGCGCAATCGATACCCTCTTTTCTTCTCCACCAGATAAAGTAAAACCATTCTGACCAATTAGAAAATCTAATGATTTTTTGTTTGCATATTTTTCTAGACCGACTTTATTCATAACTCTAATAAGTTGACTATCATTTATATCTTTGTATAAAGTAAGATTGTTCCTAACTGAATCTTCAAATATTATATTATCCTGTCTTGATAGTCCAACATATGAGAAAATATTATCTATATCCTCTATCTGTGTATCATCTACATAAATATGTCCATCGTGCAAATCGTGATATTGTAACAATAAATTTATAAGCGTTGTCTTTCCTGAGCCACTATCTCCTTGTATAAGATATCTCCCATTCTTTTTGATTTCAAGAGAGAAATCTTCAATTAATTGCTTATCATCATGTGAGAAGTATACACCATCAAATGATATTTGATTCTCTAATTTTTGATTATCAAAATCAGGTAACTCAGGTATATTTTTTAGGTACTCATTTAAATCATCAGTAATTGATTTTGTAGAGATAATATTTTGTATACATCCTGAAGTCGCTATAATTGGATAACTTAATTGATCTACTAATCCAATAGCGATAAATAGTTCACCTACTGAAAACACACCTTTGTAAACTAAAAATATCGAATAAGCTACCACAATAAAATGAGAAAAGTATGACATAAGCATAGAAATTGTTCTAACTTGAGACTGTTTATTTAAATTATTTTTATAATCTTCAGTTGTAGCATCATTGTTTTTATTGAAGTTTTTCCTTACTATGTGTTCAATATTATAGTTTTTTATTATTTCAAAACCTTTAAACATATCGCTAATGAACCCTAAAAACTTATTATTACTTTGTAAATATATGTTTTGTTTGATCTTCAAATTCTTCTCAGCAAGTTTCGGTACATATAAGGGCATGGTTAATAATAATAATGTAATGATAGCAAGTTGCCAATTTAGCCAAAACAATGCAGCTGAAACAAATAGAACTTTCAACAAGAGTGTAGTCAATAAGGTAATTGATCTAAAGTACCTATTCTCTATAATTGACAACTCATTTGTATATTTTGCAACATAAGAACTAGGGCTATTAAAAAACCTATATTTTAAAGACGTAATTTTTTCAAAAAGTCTTTGTTTAAGGTTCTTCATACTACTAGTAATAATTGTATTTTCAATAATAAAACTAAAATAAGTAAAAACAATTTCTAGTATAATTGCAACTAACAGTGCTACTCCTAAGAATAGGGTTTGATTATTTCCATCTTCGATGGCGCTATCTAATAAATCTCCTTTTAAAAACTGTACAGCTAAAACGAATATGTTTGTTATGATTATTACAAATGTAAATATAATTATATGCTTCTTATTGATGAATTTTTTCATCTTTTTCCTCCTTCATTTATTTTTATGAAAGAGAATTTCTTAATTTAACCACAATAATCCCTCCTCGAATATATTCTATTTAATAATATCATATTTTTAGAGTGAGATACATATATTTTGTCATTATATAAAAAATTAATTAAGAGATTTAGAGAATATATAATATTTTGTGTAAATAGATGAAAATCAATAATTTTTGGTTTCATTCTCCATATTTAGGCTATATAATGGAATATAAAAAAAGTCTATTTCAATAACTACTAAACAAAGACGTTAATCTTATATTTAAGGTTGGAAATAAACTTTAATAGTGAATTGGTGGAGCTGAGGGGATTTGAACCCCTGTCCAAAATAGCCAATCATTTAACTTTCTACATGCTTAGTTAACTATATTGTTTCAGCAAACACCCGCTAGTTAACCAACTGATGAGTGCCTAATCCTATTAATTTAACTCAATAATCTTAAGATTGCAGACGATTGAGCGGTCCTATATTCTGAAGTTCAAAAGAGCCTATAGGCAAACTCCGATGAACCCGCAACTTCTTCTTAAGCTGCGAAAGCGTAATTTTGATTTCCGGTTATATTTAACCTGCATTTTTAAATCTGCCGATTGCATGCTTATTAAACTTGAACTACCCTGTCGAATCCAGAAAACAGCCCCATACTAATATTTTATCACTTTTTCCATTCTTTTGGTAGCGTCTTTTTCTTTTTGAGATTCACGTTTATCATAAAGTTTTTTACCCTTACATAAAGCGATCTCTATTTTACAAAGACCCTCATTGAGATATACCTTGGTTGGCACCAAGGTAAGCCCTTCTAGTTTTAGTTTTTGTGATAATTTAATTATTTCTCTTTTTGATAATAATAACTTTTTATTTCTTGTTTCTTTGTGGTTAAAGATATTTCCTTGCTCATACTTAGCGACATGCATATTGATGATATATGCTTGAAAGTCATTAGATATTTTTACATAAGCTTCATTAATTGAAAACTTGCCTAAACGAATAGATTTAATTTCTGTACCTTTTAAGACAATACCACATTCAAAGGTTTCTAAGATATAGTAGTCGTGGCCCACCTTTTTATTGTTAGCTAATATTTTCATGGTTAAAGTGCTCCTTTTTTATACAAGTACAAAATCGATTCTACCTAATAAGCGGTTAACTTTCGCTACCTTGATTGTTACAACTTGACCGATTTGATACATTTTATCTGATTCAGTTGATTTAAGTTGCATATTTACTTCATCATATTGCATTTGTTCTTTGAATGATGAGATATGTACTAATCCTTCTATTGTATTAGGAAGTTCGATAAACATACCGAATTTAAGAACAGAAGAGATAACGCCTTGGTATTCTTCATTGATATGGTTTTCCATATATTCTGCCTTTTTAATATCCAAAACTTCTCTTTCAGCGTTCATGGCTTGTTTTTCAGTATCTGACGATTGTTTAGCTATTTCATCAAGTCTTTCAATTGTTTTCTCGTTATAGAAACGATCGTTGTTGAAAACATACTTTCTCAAGAAACGGTGAACGATAAGGTCAGGATATCTTCTTATTGGCGAAGTAAAATGTGTATAGTTGTCAAATGCTAACCCATAATGGCCTTTGTTTTCTCTTGAATACCTTGCTTTTGACATCGATCTTAACAAAAGAGTAGTTACTACTTTTTCGTAAGTAGTGTTTTCTACAGCTTTAAGCAGTTCTTGCAAGTTTTCTTGAGAGTAATCGCCTTCATAATTATCATATCCTAATTTCTTGACAAATTCAAAAACATTTTCTAGTTTTTGTGCATTTGGTAATTCATGGATACGGTAGATGAATGGTAACTTTTGATTGAAAATATGAGTTGCGACTACTTGATTAGCTACAAGCATGAATTCTTCGATCATTCTTTCGGCAGTTTGTCTTTCTCTAATGACGATATCACTTAGTTTGCCGTGTTCATCAAATAAAAGCTTCGGTTCAAGGGTTTCAAAATCAATTGAACCCATCTTTTCACGAATATCGAAGAGGATATTTTGCAGTTCTTGCATAAGTAATACGTCTTGATAAATATCAGAGTATTCTTCAATGATTTCTTGATCGTCGTTTAACATTTTGTTGATATTTGTGTAAGTCATCTTATATTTGCTGTTGATAACTGATGGATAGATTGAATATTTGACAACTTCGCCTTTTTTGTTTATTTGCATCTCGCATGTCAAAGTTAAGCGGTCTACTTTAGGGTTAAGCGAACAAATTCCGTTTGATAACGCCTTTGGTAGCATTGGAATAACAGAATCAGCTAAATAAACACTCGTTCCGCGGTTAAAAGCTGCTTTATCTAAAATTGAGTCTTCTTTCACATAATAACTGACGTCGGCTATATGTACACCTAATAAATAATCATCTTTGATTCTCTTGATCGAAATTGCATCATCAATATCCTTGGTGCTTTCAGAATCGATAGTAAAAATTGTTTCTTTTCTTAAATCAGTTCTTCCAGTGATTTCGCTTTCTAAAACTTCTTGATTGACTGATTTTGCGAATAGTTCTTCTTCAGATGAGAATTTATTGATCAGATTGAATTTATGTACTACTTCTAATACTTCTATTCCTTCATCATCAACGTGACCGATAACTTCCAAGAGTTCACAATCTTTAAAATACTTATGCTTATAGTTAACGATTTTGACTTTGATAAGCTGATGATTTTTAACATGTTTTTGATCTTCTTTTACAAGTTTTAAGGCTATATCATCATGAAGATCTTTAGGGAAAACTTGACCGTTGTAGTATTCACCTACAACGATAGATAAATGTCTTTCTAATACCTTTTCAACAACACCTTCAATCTTTTCTCTATTCTTTATGTTAGTAATTTTAACAAGGCAAAGATCGTTATCCATTGCAGTGTTGATATTGCTTCTAGAGATATAGACGTCTGGCATTTCTTTGTCTTCAACTATTAAAAAGCCATATCCTTGGGCTTTTAGATCTAATCTGCCTGTTACTAATTGCTCATTTTTTTCCATTATGTTATAATGGCCGGATTTGTCTTTATAAATCTGGTTTTCTTTAATTAGTTTGTCAATTGCTTTGGTTAGTTCTTGAAAATCCTTTTTGCTGAATAAATGCAGATTGCTAGCAATAGCAATTAAAGTCCTTTCTTTGTAAGGAGCTCTTTTTATTAAGTTATATACTGTAGTTTTCATCTTAAATAAATCTCCTTTCTTCAAGAAAGAAAAAAGAACACTTAATGTGTTCTTAAATAATGACTAATGCTAAAACTGCAAAAACTGCAAAAACAATTGATACTCCGGTTGTCAGTCTTGCCATAAACAATTCTGACCCTCTTTGCTTTTTGTTTTTGAAAAGGTCTGATTTTTCACCAGAAAATGTATTTTTAACATCATCTTTAGATTCTTGAACCATTACTAAAGTGATTAATATTAAAGCTATTGCGAACAATACCCAATGTAACCAAGTCATAGTCTACCCTCCTTGATTTTTAAAATATACTCAGCATTAACATTATACCATAAAAAAATGTTTTTGGAATACCCAAAAACATCTTTTTTTTATGTTAACGTAGGTTGTAGAAAGAATCTAAACCTTTATATTCAGCCACTTCGTCAAGTTCTTCTTCAATTCTTAACAATTGATTGTATTTTGCAATACGGTCAGTTCTTGATAATGAACCAGTTTTAATTTGTCCGGCGTTTGTCGCAACAGCGATTTCTGCGATTGTTGTATCTTCGGTTTCACCACTTCTGTGAGATACTACTGCAGTGTATCCAGCACGTTTAGCCATTTCAATTGCGTTGAAAGTTTCTGTTAAAGTACCAATTTGGTTAACTTTGATAAGAATTGAGTTAGCGATACCTTGAGCGATTCCTCTAGATAGTTTTTCTGTGTTAGTAACGAATAAGTCATCACCAACTAATTGAATTTTCTTGCCTAGTGCATCTGTTAAAGCTTTCCAGCCTTCCCAATCGTTTTCATCTAAACCATCTTCAATTGAGATGATTGGATATTTTTCTACTAAGCCTTTATAAAACTCAACCATTTCATGAGCGTTTAAAGTTTTGCCTTCGCCTTTAAGTTCATAAAGTTTTGTTTCTTTGTTATAGAATTCTGAAGCAGCTACGTCCATAGCGATGTAAACGTCTTTTCCAGGTACGAATCCAGCTTTTTCGATAGCTTCTAAGATAACTTTGATTCCATCTTCATTTGACTGTAGGTCTGGTGCGAAACCACCTTCGTCACCAACAGCTGTGTTAAAGCCTTTGCTTGATAATACTTTCTTTAAGTTATGGAATACTTCAGCACCCATTCTTAAAGCTTCTTTGAAAGTTTTAGCGCCAACTGGCATAATCATGAATTCTTGGAAGTCAACGTTATTATCTGCATGTGATCCACCATTGATGATATTCATCATTGGTGTTGGAAGTTGTTTTGCGTTAAATCCACCTAAATATAAGTAAAGTGGTAAGCCAACATAATCAGCTGCTGCTCTAGCAACTGCCATAGAAACACCTAAGATAGCGTTAGCTCCTAGTTTTGATTTGTTTTTTGTTCCATCTAATTCTAGCATGATTTTGTCAATAGAAGTTTGGAAAGTCACATCATAACCAATTAGGTTAGGAGCGATAACTTCATTAACGTTTTTTACAGCTTGTAAAACACCCTTGCCAAGGTATCTTGATTTATCTCCGTCTCTTAATTCAATTGCTTCATGTTCGCCTGTAGACGCTCCACTTGGAACGATAGCGCGACCAAAAGCACCTGATTCTGTAATAACTTCGACCTCAACAGTTGGGTTACCTCTTGAATCTAATACTTCTCTTGCATAAATGTTACTAATATTTGGCATTTAAACCATCTCCTTTATATCTATTTTTTTAAACTTAATAAGTTTGTTTAACTCCTAAATATACTCCTATTGAAAAAACAAATACACTTAACCAAAGATTAAAATTAAAACCTGAAAATAGACTACCAATAAAGTTCTGTAAAACCAACCAGTATAGTCTAAAATCAAAAACTAGTTCTGGCGCATTATTCTCTTTAACTATTGTAAATATTGTTGGTAAAAAGAAAATAATTATTGCTTGAATGATTAAAAAGACTGCAGTTATTATGATGTAGACAATATGAGGAAAATCATACTGTTTTCTTACAAGTTTTCCAATCTGTATACTGCTTAAAAAGAATAAAATTCCTGCAAAGCTTATACCGATACCAAAACTGATGTAATAATCGATAAAGCCAAGCAATACACCAAACAGAATAGAAAGCACACCACCATATAAAATTACAAAAATTAAATCTTTGGGTTTAATATACTTCAATGAAGTATCATATCTATTCAATGATTGATACTCCAGTCATTGCTTTTGGTTGATCAAGTTCAAGTAACTTTAACATTGTCGGTGCGATATCTCCTAAGTTGCCTGAAGGTCTTAAAGTCACCAATTCATCAGTTACGATAAATGGAACAAGATTAGTTGTATGGGCAGTAAAAATCGTGCCGTCTTCAGCTATCATCTTTTCGCAGTTTCCGTGGTCAGCCGTAATCAATGCTATTCCACCTAGTTCTTTAACTTTATTTACTACTTTACCAACGCAATCATCTACTGCTTCAACTGCCTTGACAGCCGCAGGTATGACTCCAGTATGTCCAACCATATCACCATTGGCGAAGTTTAGAATAACCACATCATGAACTTTTGAATCTAATTCCTTTAAAACCGCTTCAGTGATTTCATAGGCACTCATCTCCGGTTTTAAATCATAGGTAGGCACTCTTGGCGATTGAATCAATACTCGTTTAGCATTTTTTATTTGTTTGTCTACGCCACCATCAAAGAAGAAAGTCACGTGAGCGTATTTTTCGGTTTCAGCGATACGTAATTGGTGTAAACCTTTTTCCGCAATATAATCACCAAACATATCATTCAAATCATTGAGTTCAAACGCTACTTCTCCCTTTACGGAATCAGCATATTTCATTGTTGATACAAACATGATATTTTTTGGTGCGCTTTTTGTATTTAAATTTTCTAAAGCTTTTGGGTTAGAATAAGCGGTCGAGATTTGAATTGCTCTATCTGGTCTAAAATTCATGAAAATGATTGAATCATTATCTTTTATTAAACCTAATTCATCCACTACAAATGGAATAACAAATTCATCGTTAACCCCATTTTCGTAAGATTTTAGAACCCCTTCTCTTGCACTACTATAATGCTCGCCAACGCCACAAGTCATTGTGTCATATGCTTTTTGAATTCTGTCCCAGTTTTTATCTCTATCCATGGCATAATAACGTCCGGAAACAGTGGCTATTTTACCATAATTAATTTCTTTCATAAAATTCTCTAAATCATCGATAAAACCTACCGCTGATTGTGGCCCGGTATCTCTGCCATCTAAAAAAGCATGAATATAAGTTTCGTCAACTCCTACTTCTTTTGCGGTTTTTAACATTTCCTTAAAATGAAGGATATGAGAGTGAACCCCTCCATCCGATAAAAGACCAAATAGATGTAATTTAGAATTGTTTTTCATTGTATGTTTAAAAGCGGCTAAATATGCATGATTTGTTTTAAACATTCTATCCTTGGCAGCTTTGTTAACTCTTGTTAGTGATTGATAGACTATACGTCCAGCACCGATATTCATGTGTCCAACTTCAGAATTTCCCATTTGTCCTTCTGGTAAACCTACAGCTTCGCCTGAAGCTTCAAGTAAAGTTGAAGGATAATGACTAAATAGATATTCAAGATTAGGCTTTTTTGCAAGTGAATATGCATTTCCAGGACCACTATTTGTCATCCCGATTCCGTCCATTATAATTAGTACAACTGGCTTTTTCATATAACTCACCTCAAGTTTCTCTTAACCAAGGGTATTATACTATATTTTAGGCCTTTTTAAAAGTCAAATGACTGAATTGTAAACACTTACATGTTTTAAAAACATAAAACTAAAATCACTTATTTTGGTATAATAAAGTAGAGGTGATAAAATGCCACTAACTAAACTCGAGAAACTAAGAAATGTATTAGTGCGTAAAATTGATCAAGGCAAGATTAATTATGCAGTACCTGATTTATGGAATGCTTGGGACTATGATGGCGAAGAAGTAAGAAAACTTCCTAGTCAAGAAATTTTAGTCAATCCATATCGTTTTTATTCTAGAATTATTGATAAATATATCCTACCTAACAAAGAAGATAATAAAGACTATTTAAAATCATTATCACAGATTAAGAAAAGAAAAATATCTAAAAATGAAGTTGGCGGTGACTGGGTTAGAAAGAGTGTTTTATATTCAACCATGATTAGAACATCCTCAGCTTGGGATCATGACCGTTCTTTTTCACTGGATATTGAAAATTTCAACGCTTTAAAAGAAACTGGAACTTTTGTAAAAATGCTTGTACTTCTACCGCTATTAAAGAAAATGGGTGTAGATACAATGTATTTATTACCACTATCAAGATTTTCTTTAAAAGATAAAAAGGGGGAACTGGGTTCTCCTTATGGAGTAGCTAACTTCTTTGCCCTAGATCCAAATTTAAAAGAAACGATGACTGGTAAGTCAATGACATTAGAGGAAGAATTTCAAGCTTTAGTTGAAGCTTGTCATATGCTTGATATGCGAGTTATTATTGACATCATTCCTCGTACAAATGCAGTAGAAAACGATTTAATTAAAGACCATCCTGATTGGTTTTATTGGATAAAAGCTGATGAGGCAAAAGATTTTAGAGTTCCATATGTTAAAGAGTTAGAAAATACTTTACCACCTGATGCTAAATATATGGATCAAGTATATGCTTGTGAAGACGTGTTAAGACATATAAAGATGTTTCAATTCGATCCTAAAACTCAAGATCCAGTTGCCTATAAGAAACTTTGTGAAACTTCTCAAAATATCGTTGAAGATATTGAGAAGCAGTTCAACTTGAAAATCGCTCCAGCATTCTCCGATCATATCAATGACGTTCAGCCACCTTGGACTGATGTAACCTTTTTTAGAATGTTTATGGACCATCCAAAAGAGACGAGAAAATATCTTAAGGATAAAAGTATCCCGCCATATATTTTATTTGATACAATTAAGGCTAATTTATTCCCTGGAGATATTCCTAATAAAGAATTATGGGACACCTTAAAAAATATCATTCCTTATTATCAAAAAACTTATGGTATTGATGGCGCAAGAATTGATATGGGTCATGCCTTACCAAAAGAACTACTAGCAATGATTATTGAAGAAGCTAGAATTGAAGATAAAGATTTTGCCTTTATTGCTGAAGAACTTAATCCTGATAACGCTCTAAAAGCTAAAGAAGCTGGTTATAATATAATTATCGGTAATGGTTTCTGGATGCAACCAAGAATTTGGGAAAAGAAACTCCATAAGTTTGTTTACGGTGCTAAAGACATTGCTTTACCGATGTTTGCTTGTAGCGAAACTCATGACACCGCTAGAATAGCCGGTAGAGACGGTGGAAAAACTTTAGCGAGAATGACGACTATTTTAAATATGGTGTTACCTAATTTAGTTCCTTTTATCAATAGTGGTCAAGAGGTATATGAAATTCAACCGATGAACACCGGCGTTGACTGCACCAGTGAGGATAAATTTAAATTACCCGCTAATGACCTCTTCTATGGTAAATTGGCTTTATTTGATAAATATGCCTTTCATTACTTAGGAGAAGATCGATGGGAGTTAGCTGATCACTTAGATGGAGTTAAGAAAATTAGAAATGCTTGGTTAGATCAAATTACTGACCTAGAAAGTTACGAGCCAGTTTATTTTAATGAGTTTGATACTCCTTGCATTGGTGTTTCTTATTTTAATAAAAAAGATAAAAAATGTTTACTGGTAGTTGCTAATAGTAATGTTTATAATGATGTATATTGTAATTCTGATCTTAAAAAATTAAGAGAAAAAAGCGGTAATCTTAACAATTTCGGAAAGCTACTATATTCAACTTATGAGTTTGGTAGAGATTATCATGATTTTTCACCAGATGGTAGAGTTTATTTTCATCTTGGTGCCGGTGAAGTAAAAATAATTGAGTTTTAATAAAGAAAAAAGTCGAGTTTTCATAAACTCGACTTTATATTTTATAATGTTCAAATATTTTAATCAATCGCACCAATAAGACACTGTAAATAAAGACTTCTAAAGGCGTTTTGATAATCCTTAAAGGAAGTTGTGGTAGAAACGGGATCTTATAAAGAATAGTAACCCAAAGTGGTGTTAAAACTAGAGTTACAATTAGTTGAAGAATAATTACGGAAAAGATAATTCGATGTGATTGATCGTCTTCTTTTCTTTTTAAGTAGATAAAGACAAAACCTGATAAAACTCCAGCTAATCCTAAACCTAACATAAAATAGATGAAGAAAGGCGAGAATATCATATCTTCTCCTAATCTAGCTTCAATTATCGAAATAATGTAATCCACTTCGATTAAACTCCAAATTCCTAGAGCTAAAAGCGTAGTAAGTAAAAAGATATTGAAATAGATGAAGAAATTTCCTTTCCATACCTTTAAATGATAAATCAAACCCGGTAAAACCCCATAAAGGATAGAATTTAAGGTAAAACCAGGGAAAAATGGTCCTGAGGGGAAGCCAAATATCAACATATAGACAAAATAGCCTAAAACGTCTTGAATAATCGCAGCTGCAAAACCAATTTTGGGACCGAGGATAATTGAGACAATTATCAGTGGCAGGTAGCCGATTCCAAAACGAATAATCGTTGAGTTTGGCGGATATGAGATTGACACGAAGTTTGATAATACAATTCCGATTGCGACCATTAAGCTCGCAAAGATTATTTTTTTAAGTTTATTTTCATTCATAATTATTCCTCTAGCTTAAAATCAATCATCTCTTGATTTGTCAGTTTTAAGAAGGCATTGATTTTACTGAAAGGTTTAGACCCAAAAAAGCCTCTGTAAGCTGATAAAGGAGACGGATGAACATTTTCGATGATAAAGTGATGTTTGTTGGTAATAAGTTTTGTTTTTGACCTTGCATAAGAACCCCAAAGTACAAAGATTACGGGTTCTTTTTTTTCGTTTAAGACGCTGATTACTTTATCAGTAAATCGTTGCCATCCTAGATTGCTATGAGAAAGCGGCTGGTTTTTTCTAACACTTAAGATAGCATTTAATAAAAGACATCCAGATTTAGCCCAAGATGTAAGATCACCATGGTTGTTCTTTATCTTCAAATCATTATCAAGTTCTTTATAAATATTTTGTAAAGATGGCGGTAAGGCTATCTGTTTATTAACAGAAAATGCTAAGCCCATTGCTTGGTGGTGATTATGATAGGGATCTTGACCAAGAATAAGCACTTTAGTGTTTTTAAAAGAAGTCAAACAAAAAGCATTGAATATCTGTTGCTTTGGAGGATAACAGGTATAATCGTTATACTCCTTATCAACATCATTCAATAGCTTCAGGAAATATGGTTTAGATATTTCTTCTTTTAGATAGATATCCCAATCATTGTTAAATAACTTATTTTCGGGTGACACAATTATCCGCCTTGCAACCAGAACAACTTAAATCTTCGCAACCTTCTGGTTTTTCTGTTTTTTCATTAAGTAAAAAACTAAAGACATAAAGTCCCACAATTATTACTACTATAACTATAGCTATGATATATTTACCCAATTTATTCAACCTTCTCTACTATCTCATAAACATCTTTTAGCAGTTGATCTACCTGATGTTTTGAGTCACTTACACTACTGCCGATAACACCAGCGTAGATTTTAAGTTTTGGTTCGGTACCTGACGGACGTAAAACAAACCATGACTCGTCCTCTAAGAAATATTTTAATACATTTGACTTGTCAAAGTCAATTGTTTCGATTGTTTTATTGCTATAGCGCTTTAGTAATAAATAATCTTCTTTTTTGACGATTTTCTTATTACTCATTTTTTCGATGGTTGTATTACGGAAATAGTCCATAATTTTTGAAATTTGTTCTTGACCGGATTTTCCCAGCAAGTGAACATTTTTTAAACCTTCAAGATAATAACCATAAATTTCATAGATTTCTTGTAGTTTTTCATTTAAGTTCTTTTTCTCTACTTCCAAATAATAATTTGCGGCTTCAGAAATCATAAGGATGGCTTGTAGGGAGTCTTTATCTCTAACACCGTCATCGATAACATAACCATATGATTCTTCATAACCAAAAACAAACTCACGTTCTTCAGACTCGAGATATCTTGCTTGTTCGCCGATGAATTTAAAACCGGTTAAAGTAGATATAACATCCATGTTAAATGAACGAGCGATTTTCGCTCCTAAATCGGAAGTAACAATAGTATTGAAAACAACACCTTTTTTAGGTAAAAGGTTGTGCTTTTGCTTTTGAGTAAGAATATAATAAATCAATAAGGCTCCGGTTTGATTACCGTTTAATAAAACATATTTTTCATTATCTAATACAGCTATACCTAGTCTATCAGCATCAGGGTCGGTTGCGATCAAGAGATCTGCATTCTTCTTTTTACCTAACTTAATCGCTAATTCATAAACGCTTTTTTCTTCAGGATTAGGTAGTTTGACTGTTGAAAAATTTGGATCATTGACCATTTGTTCTTCAACTGGATAGACGGTGAAACCTTCTTCTTCTAAAAGTCTTTTTCCAAGATAACCACTTGTTCCATGTAAAGGAGTAAAGACGATTTTAATACCCTTATTGACATTTTTGTTTATAGCAATCGACTTAACTAAATCTAAATAAGCATTATCGATTTCTTCATCAATATATTCAATCAAAGCTTCCTTCTTTAAATCTTCAATTTCTTTCGTTTTGATGGAAAACAAGTCTTCTGTTTGGTTTACATACTCAATAATAACATTTGCGTATCTTGGTGTATATTGGCAGCCATATTCATCATAGATTTTATAACCATTATATTCCGGCGGATTATGACTTGCTGTAACCACGATACCAGCCAAAGCTTTTAAATATCTTACTGCGAATGAGAGTTCTGGAGTAGGTCTTAAATCACTAAATAGATAGCTTTTTATTCCATAAGCTCCAAGAACTTTTGCACTTTCAACTGCGAATTCTTTGGACATATGACGGTTGTCGTGAGCAATGACAACGCCTCTGTTTAAGTCTTCTTTTTTATAGGTATTAATTAAATATTGAGCTAACCCATTGTTAGCTCTTCTAATAGTATAGATGTTAAGACGATTGATACCGGCACCTAAGATTCCGCGCATGCCTCCCGTACCAAAAGAGAGGGTAGTATAAAACATATCCTCTAATTCTTTCTCTGATTTACTTATTAGTTCATTTCTTAAATTTATATCTAAATCTTTATAATTAATCCATTTTTCGTATTCTTCACGCCACATTAAAAAACCTCCAACTAATCGATGTAGTCAACCACTCTCTCTTTTCTTGGTTTTGGAAGTGGGTCTTTGCCTTTTGGATATCCCAAGCAAATAGCTAGGTCATGTTCATATCCTTCAGGAATTTTTAATAATCTGTCAACATCAATTTTATCTGCTTTATGATATAGGTATCTGGTTTGGCCAATAATACATGAACCATAACCTAATGATTTAGCTGCGATAGCGATATTTTCTATCACGCAACCAATATTAATTTCTGAGAAACCAGCAATTTTTGAACTTAATACTATTACACAAGGAGCATTATAAAAGATATGAGCAGTTCTATCGACTTCAATACCGAATCTGATCATGCCTTCAATAGCGAGTTTATTGACCTCATCAATTCTATCCTTGTTGGTAATAACGGTCAAATGCCAGTCTTGCTTATTTCTTGAGCTTGGTGCATAAAGACCACACTCAATGATTTTTTGCAAATCTTCTTGTGGAATTGGTTTGTCTTGATAAGAGCGTATACTTCTTCTACTTAAAATTGTTTCAATTGTTGCATTCATCATTTACCTCCTAAAAGTTAGAAAATCTTATCAAAAATATTGTACATTATTCTAAGATGTTAGTAAATAAAAAATCTACGTCATATTTAATCATTTTCTCGGCTGTTTCTTTGTCGTTAACGACTCCAGTTATAACTTTAAGACCAACAAGATGTAAATCTTTGATGTGATCCCTTTTTAACTTATGATGGTCCAGGTAGAGATTAATACCATGTTTTTGACAGTAATCCAGTGTATCGTCATCAACCATACGGGCATAATAATATAGGCAGTTCGTCGGGAAAACTTTCTTTAATGCTTGAAGATGTTTTTTGTTTTCAGCTATTAAAGAAAACTCTTCAATAATATCATGTTGTTTTAAGATGTCTTCGATTTGTAAAATTTGATCTACTTCCAATGTATCCTTGATCTTTATGAACATAAATTTGTTGTAAGCTTTACATATTGATAGATAGTCTTCAAATCTAGGTATAAAAACAAATTCATTTAAGTTGCCGGTTTTACGGTCAACAAGTGCGAATTTTTTTAACTCACTATAAGAAAAACTCGGGATATCTAAATTTAATAGACCATATTTTAAAAGGCTGTCACAGCCGGTAACGATATATTTATTATCTTTCGACATGGAAAGTTCACAACTTATCCCGAAATATGAGCGATTAGCTGCGGCTAAAAACGAAAAAATTGTATTTTCGGTTTCAATACCACTTAGTCCGTTGTTAGCTACCATGCCGCGAAAGTATTTATCAATTTTAATAGTATTCATTCACTTCACGCCTTTTCTCTATTTCTTTACATTTTATTGTAACACTTATTTAATAATTATTGAACATATTATTTATAAAAAACTAGATATTTGTTATAATTCTTTGAGAGTTTAAATGAGGTGGATAAAGTGATTAACAATCAAATAAGTTTAAGATTTGACAATTTAGATTATAGTGTTATCAAAAAAAAGAATATCAATCCTGCTTTTATCTTTTTCCTTAATGGTTTTATTTACTTGAGCGTAGCGATTCCATTTATCGTTCTATGGTTACTTGAGGTCCCTTTTGAAATCAATGAGGAATTACATCAAGCAACTGATATTGAATACATCCAATTTATGTCAGTCTTTTTAGGGATTTTTTTAAGCATTGCCTTAATATGTATAATTGCTGGAGTTTTATTTCTAAAGAAAAAACCTCAAGATTATATCATTATCTCTAAAGATATAAATTTTGATGAAATCTATAAAATCAGACAAAATAAACGAACTACAATCTATATTAAAAAGAATAAAGGATTAATTTATGATGAATTAACAAAAGAAGTATTAGAGATAAACACTTTGACTGAAATTAATGAAATCTTTAACAAATATTTATTTTGGCTGAAATGGGAAAATATCAAAGATTATAAAGTTAAAATGAAAAATAAAAAAACAGTTTTAGAGTTTATGGAAAAAACTAATAAAACTGTTCTTAAATATCATTATTATATTCCTCTAACAAGCTCATACTTGCCAGAAAGAATAACTGAAGTTATTGCCAATAGAACAAGATCGAGAAGATCTAATCTATCTTCTTACAATATCTACTATTTTACAGATAACAATGTTCAAAGAAACTTGAATTTACCAAAAAAAGTATCTGATTTCTTTTATGATGCGGTTTAAGTAATTTGGTTAAGCATACTTCTTATTTCTGATACACCTTCATAAAACTCATCGACTTGACCATTGATAACTCTAATTACTGTTGGTGTAGCAGTAACTCCTGAGTCTAGATTTAAATCTAACTCCGAATATACGGTAACGAAGTAAATAGTCGTATTCTTAGCACGATAGAACCTGTCAAGCACTTCCGGTTTAATCTCAATACAAGCAGAACAACCAGGACCATAATAATATACATAATAGTCATCGCTTGGCATCTGTAATTGTTCTTCGACATCTTCAATAAATTGACCGACAAAATCAGAATAATCTACATTTAAATACTCGGTTTCAGTGGTTTGATCGCACGCAGTAATCACTAAAACTAATAAGAAAATTGCTGCAAATTTAATTAATTTCTTCAAAATCTTCACTATCCTTTGCTTTGATAATCATTGAAACTCGTTTGTAAATTAAGAGAATAATTACGCTAACAGAAATACCTTTAAGTAAATTAAATGGTACAGTAGCGAAAATAATAAATTTGAATAAACTGTTAAAGTTATATACTGCTAATAAGGAAGATAATGAATCACCAAACCATAATTCAGCATATAGTGGTAATAAAACAAAAGCATTCATTAAAGCTCCAGTTATAGTCATTACTAGAACCCCAACAGCAAGCCCAATAATGGCTTGTTTTCTTGTTTTACGTCTAAAGTAAATAAAACTTGCTGGTAAAACAAATGATAATCCGATGATAAAGTTTGCTAATTCTCCAACGTAAGCAGTCTTCGAAGCACCACCAATTGTTACGTCTAAAAAGATTTTGATTGCTTCAATTAAAAAACCAACAACTGGACCATAAGCAAAGGCTCCAATCATAACAGGCACTTCAGAAAAGTCTAACTCATAAGGCCCAACGATCGGAATACTTAAAATCATTAATACAAATGCTAAAGATCCGAAAATTCCAATTACTGATAATTTCATAATGTTTTTTTTGCTTTTTTTCATCTTTTTTCCTCCAAAAAAAATATCCGTTAAAAACGGACATTATTCAGGCGATAGGAATAGTTGTAAATAAATAATATTACTTCTTCCATCCAGACTTTAACTGTCGGTTTAGGAATCTCACCTAATCGTGCCTTAAAAAGGCTCGCGGACTATACCGCCGGTAGGGATTTACGCCCTGCCCTGAAGTGTTTTTAACACTTAAATTATAATTAGTTTAGTTAATAATGTCAACTATAATTATATATTTTTTGCAACTGCTCTAATAAGTGACGCTTCAATGCCGTCTATGCTTAAAGGCAAACCTAAAAAATAGACATGTGAAGTTAATTGATGCAAATTGGTTAGATTTTCAATAAGTCTGATTCCATTTTTCAAACACTCTCTGTGCATTTTCAAGTCATTCTCATTTTTATACATAAAAGTAGGAATATCAGCACCGAATAAACTAATATTATATTCTCGTAAAAATGAGTAGATTGAAGGTTCAAAGTAGATAGGCTCAAAATAAGCTTTGGTATTAAATTTTTGAGCATTGTGTAAATCAAGAATTAAAATTCTCTCTTTGTAAAGCAGTTCTTCATACTTGTTTCTTAAGTCATCAGTAGAAACAATCGAGTCGATTATTTTCGGCCTAATAACGTTAGCTTTGCCTAAAAAATCGTTGAAGTCAATTTCTTCTTCTTTGACTGATACATGATTTTTAAAATCTATATGTGTACCAAGGTGCATGTTTAAATAAAGTTGGTTTAAATTATAACCATCTTCAGATAAACTTTTAACTTTTGTAATTTCAAGTTGCTCGTCTCCAGGAAAAGTAAGATTTGTCTTTTTGATTAATACTGTTAAATCAATCCAATCACTCATTTTTATTTTCCTCCATAAAAAAGTACAAAAAGGTTGAAAAATCAACCTTTAAGTACAGAATTAACATGCCAAATTGTCTTGGCATAATCTTGAATTGAACGGTCTGATGAGAATACACCGCTTTTAGCTATGTTAATAAGAGCTTTTTTTGCCCATTGATGCTTATCTTTATAACTTTGATTTGCTAAAAAGTGAGCATTTTTATATGCTTGATAGTCTTTTAAAACAAAATAATGATCACGATAAACTAAGTTGTCAAAGATTTCTTTAAACTCATATCGATCAACGTCTTCAAAGAAACCATTAACAAGTTGATCTAAAAGAATTCTAATCTCTGAGTCAAGTTCATAGATTTCTTTAGGGTTATAACCACCCTTTTCATATAGGTTGTTAACCTCATCGCTTTTCATGCCGAAAACAAAGATATTATCGTCACCTACAAGTTCATTGATTTCAACGTTCGCTCCATCTAGAGTACCTAGAGTTAAAGCTCCATTCATCATGAACTTCATGTTACCAGTTCCGCTGGCTTCCTTAGAAGCGGTTGAAATTTGTTCAGAAATATCTGCTGCAGGCATGATAGTTTCTGCGTAAGTAACATTATAATTTTCCACGAATACTACTTTTAAATATGGAGAAGTTTCTGGGTCATTATTAACCTTTTTTGCAATAGTGTTAATTAGTTTAATAACTTTTTTTGCGAAGTAATAAGTTCCAGCTGCTTTAGCCCCAAAAATGTATGTATGAGGAACAAATTCTTTTCTAAATTCTTTATTTGCTTTTAAAGTGTTGTACATGCTCATGATATGAAGAGCATTCATTAGTTGGCGTTTATATTCATGAAGTCTTTTTACTTGAATATCAAAGATTGAGTTTGGATCTATTACTATTTTTTGTTCATTAAATATTTTTTCGGCTAAAGCTTTCTTCTTTAGTAATTTTACTTCTAAAAAGGCTTCTTGGAAGTCTTTATCATCAACGAAAGCTAATAGTTTTTCTAATTCACTAGGATTTTTCTTGAAACCTTCACCGATTTTTGATGCGATTAAAGCTGTTAACTCCTTATTTGAGTGAAGAAGCCATCTTCGATGAGTTATTCCATTAGTTACATTATTAAACTTTTCTGGATATAAGTCATAGAATTTCTTCATTTCAATATTCTTTAAAATTTCAGTATGAAGTTTAGCAACCCCATTGACGGAGAAACTAGTAACGATGCATAGATGAGCCATTCTCACTACTCCATCACCGATGATGGCTAGTTCTCTTATTAGTTGTTCTTTTTCATAACCATATTTTTCTAATAACTCTAATGTGAATCTTCGGTTAATTTCTTCAATTAATTGATAGATTCTTGGGAGTAAAGGTCTCATGATATCAATTGGCCATTTTTCTAATGCTTCTGCTAAAATTGTATGATTTGTATAAGCAACAACTTTAGTCACAATCGCCCAAGCTTCATCCCACTCCATGTTTTCTTCATCAAGAAGTATTCGCATTAGTTCTGGAATAATCAAGGTTGGATGCGTATCATTAATATGCATAACAACATGATCAGCTAAGTTTTTTAAAGTGTTGAACTTGTTCTTATGTTCTTCAGTGATGCTTTTAACTCCAGCTGCAGATAAGAAGTATTGTTGCTTGATTCTTAATTGTTTACCTTCGTATGTTGTATCGTCTGGATATAAAAATCCAGAGATTTTTTGAAGCTCAGTTTCATAGTCAAATGGAGATCTGTTTTCCGGGTATTTTTTTGCTGGTTCAGCATTCCAAAGCCTTAAGTAATTCACAATACCATTATCGTCGCCTACAATCGGCACATCATAAGGTACGGCACGAATTACTTCAGCTGGATGGTAGACCATTTTCGAATTTTCCCAATTAACATAACCAAAAAAAGGAATGTCAACAGATTTTTCTTGTCTTCTAATCTCCCAAACATAGCCGTCATTTAACCAATTGTCTGGACGTTCTTCCTGATAGCCGTTCTTAATTTTTTGACGGAATAAACCATAACGATAACGAATGCATTGGCCATAACCCAAAATGCCAAGTGAAGCCATTGAATCCAAGTAACAAGCAGCTAGTCTACCAAGACCACCGTTTCCAAGTCCAGGATCTGACTCATAATCTTCTACTTCATTTAAGTCAAAACCCATTTCTTTAAAACCGTCTTCGCAAACGTCTCTAATTCCCATATTCATTAAATTGTTGGTGATAAGTCTTCCCATTAAAAATTCCATTGAGAAGTAATAGACTTTTTTCTCAGAAGTTTCACTGATTATCTTTTCTGTGTTAAGCCAGTCTTTAGAAATTTCTTCTTTTACTAATTGTCCTAATATATTATATCTTTCTCTTATGGTAGAGTCAGATATGTCTTTATAATATGTCTTTTTTAATTTTTCTTTAAAGGCTTTTTGAAAACTGTCTTTAGTTTTAAATACACCTAATCTCATAATACTCACCTCTTGCTTATTATACCATTTTTACTGCTTATAATGATTATTGGCTTTACATGACAACGGTTTCTTATTATATCATTTGATATAATTCAAGATATTTTTTCGCTGAATCTGCAAGTGAAAATCTTGAATTCATTGCGTTGATAATTAATTGGTTCCAATCAGATTTATTGTTCTTGTGTAGATTAAAGGCGTTGTTAAGTTGAAATAATAAATCTCTTGTATCATAGTTAAAGAACTTAAAGCCATTGCCACGCTTGCTTGAGGTATCAAAATTATCGATTGTATCATTTAATCCGCCAGTTTGTCTAACAATCGGAATCGTTCCATACCGTAAGGCTATCATTTGTCCGATACCGCAAGGTTCATATCTTGATGGCATCAAGAAAACGTCAGATCCTGCATAAATATAACTTGGTTTAGTTGCATCATATGTTAGGTTTATACTTACTCGGTCTGGGAATCTGTCTTTTAAGGTTTTTAACTGTTCGAGATAGATTTCATCCCCAGTTCCTAGAATAACAAACTCTATTTCTTGGTTTTCAAGGATTTGATGAAGTGCAGGTATGATGATTTCAAAACCTTTTTGCTCGACGATTCTAGAGACCATGCCGATAATAAAATAGTTATCGCCTTGATTAATATTTAATCTTCTTTGCAAATCAATTTTATTGACTTTTTTAGCAGTGAAGACATTTACCAGATTATATTTCATCGCGATTTCTAAATCTTCAGTTGGGTTTACGTCTTTGCTTAACCCATTTAAAATTCCGTAAAAATCCCTAAACCGTTTATTGATTATTTCCACTAAGTTTTTCGAATAATACTCATAGCGAAGTTCATCTTTATAGGTTTCCGATACAGTTGATATTTTCGTAGCGTTATTAAGACCGATTTCCATAAAGTTTAGTTTGCTTAGTCTTGTGTATTGAAGCGGATTATCAATCTCTAATTTCTTCAAGATATCTAAATCATAAATTCCTTGATATTCAATATTGTGAATAGTCATCAAGGTTTTAATATCAATATTTCTTGTTTTTAACAATAGTGGCAATAAACCTAAATGCCAGTCGTGAATATGGATGATATCCGGATGTTCATCAATAGTATCCAAGAACGATAGAGCCGCTACTGTGAAAAATGCGAATCGATCGCCGTCATCTTCATAACCGTAGATTTTTTCTCTTTCAAAGAAATCATAGGATTCGATAAAATAATATACTGTATTGGTATTGGTGATTGAATATAGATTTACTTTATACATTTTTTTATCATATTTAACTGAATTAGATACTTTTAGTTCCAGTAACAAATCATATTTTTCTTTTATTTGCGGATATAACGGTAACATCACTTGTGATTTCTTACCCATGTCAGAAAACTCTTCTGCTAAAGCTCCGACAACATCAGCTAAACCACCAGTTTTTATATAAGGATAACACTCAGCGCTCAATTGCAAAATCGCAAGTTTTTTATGCGTTGTGACGATTTGTTTTTTTTCGGATACAAAGATTTCATCTTCTTCTCCAGTTACAACCGATCCTTTTAACACTTTAGTTTCCTTATCAAAGATTGAGTATTCAACTAAGGCGTCATTTTCAATAACAGATTGATTCATGATAATCGAATCTTTAATTTTCGCACCGTAATGCACTCTTACTTTCCGACCGATAATTGAGTTTTCTACTTCGCCTTCAATCACAGCTCCTGAAGCGATGATTGAATTTTTTATTTTTGCAAAATCACCGTATCTAGACGGAGCCGACATTGTTTCTTTTGAATAGATTGGCCGTGTTTCCAAGAATAACTGCTTCCTAACCCAAGGCAATAGAATTTGCATATTAGCTTCATAAAGTTCGCTTGCGGAACTGATATTATAAGAGAACGTATCAATTACTATGGTGTGTTTTTTAATGCTTGGCCCATAATCAAAGACATCCGATAAATTACGGAAGGCGATTTGATCATAGTTTTCAATATATTCAAGTAACAGTTTTTTAGAAATTATGTAGGTTTTTAATACTTTATGCATGTCTGATAAGACTTCAGTCAAATCAGCTTCATGTTTTAGATGTTCTTCTAAAAATTGGTAGTAATCAACATTCCAAACCATATTAGCTGTAGTGATGATGGCATATTCTTGGTTACTGCGATAGAAGTACTCAATATGTTCGTACATTCTTTGAAAACTGATTTCATTTTCTAAAGTGATGCTGAGATTTTTTGGGGGAAGAATAAAGATTCCGTCATGTCTTCTACTTAAATCCCATCTATCGCCACTACCGATATGATCAGATAAAGAACGGTAGTTTCCATAAGGAAAAATCGCAACATTATTAATTCCGGAGTTTTTGCAATTGGATAAAGTAAAGTCAATTAATCGATATTTTCCTCCGAAAGGAATGGCACCTGGTACCCTATGACGAGTTAACTTTGAGAAGTTACCTCTAGAAGTGGCGTCGACGACTAAGAATAAATCTCTCATTTGATTTCACCCACTTCCAAAAGTTTGTCTTCAGTTAAAAGACAAACTTCATTTGAAGAATAATAATAATTATCAGGAATATCAACATCTTGATTGACGATAACTTTTTTAAGGTAAACATTATTTCCAATCTTAACATTTGGCAAGATAACCGAATCTTCAACTGTTGAGTTCAATCCAACCACGGTTGAGTATGCTAGGGTTGAGTGATGCACTTTACCTGCAATAATCGATCCGTCAGCGATTACACTTGAAGTGACGCTTCCGGTATCCATAACGATATGCGGCGGAAGATTCAACGATTTTGAAAAGATTGGAAAATTCTTACTCGAATTAAGACCTAAAAAATTAAAATCTTCTAAAAGATCCATGTTGGAATTATATAGTGAATTTACTGTTCCAACATCTCGCCAGTAATCTTTAAAAACATGAACTGCCAAATCTCTCTTCATTCTCAAGCAATGAGGAATTATGTCTTTGCCGAAATCTGTCAAGTCTTCTTCTTCCTCACGGTTGAAAAGTTCTTTTAATACGCTAGTAGAAAAGATGTAAATACCCATGGAAGCTAGGGTAGATTTTGGATTAGCAGGTTTTTCGGTAAAGTTAACTAAACGGTTATCTTGATTAATTTCCAAGATGCCGAAACGACTTGCTTCTTTGAAACTAATGTTTGTGGCCGCAATTGTAACTTCTGCTTTTTGTTCGATGTGGGTCTTCAGCATTTCATTATAATCCATTTTATAGATATGGTCGCCGGAAAGAATTAAAACATATTCTGCCTTGTATTCTTCAATGAAACGATAATATTGTTTAATCGCGTGAGCAGTACCTTTTTGCCACAAGACATCTCCTTGTTGAGAGTAAGGAGTTAAAAATCTAATTCCGCCATCAATATAATCTAAATCCCAAGAAGCGCCAGACCCGATATAGTTCATAAGTTCAAATGGTTCATATTGAGTAACGATGCCAACAGTTGAAATATTAGAATTGGAGAGGTTGCTTAAAGTAAAATCAATAAGGCGATATTTCGCCCCAAAAGAAACAGCTGGCTTAGCTATTTTTTTAGTAATATCGCCTAATCTTGTACCTCTACCACCGACTAAAATCATTGCTAGCATTTTCTTCATATTGTTTTCACCTATCTTTTATATTTAATAATTGAAATAGCTAATGGTGCAACGTTTACAGCTATTGATTGTTTGTATCCGTGATTAAAGATTTCTTCAGTTTTAAGTGTTTCACCGTTATAGATATTTGATCCTCCATATATTTCCTTATCAGAGTTTAGCACTTCTTCATAATTACCTGATTCAGGCACACCTATGCGGAAATCTATATAAGGAATTGGGGTCATGTTTAAAATAACGATGCAATGATTTGACTTATCCTTGCCATAGCGGACAAAGGAAAATATTGATTGATCATAATTGGTTTGATCAATCCAAGTAAAGCCTTCTTTTGAGTGATCTAACTCATAGAAACAGCTATGATGATTATATACGGCTATCAAGTCTCTAACAAACCGATTAGCTCCATTATGCATCGGATAATCTAATAAATGCCAATCAAGTTCTTCTTTATCTTTCCATTCGTGCATTTGGGCAAACTCGCCGCCCATGAAAAGAAGTTTCTTTCCCGGATGAGTAAACTGTAAGCCCAATAAAAGTCTGTAATTAGCAAATTTTTGCCAATAATCTCCCGGCATTTTATCAACTAAAGATTTTTTACCATGAACAACTTCATCATGAGATAATGGTAAGATGAAGTTTTCTGAATAGGCATAAACCATCCCAAAAGTAATTAAGTCATGATGATATTTTCTATAAATCGGATCTTTTGCAAAATATCTTAAAGTATCATTCATCCAACCCATATTCCATTTATAGTCAAAGCCAATCCCTCCATCTAAAACTCCTTTTGTAAGGTTAGGGAAGGTTGTGGAATCTTCTGCGAAAAGTAATACAGAATGATCTTTTTCTTTAACTGCATAGGATAAGTTTTTTAAGAATTCGATTGCGCCATGATTGGTTCCGACATGCATATTTCCAAGATAATAGATGATGTTTGAAACGGCATCAATTCTAAAACCGTCAATGTGAAAATAATCCATCCAAAAGTATGCATTGGAAATTAAAAAGCTTTTAACAATGCCTTTGCCTAAATCTAGATTTATCGTACCCCAAACAACGTTTTCTCGAATACTAATGTCTTCGTATTCATATAGCGGCTCGCCATCGAACATATAAAGACCGTGTGCATCCTTACAAATATGTCCTGGTACCCAGTCCATTATTACACCGATATTATTCTCATGACACTTGTCGATTAAATACATCAAGTCTTTTGGAACTCCAAATCTTGATGTTGCGCTATAATAACCTGTTCCTTGATAACCCCAAGACTCGTCCAAAGGATGTTCTACAACCGGCATAATTTCGATATGAGAAAATCCATGTTTTTTAATATAAGGTATTAATAGGTCAACTAATTCGTTATATTTATGAAAAGAACCGTCAGGTTTTGTCATCCAACTACCTAAGTGAAGTTCATAGACTGACAATCTTTCTTCAAAGTGATTAACTTTTTTTCGGTTATTTAAGTAAGAATCATCATGCCACTCATAACCGTCAATATCATATACCTTTGAAGCGGTTTCAGGACGATTATCTGAGAAATAAGCATATGGATCAGCTTTAAAGATTGTTGCGCCATAAGCTGTAACGATGCAATACTTATATTTAGTCCATTCGCCAATACCTTCGATGTATAAATGATAGATACCGAAATCGTCTTCTTTATTCATCACATGTGTTCTAGAGTCCCAATTATTGAATTCGCCGACCACAGAAACAACTTTTGCATGTGGTGCATAAACTCTAAAATCGACACCGGTAATGTTTCCTGTTTCATCTTTAACTAAATGTGAGCCAAACAACTTGTACGCTTCTTTTAATCTGCCTTCATTAAATAAAAATAGATCCAATTCGTTCATACTTTTTTTAACTCCCTTTATAGGTATTTTTTGATATTGCTATACTGATAACCTTTAGCCATTAATTTTTGAATAAGATATTGATTTAGAGATGTTTTTAAATCTTCTTTATGATATTGTTCTTTCAGTTTTAAAATTTCTTTTTTTAAAGCTTCTTCTTCATTTGCTTCGTCATGAAGAATCTTATCTTTGGTATCTAAAAAGTGGATAATCTCTTCATACTCAAAACCTTTATTCATTATGGCTGTTAGAAGATTCTTTTTTACCACGAAATATGGTTTGTTTTTAATTGTTCTTAGTTTTTTATCAAACCAATATTCGATGTTTTTCAGTATTAAAGCTTTAGGGTAATGTTCCAGATATTTTAAAATCAAAGTTTCTGGCAGGCCTTTTGTTTTTAAGTCCTCATGGATTTTTCTTGGGCCAATCTTTTTAAAATTTATCGACTCGGAAACATAGTTTTCTGCGTATAAATCATCATTCAATAATCTGAGTTTTTCCAGTTTTGTTAGAAAATAGCCCATTTCTTCAACTTTTAATTTATCGAGATATACAAATATTTCTTTTCTTGTTCGCGGTTTAAACAAAGCGTATTTAAGAACTTTTTGATAAATTGCGTCTTTGTTAATGGCGTTTAAAAGTTTTTTATATTGATCTTCGAGAAGTTCTTTTCCTGACAAAAGTCGATACTCAATTATTATATCCTCACTTACGAGGTATTCTATCTCATTAGAATCTTTACTAATTGTAACTAGATAGTTTTTACCTTTTTTTCTAAGTTCTTGAACTTTAATCATTTTTCTTACTCATAACTAGATATGCTAGAATGAATGGATCTAAATCGCCATCTAGCACTCTATCTCCATTACCGGTTTCATAATTGGTTCTGTGATCTTTTACCATTGTGTAAGGATGAAAAACATAGGAACGAATCTGGGAACCAAAGGCATTTGCTTTGTATTCATTAAAAGATTCTAAATAGTTTTTATTTTTTTCCAGCTCCAAATTATATAATTTACCCTTTAATACTTTTAAGGCAATTTCACGGTTTTGAATCTGGGATCGTTCATTTTGGCAAGAAACAACGATATTGGTTGGTATATGGGTTATTCTTACTGCTGAATCGGTGGTGTTAACTCCTTGACCACCTTTACCGCTAGAGCGGAAAGTATCAATTCTAAGATCTTCTTCTGCAATTTCAATATCGATTGAATCATCTAATTCCGGCGTTACTGTAACGGAAGCAAATGATGTGTGACGGCGGCTAGAAGAATCAAATGGTGAGATTCTTACCAAGCGATGAACGCCTGATTCAGCTTTTAAATAACCGTAAGCGTAAGAACCGGAAATGAGAATTGTGGCTGATTTTAGTCCGGCTTCGTCGCCATCGATATAATCAAGGATTTTAACTTTAAAATCTTTTCTGTCGGCATAACGTAAGTACATTCTAAAAAGCATCTGAGCCCAATCTTGGGACTCGGTACCGCCAGCACCAGGATGAAATTCGATGATGGCATTGAATTTGTCATACTCTTCATTTAGAAGTATTTTTAGAGTTAGTTCTTCATTAAGCAAGTTAAATTCTTTGATTAGTTTTTTTGTATCTACTTCATCAATGGTTTCGCCTTCTTCAGCTAAAGTAATCGTAAGTTCAATGGTTTCATAGATATCTTTGATTCGATTGTAACTTGAAATTAAGTTATTAGCGTCATTAATTTCTTGAATAATCCCTTGAGCTTTTTGGGTATCACTCCAAAAATCTGGAGCCATAGTTAATGTTTCCAGATTTTTAACATCATTTTTTCTTTGTGAAATATCGATGGTGTTATTCAATTTTTTGTATTCCAATGACAGTTCGTAGAATTCCTTTTTTAATTCATCTAGAAGCATATAGGACTCCTAATTATCATTTCTGCCGTGGCAATGTTTATACTTCTTACCGCTACCGCATGGACATGGATCGTTTCTTCCGACTTTTTCAGTGACAGTTCTTGGTTTGCGTTTTACTTCAGTATCTTCTTTTCCTGAGTAAGTACTTACCGGTTTAGCTACTTGGACTCTTTCGGTGTTTTGTCTTACTTGAGCTTTTAGAACGTATCTTGTAACATCGTTTTGAATATTTTGAACCATTGCTTCAAACATATTAAAACCAATTTCTTGAAATTCACGGAACGGATTGATTTGACCGTAACTTTGTAAGGTTACTGCTTGTCTAAGTTCACTCATTGAATCGATGTGTTGAACCCAGTAAGTGTCTACGACTCTTAAAGTGATTGCTTTTAGAAAATCGTTAAATGGTTTTTCGCCAGCAAGAGTTTTCTTGTTTAAGACATCTTTTTGATAGGTGTCTAAAACATAAGCTAACTTGTCATTTTCTGTTTTCAATACTTCTTTATCGATTGAATTGATTACGAAGTAATTATTTAACGCTTGATATAGATCATCAACTGAGTTATGACTATTTACTACCCTTGTAAGGGCATCGACTATCATTGAATGAATCAGTTCTTCAATAGTATCTAAAAATAAAACATCAGTTCTTTGTGAATAGATAATTTCTCTTTGTTTTCTTAGCACTTCATCATATTGAAGAATTGTTTTACGACGATCGAAGTTGTTTCCTTCGATTTGACGTTGTGCTCTTTGAACCATTTTGGAGAACATTTTGAAATCTAAAGGTGATTCCGTACCGTCTTTTCCTTGAGCAACGATATAAGTAATCATTGACTTGAAACGATCGCCACCGAAACGTCTTAGCAAATCATCATCGGCTGATAAGAAAAAGCGTGAGTAACCAGGGTCACCTTGACGTCCGGAACGTCCGCGTAACTGATTGTCAATACGACGTGATTCATGTCTTTCTGTACCAATAACAGCTAGACCACCTAACTCTTTTACGCCTTCGCCTAATTTAATGTCGGTACCTCTACCAGCCATGTTAGTTGCGATGGTTACTGCGTATTTTTGCCCAGCATTAGCGACTATTTCTGCTTCTCGTTCATGTTGCTTAGCATTTAAAACGTTGTGTTTAACACCGTTTTTCTTTAAAAGTGATGATAGAAGTTCAGAACTTTCAATTGATATTGTACCAACCAATTGTGGTTGACCAAGCTTATATCTTTTCGTAATCTCTTCTGCTAAAGCTTTATATTTAGCTTCCATAGTTGCGAAAATCAAATCATTGTCATCGATTCTAATAACTGGCATATTTGTTGGAATTTCAACAACAAGCATGTTATAGATATTTCTAAATTCCTCTTCTTCTGTTTTAGCAGTACCGGTCATACCGGAAAGCTTTGTGTACATTCTGAAGAAATTTTGGAAGGTAATTGTAGCTAGAGTGGTTGTTTCTTTCTTAATTTCGACTGCTTCTTTAGCTTCTAAGGCTTGATGTAAACCTTCAGAGAACTGACGACCATGCATTAAACGACCGGTGAAGGAATCAACGATGATTACTTTACCGTCTTGGACAACATAGTCCACATCTCTAGACATGATGTAATTGGCTCTTAAGGCATTGTTGATATGGTGTAACAAAACAACGTTATTAACATCATAAAGATTATCTAAATTGAAGTATTTTTCAGCTTTATGGATTCCTTGTTCAGTTAATGTAATTGATTTATCTTTGATATCAAGTTCAAAATCATCTTCAGAAATGCTGATGACAAAGTAATTCGCTTGTTTATAAAGATCGGCTGTGTTCTTTGAACCACCGGATATGATTAATGGGGTTCTGGCTTCATCGATTAAAATCGAGTCAACTTCATCGATGATTGCGAAGTTAAGTTTTCTTTGTACGATTTGTTCTTTATAGATGACCATGTGGTCTCTTAAATAATCAAAGCCTAATTCATTGTTAGTTGAATATAGGATATCTGACTTATATACTTCACGTTTTTCTTCTGGACTTAATTCTCTGGTGTTTAAACCAACTGTTAATTGCAAGAACTTAAATAAATCACCGATTTCGCCTTCTGCTTCACGTCTTGCCAAATAATCATTGACGGTTACGATATGAACGCCTTCTCCTAAAAGCGCGTTCAAGTAAGCAGGCATAACAGCGGTTAAGGTTTTACCTTCACCGGTTTTCATTTCTGCGATATTGCCTTCATGGATAACAATCGCACCCATAACTTGGACTTTAAAAGGAGTCATCTTCAATACTCTTGTTGAAGCTTCTCTTACAGTCGCAAAGGCATCAATTAAGATATCATCAAGTGTCATTCCATTATTTAAAAGTTCTTTGAACTCTTGAGTTTTGTTTTGTAACTGTTCATCTGATAAAGCATTATATTCATTTTCTTTATCAAGAACTTGTTGCGCCATTTTTTCTAAACGCTTTACAGTTTTTTTGTTAGTATTTAATAAATTAAACATCTTCTTCACCTCTTGATCTTCACCTTATAATAATATCATTTTATCGCCTATTTATCAATAAATTATGATTATTAGAATGTGATTTATTAGTGATGTTTTTTTAAAAAGAAAAGCATCGAGTAAAATTCTCAATGCTTAAAAATTAATATGCTTTGGCGAAATATACCAAATGTTTGGCTTCTTCGCCACAAACTGGGCAATTATGGCCAATTGATTCTTTAGATAGAGGCATACATCTAGATGTTGCTTGGGTATCTTCTTTAATCTTTTCTTCACAAGATCTTTTGCCACACCACATCATTTTTATATAACCTTGTTTTTCTGAGATTATCTTTTTAAATTCATTGTAATCATTGGTTTCTCTAGTATTAGCTTTAACGTTTTCTAGAGCTTTTTCATACATTGCTTGATGAATCTCTTCTAATAGTTTAGGAATTACTGTGTCTAACTCGTCAAGATTAACGACTAGTTTTTCACGATTATATCTTTTTACTAGAACACATTGATTGTTTTCAATATCTCTAGGACCAATCTCTAAACGTAAAGGAATACCTTTCATCTCTGATTCTGAGAACTTCCATCCCGGAGTTTTATCAGTAGCGTCGATATCTACTCTGATGTTTGCTTTTTCTAGTTTAGCTTTGATGTCTTCAGCTTTGTTTAAGACGCCTTCAACATGTTGCATAACTGGGATAATATTTACTTGAATTGGTGCTAAGTATGGTGGTAAAACTAATCCTGAATCATCACCATGAACCATGATAACTGCCCCAATTAATCTAGTAGAAACGCCCCATGATGTTTGATGAACTGGTTTGACCTCACCATCTGCATCTTGGAATTTAATATTAAAAGCTTCTGCGAATCCAGTTCCTAAATAATGAGTAGTACCACTTTGTAATGCTTTTCCATCATGCATTAATGCTTCAATACTGTATGTATCAACCGCACCTGCAAACTTTTCTTTATCGGTTTTTTGACCGACTACAAAAGGAATTGCGAGTAGGTTTTTTCCTAAATCATTGTAAATATCTAAGATGTCCATCGTTTCTTTACGTGCTTCTTCTTCATTTTTGTGAACTGTATGACCTTCTTGCCATAAAAACTCAGAACCACGCAAAAATGGTCTAGTTGTTTTTTCCCATCTTACCACAGAACACCATTGATTATATTTTTTAGGCAAGTCTCTGTAAGATGTAATAATTTTCTGATAGTGATTGCAAAATAATACTTCAGAAGTCGGTCTTATGATTAATCTTTCTTGAAGCGTTTCATTACCACCAATAGTCACGATCGCTGTTTCAGGAGCGAAACCTTCTACGTGTTCAGCTTCTTTTAAGAATAAAGACTCAGGGATAACCAAAGGCATATAAACGTTTTGGTGTCCGGTCTTTTTAAACTCTTTGTCTAAATAATCCTTTATATTTTCCCATAAGGCATAACCATAGGGACGATAAATAATGAAACCTTTAGCTTCAGAATAATCCATTAATTCTGCTTTTGTGCAGACATCGGTATACCATCTAGCGAAATCTTCATCTCTTGAAGTTATCGCTTCTACAAATTTTTTCTTTCCCAAATTAATTCACCTCTAATTCTTATAAATTATATCATAAGAAATTAATTTAATAAATTGCTTTATTTACAAAATTGATAAAGTCTTGTTTGGTGCCGTATTTGAAGACATTACAGTCTTCTAACACCGCTTCAAAAATTCTTCCGACTTCTTGCTTTAATAAATCGTCTAAATCTTCAAGCGGTTGAGATTTCAGATAATAAATCCACTCTTGATGTTTATCTAAATCAGGGTAATCAGTTATGTTTTTCTTATTTATTAAAACCTCTTTAATCATTTCTAGTTCTTGAAGTAATCTACCTGGCAAAATTGCCATACCCATTGCTTCAATTAAACCAATATTTTCTTTCTTGATATGAAATCTTGAAGGATTCGGATGGAAGACTCCTAATGGAAGAGCTTCACTTGTTAGATTATTTCTGAAAATCATGTAGAAATTATAAGAAGCGCCATCAAGTTTAACAATTGGTGTTACGGTATTATGATCTTCATCGGTTTTAGCTAATATATTCAGTTCTGGATTTTCATATTTTTGCCAATATTCAAAAATACTATTAGCCATATCTAGAATGCTATTTTCGTTACTTCCAATTATTCTAATCGCTGCCAAAGGCCAATCAAGGATTTCAATCATCATTCTTTTTCTTTTGATTTTTTGTAATACTTGCGCTTTTTCAATTGGAAAATCATATCTTCCGCCTTGGAAGTGATGATGACTTAAAATTGAACCTCCAACTATCGGTAATCCTGCGTTCGAACCAATCAAATAATGAGGAAATTTATTGATGAAATCAATTAATTCCTGAAAAGTTTTTTGATTTACGTACATTGGCGAATGATCTTTTCTTAACACTATTAAATGTTCATTGAAATAAGCGTACGGAGAATATTGCATACCCCATTTATCTTTTTCGTGATTTAACGACAAATTCACCACGCGATGATTTGTTCTTGGAGCTAGTGATGGTGTTTGATAAACACCTACATTTTCAATACATAAAGGACACGCTGGATAGTCGCTTGAATTATTTTTGCTTAATTTAATATCTAACGGATCCTTTTCCGGTTTAGACAAATTGATTGTTATATCAAGCGGTGCGTATTTTCCTTCATACTTATAATTGATATTTTGTTTAATTCTTTCGGTCTTAATGTAATTTGTTTTGACTGAAAAATCATGGAACCAATTAGTTGCGGTTAAAGGACCGGTTTTATAGTGTTTATAAAATATCCGATTGATTTCACTTGGTCTTGGCAATAAACAATCAATCACTTGTGCTTCAAAAGCATCTCTACTTGCAAGACCTGAAGAATTTAAACAATTATTTGCGATAGCGTAATCAATAATTGGATTGACTATTTTTGTTACGTCTAACTCTTCTTCTACTTCTACAGATTGAAATGTATTGATATTTAAGAGTTTTAAAACTCTATTTACTGCATAGAAAATGTCATCTTCTTCAAGAAAATGATTGTTGAGACCATATTTTATTAATTGATTGATATATTTATTAATCATTATTTATCCCCCTTGTAGCCATTCGGGTGTTTTTTATGAAAATTCCAAGCTGTTTTTAGGATATCTTCAATATCTCTTTTAACTTCCCAGTTTAATACTTTTTTCGCTTTTTGATTGCTGGCGATAAGTTTGTCGGGATCTCCAGGTCGTCTCGGTCCAATTTCAGAAGGAATTGGACTTTCTGTTATGTTTCTTGCATTACTAAGGATTTGCTTGTTAGAGTAACCGGATTCACTACCGAGATTAAAAATATTGGAATTGTTTTCTTTATTAAGATAATCTAATGCTTTGAGATGAGCGTCAGCTAAATCTAATACGTGAATATAGTCTCTGATGCATGTACCATCAGCTGTATTGTAATCGTCGCCATATATTGTTAGCTTCTCTCTTTTTTTAAGTGGTACTTGTAAGATTATTGGAATCAGATGAGTTTCCGGTGAGTGATCTTCTCCGATTAACCCTTCAGTATCGGCTCCAGCAACATTAAAATATCTAAGACTAACGTATTTTATCCCATATGCCTCATCCGACCATTTAAAGATTTTCTCCATAAAAAGCTTACTTTCACCATAGGGATTAGTTGGGTTAGTAGAGAAGTTTTCAGTTATCGGCATTTCATCATGACTTCCATAAACAGCGGCGGTAGATGAGAAAACGATATATTTTACATTGTGTCTTACCATCGCTTGAACTAACCTAATAGCTCCAATAACGTTATTGTCAAAATATTTAAGTGGATCTTTCATTGATTCTCCAACTAAGCTATATGCACAAAAATGGACGCAAGCATCAATTTTTTCTTGAAGAAAAACTTCGTCAAGAAATATTTCATCGCGAATATCGCCTTGATAGAGTTTTACCTCTTTAGGTAGGGCTTCAATATGGCCGGTTGAAAGATTATCAATTACGATAACTTCGTGATTATTTTTAATGGCTTCTTTTACGAAGTGACTACCGATATATCCGGCACCACCAAGAACTAATAACTTCATAGTTTTTCCTCCAAAAGGGATAATTCAGTTTGAAACATATCGAATGGGTAGTCTTTAGGGACTAGAGTGAAATTCATTGTTTTATCTAAGGTTGGATGTTTAAAATTGATGTTATATGCAAAAAGACCTAAATTAAAATCCATTTGTTTTTTACCATATTTCGAATCATTAATTATCGGGAATAAGTGTTTTGATAATTGGGCTCTTATTTGATGAAATCTACCAGTTTCAAGTTCTATTTTTAGCAGTGAGTAATCATTGTTTTCTATAGTTTTTTTGGCTACAGATGTGTAAGTCAAAGTGCTGATTTTACCTTTTTTTTCATCGGTAAAATATGCAGATTTATTTTCTTCATCTTTAGCTAGATAATCAATAAAAGTTTCGGTCTTGCCTATATCAACACTACCTTCAACAATTGCTAGATAATTTTTATTAAAATTGTGAGTTCTAATTTCTTTGCTTAATCTTGAAGCAGCTTTTGAGGTTTTAGCATAAACCATAACACCACCAACATTAGTGTCAAGACGGTGAACTAGACCTAAGAAAACATTACCTGGTTTTTGATATTTTTCTTTGATATAGTTTTTAATGATTGTCAACAAATCAGGCAATTCTAAAGAACCAGCTTGGGATAATACTCCAGCCGGTTTCTCTACAACGATTATATGATTGTCTTCATAGATTACATTTAAATCATTCATTTTATTTTCCATAATCACTTATTTATTTTATCATATTTTTAGAAAAAAAACTAAGCAGTTTAACGCTTAGTTTCATTTATTATGGATTTACGCGATTCGGTCCTCGATAAAGGAAAGTAACGTCTCTAATTGATTCAACTTCAAACAATCTCATTAAGAATCTTGTTAAGCCAAAACCATATCCGCCGTGAGGTGGCATACCGTATCTAAAGAAGTTAAGATAAAAGTCAATTGGTTCAAGACTCATATCTTTTTCTATTGCTTGTTGCTTCAATATATCGATGCGGTGTTCTCTTTGAGCACCGGTTGTAATTTCAATACCACGATAGAGCAAATCAAAACTGTAGGTTAATTTGGTTTTTGGATCTAACATATGATAGAAAGGTCTAGCAGCAAAAGGATAATCAATGATGAAAACAAAATCAGAGCTTAACTTTTTCTTAGCATAAAGACCGATTAGTTCTTCTTCTTTACGGTCAAAGTCATGTTCTTTTTCACCAATATATTTATAATTTTCTTGAATTATTTTCTTTGCTTCATAGAAAGGAATTCTTGGGAAATCATTAGTAGGAATTTCAATATCCTTTTTAAACATTTCTTTATATTCTTCATTTAAATCGTTATGAAGTCTCTTCATAACTTCTTTAAGTTTAGCTTCTTCAGCATCCATAACTTCATGATATGACTTAATCCAAGACATTTCAATGTCAACTGAAGTAAATTCTGTCGCATGATAGGCGGTATGAGAGTTTTCGGCTCTAAATACCGGTCCGATTTCAAATACGTTATTAAAACCGGCAGCCATCGCCATTTGTTTATAAAACTGTGGTGATTGAGCAAGAAATACTTTTCTTCCGAAATAATCCATTGAGAATACTTCAGCACCTGATTCAGAGGCTGTACCTAAAATTTTAGGCGAATGAATTTCAATAAAATTATTTCTAATCCAATATTCTCTCATTGCCATTTCCGCTAGAGTCTGGCCTTTGAAGATTAAATAGTTTTTATCTAATCTTAAATCTAAGAAACGGTTATCTAGACGTAATTCTTGATTAGATTTATTGGTATAGTCTAAAATGTCAATTGGTAGTTCTTCTTCGCTTTTTGAAGTTATTTCAATAAAGTTAGGAATAAATTCCATACCTCTTAGCTTAACCTTCTCTTGTTGGTAGATAACCCCTTTAGCAAGAATAGTGCTTTCTTTAGTTAAAGAAGAGATGATTTCATTCAACTCTTTGTTTTCTTCGTTTTTTTCAACTGTCATTTGAACCTTGTTTGAAGAGTCTCTAACAACAACAAATTGAACATATTGTAAATCACGGATTTTATCGACAAATCCTTGAATTTCGATTTCTTGATTATAGTATTTTTCTAAATCTTTAAACATTATTTTGCCCATAATAACCCCTTTATTCTTCATTAAATTACTTCTATAGATTATAGCATAATAACATTACATATTCAATTATTGTTAAATAAATTTTTTTATGCAAATTTGCTTTTTTTAAAAAAAATTGCGGTATAATGATTATTTAGGAGGAATGTTTATGAAAGAAAAAAATTACGAAGAGTTTATCAATTATTTAAATCATGAGAAAAAAGATGAATGTGTCATCTATATCATGGAACTCTTTGAAGAAGGAGCTACTGTTAGAGATGTCTATGAAAACTATGTCATTCCGGCTTTGGCTGAATATGAATGTGATTCTGATGTTGAGGAGATATGCATTTGGAAAGAACATGCAAGAACTTCAATAATTAGAACGATTTTAGAAAGCTCATATCCATATTTAATTAAGCAGAAAAAAGCAAAGATTAATAAAACTGTCTTAGTAGCATGTCCTCAATTAGAGTATCATGAAATTGGAGCGATTATCGCTACTAATTACTTAATATTAGAAGGGTTTGACGCTAAATACATCGGTGCTAATACTCCAAATGAGCAAGTCATTTCAGCGGTTAGTATTCTAAAACCAGACTTTTTAGCATTGAGTATTACAAATTATTATAATATTGTTGCGACTAAGAAATTAACTGAGAAGTTAAGAGAAGTCGATTCAAACCTTAAGATCATTATTGGTGGCCAAGCTGCCAATAATCCTCATACTTTATCTCAAGTTAGTTATGATTTTGTAGTACAAACTTATGCAGATATTGTGAAGTTTAAGGAGGAATTATTATGAAATTAGCTTTTCAAATAGCTAAGAGATTCCTTCTTGCGTCTAAAAGGCAAACTTTGGTGATTATTTTAGGAATAGCTGTTGGTGTTAGTGTTCAAGTATTCATTGGCTCACTAATCGCTGGTTTGCAAGCGTCTTTAGTTAATACTACAATCGGTTCGAGATCGCAAATTACTATAACATTAGAAGATGAGTATATCACTGATTATCAAAATTTAGTCACACTTATAGATAATTCAAGTGATAATATCAGAGTTATTAGTCCGACGCTTACATCTAACGGCTCACTTATAAATAATGATAATTCTGAAAGTATTTTGCTTAGAGGTTTTGAATTTTCTACTGCTGATGAGATTTATAAGTTTGAAGAAAAGTTCATTCCCGGAAGTGAGTTTCCTAACGCCTTAAATGAAGTTGCTTTAGGATTAAACTTAAAAGAAAATCTCGGTATTGATATTGGTGATGATGTCGAGTTCTTGTCTGGAATTTACGGTAATCAAACCTTTAAAGTAGTTGGTTTCTTTGATTTCGGCGTTAATGAAATCAACAATACTTGGGTTATTACTGGTCTTGATACAGTCCAAAACATTATTAATGAAGGTAATGTCGTGAGCAATATTGAAATGCAACTAAATGAAGTATTTGACGCTGAAGATATTACAAAGTTAGAAATTGAAACTGGAATTAGCAGTAATTTTAAAGTCACTACCTGGATTAGTGAAAATCAATCACTATTAACTGGCCTTCAAGGCCAAAGCACTTCTTCATTGATGATTCAAGTGTTTGTAATTGTATCAGTTGTGCTTGGTATTTCGTCTACATTAGCTATCACAGTATTACAAAAGTCTAAGCAATTAGGTATCTTAAAAGCTATGGGGATTCAAGATGGGGATGCAAGTTTGATTTTCTTGTTTGAAGGAATGCTTCTCGGTGTATTTGGTGCTATTTTAGGGATTTTATTAGGCGTTGGATTACTATATGCTTTCACCACTTTTAGCGGTACGGACATTCCAATTAGTATTAATGCTGGTTTCTTAGCTTTATCTGCTGGTATTGCAATTGCTGCATCTATGATTGCTGCTTTAAGTCCAGCTATCAAGTCTTCGAAATTAAGTGTAATTGAGGTGATTCGTAATGGCTAGTATTTTAAGTTTAAGAAAAGTTTGTAAGACTTATGGTGAAAACACTAAAAATCCAACAAAAGTATTATTTGACGTTGATTTGGAATTTGAAGAAAGTTCTTTCAACGCTATTATCGGTCAATCAGGCTCAGGAAAATCAACATTACTTAATATTGTTGGTTCGTTAGATCGACCAACAACCGGAGATATTTTGTTTAAGAACGAATCTTTGGCAAAATTAAGCAAGAATGATTTAGCAGCCTTTAGAAACAGATCATTAGGATTTATCTTTCAATTTCATTATTTGTTACCAGAATTTACAGCTCTAGAAAATGTTTTAATGCCTTACAGGATTTCTAAACAACCAATAACTGATGAAGTTATGAACCGGGCAAATGAATTATTGGATATAGTAGGTTTAGGTAATTTCAAGAATAAATTAGCGACAAACCTATCTGGTGGGCAGCAACAAAGAGTTGCGATTGCTAGAAGTTTAATCAATAATCCGGCTATTGTTTTAGCTGATGAACCTACAGGTAACTTAGATAGTGACACAACTGAAAAGGTTTATGAGTTATTAAGAGAAATCAACCAAAAGTTTAAGACTACTTTTATTATCATTACCCATGACAGAACAGTTGCGGAAAAAACTGATCGCGTTATTGAGATTAAAGACGGCAGAGTATACTTAGACATTAGTAAATAGACAATTTAAAAAAGAGGTTTGCTTTTAAAGCTTACCTCTTATTTTTTTTGCTCTTATATTTAGTTCTTCTTAGCTTCATGAACCACTACTTGTGGGAATGGAATTTCAATTCCATTTTCATCAAGAAGTTCTTTGATGGCTTGACGAAGTTTTCTTTCGACACCGTATTGCGCTTCAGGATTAGTTTTTGCGATAACTCTTATATTTACTGAACTACTTGCAAGATCAGTAACACCTAAAACTTTTGGTATTTCAATTAAATCAGGAAGTTTATCCATATGTTTAGGTAACTCTTGTTCTAAGAGGTCTAGGGTTCTTTGAATATCTGAACCATATGAGATTCCGAATTCTATTACAGCGAAAGAATCTGCTAATGAGTAGTTTATTGATTCAGTTATATTTCCGTTAGAGAAGATTTTAATATCGTTTTTCCAGTTTTGAACGCGAGTTGTTTTTAACCCAATATCAATTACTCTACCTTTAAAACCGTTAATCTCAACGACATCGCCAACATCAAAGTGATGTTCGAAGATAATAAAGAAGCCAGCAATCAAATCTTTTATCAAGTTTTGTGCTCCTAAACCTACAACTAGCCCTAAGATTCCTAAACCGGCTAAAGCAGGTAAAACATCTACCCCCCAAACAGAAAGAATTACTAATATCATTATAATTTTCAATGTGTAATTGATTAATGAGTTAGTAACTTTTAACATCGTTACGCGACGTTTTTTGTTAGGTCCTTCTTTTGCGACAGATTTCTTCAGGATTATTTTTATCACTTTAAGAATAAAAGATATAACTAAAACGATTATTACTGAAAGAATGATATCTCCGATTTGTTCAAGGATGAAAGCGCTGAAATCACCCCAAAAACCATCTAGGAAAGTATTGTAGTCGAAGCCCCAAACTAAAAGCCCTAGTAAAATACCTCCAACCAATAAAACGAAATCAAAAAAGTATAATAAGCCTAAAACTAATTTGTTGATATCGTCGCCTTTTTTCTTGATATATTTTCTTTGTAGAAGCAAGTATGCAAGTATAACAATAACAATACTTGCGGTTACGATAATATTTGTTGTGTTGGATACGAATAGTGTCATTTGATCATCTCCTATCATAAACATTATACCAAAAGTTGCATTTGTTTCAAAGGATAAGAAAAAGATTTCCGTATTGGAAATCTTTTTAGACTGGTAAATAATTTTTGTGTCAACTTAAAGTTTATAAATCTATGTTGATTTAATATAATTATTCATTTAAAAGAATCTCTTGAATAATTGACTCATCCGCTGTAAATGGGAATAATTCTAGTAAGGTATCATAATTATCAGTCATATTCAAAGATACATTATATTCGGACATGATGGACAAGAAATTTTGATTTAAAAAGTCAATATCTGAATTTAATTGGGTATATGTTATATGACTATATGAAAGTCCATAATCAGACAAATTCATCAAAGTTTCAGTAAACGCTTCTTCATTAGTTGTTAATCTAGCATTAGCATAAACATCTTGAATATTAATACTGATAGAGAAATCCTGTAAAACTTCTTGTTCATCAGTGTAAATGCGGTCGTCTCCTGCATCATTGATAAAACACTTGTTCCAACCATCAACTAAATACAAATTCCAAGTTAAGTAGATTACACCTTCGTCGTTTGTATACCAAAAATCAGTTAGTGTCCCATATCTAATACTTTGGCGAATTATATTTCCGCTTCCATCTATTTTAATTCCCATAGATTTAGATCCGTCAGCGTAATTATAGCCCATGTATATTCCACCCATAACTGTGTTGCTTAAACTAAATGTTATATGATTTCCTCGATCGTAAACTTGAATGGAAGTAAAGATATTTTCGTCTTTATTCAAAGCAATATTAATTATATCTCCAGTTTCAGAGAACTCGTCATAATATAAATAATGATCAGAGCTGTTATAATCTCTGACATATTTAAAAATCACTTTTCCGCTAATAAGATCAAAAAACATTATATCTGTCCATATAGAATCATTAACTTGATTTGTATAATATCGATACGATTCAATAAAGAGTTGATCTCCATCAACACTTGTTTTTATGATAAACGTAAATGAATCATATTGTACTTCCATAAATGTATCTTCCTGGAAGTTTGAACAAAGAGTCAATACTGCTAAAAATTGATTAAGTGTATCAGTAGTTATCATCAAAAACTCTGGATCAATCCCATTTCCAGGATATTCAGGAGGTGTTTGTTCAGGTAAATCTTCACGATAATATTCACCTTCAGAAAGTGATAGTTTTTCAACTAAACTCGATTGATTGGCACTAAGTTCACTTTCAATCATCTCTTCTTCCAATCCGCTCAATTCAAGAAGTTTTGTTTTGTAAAATGTAATTTTTTCTCTTACATTTTCTCTAAGGGTTGCTTGATCTATTGTCGTTGTTGATTCTGTTGCTGGAACTTCGGTTGTATCTAGTATAGTAGTATCAACAGTTGTGGGATTTAGAGTTGTTGGTATTGCGCTCGTTTCTCCATCACAAGCGACAAACAAAAATGAAATTAACAAAAAAAATAATGTTACAAATAACTTTTTCATATTCTCTCCTTTTTATTCATACATATATGCATAAAGAATAGTATTTATGTATAAAAATGAATCAATATATCTGGAATTATATCACTTTCTTACGGTTAATTAAACAAATTATTTGATTTTTTTTAAATATTAAAGAAAAAATCATATACAATTTTTGTGCTTTTAAGTTAAAAAAAGCAAACCATAAAATTGATTTGCTTTTATAATATAAATAAGCTGAGTTACATTAATTATTTATTTAAGTTTTAATTATTTTTTCTTAACGGAACATATTTAGAAACATTATTTATATAGTTTTGATACTCTGGATATTTCTGAAGCGAAATACCTTCAGAAAACATTGAACTACCTATAAATAATAATATCAAGAACATTGAACCGATTAATGTCCAGTTAAAGAAGAAATAGCTTGTTACACCTGCGCTGATACAAAAGAAATATAAAACAACCCAAATTGACTGTTCAGAGAAATAGTTTGGATGTCTTGAGCGACTCCATAATCCAAGTGTGTTAAATCCCTTATTATAAGGATTTGGTAAATCTTCTAATTTATTCCCTTGTTTTAACATTTCATATTTTTTTGTTTGGAAGGTCATTTGTTGTTTGTCAGCAATTGTCTCTAAAATGATAAAACCTAATAAAAGTGCTGCGACTATGCCGTCAAAAACACTAAATACAACAGTAGATTCCATTACTGCTAATAACGGTAAAGAAATAGCTAGTACTAATGCGTTTTGATAGATAGAGATAAAGAATAAATCAAATAAGGCCCATTTCCATCTTTTTTTAAGTTTAGGATTTTCTCTTAAAACGATCCATCTGTAGTCTTCTTCACCTGACCAGAATTTAAGGGAATAAGCACCTTTTTTTGCGAAGTTTAAAGTTAATCTAACACCCCATATGGTAATGAGAATCGCCATGACGATTACACGTGGATTCATGCCACTTTTCCCTGCAATAATCCATGCATAAACTATAGGTAAGATAGACCATAATTTATCCATTTGCGAATTGTTTCCTGTAATCTCACCTACTATAAAACAATATGCCACACTAATTCCAGTTACAATGATCAATATCATCAAAGTATCTAATTGAAGCGTACTAAGATTAGGTCCTCCTAAAACAAATCCTAATACAGACAATGTGAGTGTAATTATTACAGTAATTATTCTTCCTATGTTTTTCTTCATGTGTCTCTCCTCTTTATTTAAGTTATATTTGATAGAAATCGATTATTAGACTATTCTTGTCTTTAATAGATGTTATTTTTAATATTTTACCACAATAATTTTATTCTATCCAGTGGATTTATGTTCATGTGTATATCCTTACAATCAACTATAGTTCAAAAAACTTTGAACTCATAAGCTAAACCATCGCTATTTCCACTCAGACAAACATATAATAGTGATTAAAAAAAAGTCTGATATTCGTATCAGACCTTTTTAAAAAATGAGTTTTGCGCCTTTTTAAAAATTTATTCAATTTAATTGAATTTCTATCCCCAAATTCCAAAAAAGAATAAAGAACTTAGACCCATTAATATCACTCCTACTACAACGAAGAATGAATGCACGTTATCACCCCAAAGTAATTTAGCTCTTGCTACAAAAAGTTTGTAAATGATAAACTCACTTTTCTTCAGTGCACTCACTAAGAAAAATAAACCAATCAAAGCTAACAAACTTCCCCATAAATAATTCATTTTGTTTCCTCCTCATTATTATTAATTCTAACTTTATAAATTACTTTCTTTAAATCCTCAATATCTATAATATCTCTCACAACTATCATTTGATTATCTGTTGTTATGATTTTCAAATATCCATTATTTTCATATACACGAATACCTGTATAAAATTGGTATTTATTTATGTCTATGCGCTTGATTATGTTTCCTTCAACAGTTAAATCATCTTTTTGAATTACCACTTTGTCGTGATAAATGTCAATTAGATCAATCGGTGAATCCATGTAGATATATCTCCATCTAGATATCATAAAAAGTATAACTAACCAAAACATCGTAAAGATACTAAATCCAAATGTGAAATGCCATGTTAAAATCTCAATTGTTGAGATATAAACTGTTGTAATAATCATCGCAAATGATAAGAAAATCAATAAACCTACAAAGAAATCATAATATTTTTTCATTCGCAAGTCTTTTGATGCAGTATAGATAGATCCTTTATATATAACCTCTGTTTTCCCAACAAACAACTCATCATGTGAAATACGAAATATACTCGTCATTTCAGTAATCATTTGAAATCCTGGTTCCGATAAATCATTTTCCCATTTTGAAATTGTTTGAGGTGTAACATTCAGTTGCTCAGCAAGTTGCTTCTGACTCATATTGTTTTTAATTCTATTTGTTCTAATTCTCTCACCAAATGTCATGACACAACCTCCTTAACAATCTTATTATACTGTAATAGTTGATCAAATCCTATCAACGTTTCATTGAAATTCAAAAAATATTACATTTCAACACTGAATTTTGATTATTTTAGAATATCAAAAACAAATTTTTGCTAAACTAAAACAAAAAAAGCCTGATACAATTGTATCATGTAAGATGTGAGTATACATTCTGATATCAACATTATGTTATATCTGATGTATACTTTTTATAGGACGAAAGGTCCTA
>DDWJ01000038.1 GCA_002345505.1 Caryophanales bacterium UBA2289
ATCCATTAAAACTGCAAAAGTCAGGTGATTCGTATGATGATTATGCAGCAGATCGAGAAGGGTCTATTTATTATTATTTTATCTATAGAAAATCAGAACTATCTCAATAATCACTTAAAGACTTGCGTTAGAGCAAGTCTTTTTTTCTCTTAAAAAGTAATAATTGAAACAAAAAATGATATAATAGAAGTAGTAAATTAAGGAGTGATTATTATGATGAAGAAAATAACTTTATTACTATTGTTTGTAGGACTTTCAGTAAGTATTTTAGCTTGTTCAAGTCTTTCATCAACAAATCAAACTACTAATACCACTACAATAGATGAAAGACCTGGTTTAATTGATGTGTTTTTTAATAATCTAGTAGAGACTTTGCCTCCTGAGTTTTCATCAGATATAATCCTGCCTACATCAGAAGATGAAGAATATGATATTGAGTATTATTTAGAAGATATCCTTCTTGAAAATAACCAACTAACATACATAGCTCAAGGCTTTGATGAAACTTTAGAAGTCGAGATAGTAATAAGCTATGAAAATTATTCTAAAACTTTTACTTATGAAATATTAATGCTTAGAGATGAAGACTTATATAATGAAGAACTTACAAATCAAAGATTTAGTGAAATCTTTGATGAAGTAAAAGACTTTATCCCAGAAGTACTAGTATCTGATTATACTATTCCTGAATTTGATATCACAGGTGCTGATATTACCGTTTCGACATCAGAAGCAACCATCTTTAACAACCGTTTAATCTTTACTTTCCCAGAATATGATGAAGAAGTAAATTTAGATATTGAAATCGAATATAACCGAGAAACAAGAAATTACCAGATACCAGTTATCTTTTCAAGTTTTAGTAATTTACCAAAAATTCCAGAAATCTATATTTTAACCGACGAATTCGCACCGATTGAGACAAAAGAAGATTATGTTTATGGCTATTTGGATATGTTTAGTTATGATGATTACAATAATTCAATTCTAGAACTTGGCGGAATTAGAATGAGAATCAAACTAAGAGGAAACTCAACTCTATTTATGCCTAAAAAACCTTATAAGATCAAATTTGATGAGAAACAAAACATGTTAAGCGATTACCAGGAAAAAGAATGGGTTTTATTAGCTAACTTCGCTGATCAAACCTTGGTAAGAAACGCAGTTGCTTACCAAATGGCTGATGATTTAGATATGGACTTTTCACCGATGGTAAGATTCGTGGATTTATATATAAACAATGTTTATCAAGGAAATTACCTATTATCTGACCAAATCGAAGTTTCTACTAATCGAGTAGATGTAGAAGAAAAATCTCCTAATATGGATACAGGCTATTTAATCGAATTTGATAAAAGGTTATATGACGAAGGTCTTGAAGTAACGGAAGAAAACTTCTTTCTAATTGAAGGAATCCCTTTTGTGATAAAATCACCGGATATTGAAGACGATCATTATAACAATGACCATTACCTTTTTATCGAGAGTTATATGAGAACTGTATATGACACATTAAGAGATAAAGAGGATTATTCAATATATATCGATGAAGCATCATTTATTGATTGGTTTATCGTTAGTGAAGTAATGAAGAATGTTGATAGTGGATATTCAAGCGTATATTTCCATAAAGACGCTGGTGGTTTATTAAAAATGGGTCCTGTTTGGGATTTTGATTTATCAAGTGGAAATTATGGACACTTACAAGAGGACTTAAGAGGACCAATCGGTTGGTATACGCCAAGACCAGAAAAAAATGTATTCTTTATGTATTTGCTGGAATATGAAGAATTTCAAAACGCACTTAAAGCTAGATGGAATGAAGTTTATGAAACTGTAATCTTACAAGCTTTAGAAAATGTTTATCTATTCGCTGATAGTATTGCTAGATCAAGATCGATGAACTTTGATATGTGGGATATTATCGGTACCTATGAAGATTGGTTTATCTCACCGGAAATCTTAGCTTTAGATACTTATGAAGAACAGTTATTTTTCCTATATGACTTTTTAGACACAAGAATTGCTTGGTTAAATCAAGAGATTAATTTATTATAGTTTTTTAAAATAAAAAAAAGTTAGTAAGGTTTAAATCTCTTACTAACTTTTTCTTATTAAAAACAACCAAAATGTCGGTTGTTTTGCTTATTATTAACGTGTATAATTATTATATGCCAGTCTTATTTTGGAGGATAATTACTTGAGTAATTTAGCTAAGAATATCAAAAGATTAAGAATAGAAAACGGTTTGAATCAAACTAAATTAGCAAAAGAAATTCATGTGTCTAATTCGTTGGTTTCGCATTGGGAAAAAGGTGATCGAGAGCCAAATAATCAAGATTTAATTGCGCTTTCGAAGTTTTTTGGTTGTACCATAGACGAACTTATTAGTGGTGAAAGTATCAAAGCTAATGTATCTAGGACAAGACAGATAATTCATGTAAGAGATTTTAAAAAAGATTTTAAAAGTAAATATTTAGTTTTTAAGGCTTTATTTGTTTTTTTATCTGTATTAATTGTGTTATTTTTTCCTAATGGTAGCCAAGATATAAGATTATGGTTTTTCCTTTTCTTTTTGATTATCATAATAATCGATATAGTTGCTTGTTTTTATACCAAAAATCATATTAAAATCTACGATGTTGATTTAGAAAAGGAAGTTAAATTCGTTAATAAATTGGATCAAAAAGATTTAAATAAAGATTGGAATTCTAAGGTAGGCTTTCTATTCTTTTTGTTTATCGCAAGCATTATCGCTTTACCGATTATCTATATGATTTTACAAACCGATAGTCCCGATGTTGGTTTAACAATTATTTCGGTTATAACCACTTTATTAATCTTTGCTAATTTTGTGGCTTTAATCATTTATGAGCTTAGAGATTATTTAAAAGTTAAAGAAATTAATTATTATGATTTCAATTATAAATTACGATTGTTTTTAAGAAAAACACTTATTGTAATCTATGAATTTGTATTTGTTATTGTTTATACAATTTTAATCTTCTACGGCAGAAATACAATTAATGTAAATGGTTTATGGGTAGCGATAGTCTTTCCACCGTTATTGGTCTTTGTTAGTAATTTACTTTATATAGTTGAACTAAAAACACTGAATGATTATAAAATCAGTATCATATAATTTGACAAAATGGGGAATCTCTTGACAGTGGTCTTGAGGTTCTTTTTTTTTACTTTTTTTAAGGTAATATTAACTTAAAGTTATTATTTACTAAAAAAGGAGGAAAGAAAAACGCATGATTTTAAAATATGGTTTATATGATGAAGAGGTTAAATTTATTGATGATGTTCCTAATGGCTTAGATTGTAATTGTACCTGTTTATCGTGTGGCGAAGAGTTAATTGCGAGGAACGGAGGTGAAACAAATAAACATCACTTTGCTCATAGAAATGGTAGTACATGTAAGGATTTGAAAATTGTTTTAAACACTTATCTTTTAAAAGAAGCATTGGATGAATTAAAAGAGTTAAATCTACCTAAGGTTTATATTAAAATTGAGAATTGCGATTCTAATCTTCTAATCGAAGATGAAAGAACAGTTAAAATCAATAAGATAATAGATTATGGTAATAATTATATAAAAGTTCTAACAGATGAGTATATTGAAGTAATTTTGGTAGTAAGATTAAAAAAGAGTAAGGTAAAACTGGATTTTGATCCTTCTCAAAAAGACGTTTTAGAAGTTGTAATTGATTCTACTGATGTTGAAACAAAAGAAGATTGTTTAGAACTTATAAAAATAAAGAAAATAAAAATGAATTGGTTGAATAATAAATATGAAGAGTATCAAAAAGAAAAGTTAAAGCTTTTGTTTGAAAGAAAAAGAATTATTTCAATTGATAAGACAAAACTTGTTAAAGACTGTCCAATTAAGATAAATGGTTCTAATAATGAAAACTATGCTAGATTACAAGAAGATTGTTTAGGGTGTAAGTATTTTCTTTGCGGTGACAAAAAGAATGATATCATTCTTTGTTTAGGTAAAGCAAAGATTTCTTGTCTCAAAGATTTGGAAAAGATTGAAGAAGTTGCAAGAAAAGATGATTTAACTGTGATTACTTATTTTGATACTAGAGTTGAAACAATAGCGATTGAATCAACACCAGCAACTAATCTATTAAACCTTTGGATAGAGAATAAAAACAAACCTTTCTTAGCAAGAAATATTGAAACTAACATAGCTGTTTTTATTAAAAAAGATCCTCAGAAGCAACACAACAAATATAGCAAATGCTATGGGTGGGTGTATAAGAATGGACACCTTCTAGGAGATAGAGAAATATATGGGTATTTATTAGACCAGTGGCTAATAATTCCCAATAAAAAAAGAAAAGATAACATAAACAAATTTTAGAAAAAAATAAAAAAAATCATACTTGATTTCTCGTTTAGCCTTTTAATTTTCGCAAATATTATTTATAATAGTAATAGTGTAAATATATATATGGGTGAACGAGTTATCAAAACAATAAAAGGAGAATACAGAATATGTGGTACATAATACCCTTAGTAATTGTTGTTTTAATAGCTTTATTTTTACGTTCACCGAAAGGCAAAGGCATTATCGGTGAAAGAAGAGTCAAAAAGATCTTGAAAAAGTGAGTATTAGAATTTGGTGGGATTGAATTAATTGACTTCATAATTTGTGTGGATAAATAACATCATTTTTTGATTCTGTTAATTCATAATTTTAAACTGATTACTAATATTTGCCATAAATTCTAATACCTACATTTTTTTTGAAAGGGGAATTTGTTTTTGAAAACAAATGACTGTAAAAATGATTCCTGTTAATAATTTTCAAGGTATTTTGGAACAAGAAAGAGAAAATACTAAAAATAATATTGTGGTTTTTCTTCTAGTTAAACCTAGTGATAAATCATCATCAGAAATAATTAATCACTTTAATTATATGAACTTTCATTCTGGTGATTATTGTAATATATACTTGATTGGATATTCAGAATATTTTACAAGTGATTATAATGATCGTATAAAGTGGCAATTTTAAATAAAATAGATTTACTATATAGTGATCGTTGTTTCTTAGAATTTATAACTACTATTAAGAATAGGCTAAAATCTTGGGAATATATACAAGATATTCAAATGGTTGTTTTAAAGCATAAAACAGAAAATGTTAATCATAATCTGGATTTTTCCAATTATTATTCATTAAATATTCGGAATGGATTAGAAAAAAAATACATTTCAAGTTTTCAACAATTTATTGGAGCTTTTATTGAATCCATAATTTATCAAGTAAAAATTAGAGGAGATTTCGTGAGAATAAGCAAACTAGATGTATTAAAGAAGGCATTGGCTTTTAATGGTAAAACAAAAAAAGATGTTTCTCTAATTCTAAAAGATAGAAGTTTTTATATTCCGAGCAACGTAAAAAAGTAAGAGCCAGTCTACAAATAGTCATTTTTATAATGTATATCTATATAAATATTACGGGGGTAAACGAATGAATAATGTACTACTGATTATTGGAAATGGATTTGATTTACAATGCAAACTTCCTTCTTCATATAATGATTATTTTAATTATTGCAGCGACGATAACATTTGGTATAAGAAATATTTAGTAAAAGGCTCAACTATTTTGACTAGAATAATTGAAGACAGAAATATGAACATTAAATTTCTTGATAGAGATAGTTTTTTTGAAAACTTTACAATGTGGGATTTATTATTTATAACTTCTAGACAATTCGTAAAAGGCGAAGTAAGGTGGTGTGATATAGAGAAGGAAATTGATAAGTCATTGAAATTGGATGAGAGTGGAAAATCTTTATGGAGAGATGTTCAATTTAGGGTTCAAACTGCACATAGGACCTTGTATATGCAAGGAGAAAATTATTTTTCAGAAAGAATCAATCTTTTAGCTTTACTTTTTATATGTAGATATGACATTGATTACAAAAACTTGAACGAAGAATATATGCACAAACTTATATTTGAAGAGTTAACTATTTTTGAAAAAAGGTTTTCTGATTATATTTCTTCCAAAATAAACGATGAATATAGAAAGAAAGCAAAAAAGTTGTTTTCAGTTCTGTTTTCTTTAGATGGTAATAAAACAAATGGAAAGAATTCTCTTAGAACAGTGATCTCATTCAATTACACACCACTAGCGAATGATATGATTCCTTTTGGTCTTTGCAGTTCGTTTAACAATGTACATGGAATAGTTGGTACCGATATATGTGATATAATTTTTGGTATTGATGATTATATTGTAGAGAAAGATAAGAAGTTATATCATTCAAGTAGTGTTTATTTTTCTAAAAGTTATAGAAAAATTAAAAAACTACATGCGAGTGATATGCATGATAAAAGCCTGCTAAAGGAAAATATAAACAATATTGTTATTTATGGTCACTCTTTAAATTCTGCAGATTACTCATATTTTCAATCAATTTTTGATTTCTATAAATTATATGAGAATAAATCAATGAATATATGGTTTGCTTATACAAAGCATGAACACTTTGTAGAAGACGAGTATTATCGAAGTATCAGAAATCTGATACAATCTTATGGAAACACCTTAGATAATATGAACCACGGTAAAAATTTGTTTCATAAATTGCTATTAGAGAATAGAATAAAACTCGTTGAATGTAGCATCGACTAAAAAAAGGAGAAAACAATGACAACTAACGAAATAGGAAAGAAAACCACAACAAACATTCAAGAAAAAGCAAATTTAATTTGGGCAATCGCAAATCATTTGGTAGGTCTTTTTAAACCACATGAGTATGGTAAAGTTATTTTACCTATGACAGTACTTAAACGTTTTGACGATGCGTTGAAAGCAACAAAAAAAGAGGTGCTAGAACTCAACAAAAAACTGGATAGTCAAAAAACAATCGAAGCTATCAAAGAAGGTTTATTGTGTAAGAAGACAGGATATGATTTCTATAACATAAGTCCATTTACTTTTGAAAATTTATTGGCTGATCCTGAAAATATATCTGATAATTTTGATACATATTTAAAAGGATTTTCTGACAATATAAAAGATATCATTTCTAATTTTAAATTTACTCAAACCTTAGAAACAATGCATAAAGGAAATGTTTTGTATATTGTTATTCAAGAATTCAATTCTAAAAAAGCTGATATGCATCCAGATAAAATTACCTCAACAGATATGGGATATATTTTTGAAGAGTTAATCCGTAAATTCTCTGAATCTTATGATGAACAAGCAGGAGCACATTTTACATCAAGAGATATTATCTATTTAATGGCTGAATTATTAGTAGCTAATGAAAAAGATCATATTAAGCAAAATGGTGCTGTAAAGACTGCTTATGATATGGCTATGGGAACATCTCAAATGTTAGGTTGCTTGGACGAGAAAATGACTGAAATTAATCCGGATTCAAAATTATCATTATTTGGCCAAGAGTTTAATCCAGAAACTTATGCAATTGCCAAAGCAGATATGCTGATTAAAGGTGGTAATGCGCAGAACATGAAATTTGGTGATACATTAAGCGAGGATCAATTTGCTAATTATGAGTTTGATTATATAATTTCTAATCCACCTTTTGGAATCGATTGGAAACTAGAAGAAAAGATAGTAAAACAAGAATATACTAAACTAGGGTATGAAGGAAGATTCGGACCTGGATTACCGGCAATTAGTGATGGCCAAATGCTATTTTTGTTAAATGGTGTTAAAAAATTAAAAGAAGGTTCAGGTAGAATGGCCATCATTCAAAATGGATCTTCTCTATTTACTGGCGATGCTGGTAGTGGCCCAAGCGAAATTAGAAAATACCTAATTGAAAGTGATTTATTAGAAGCGATTATCCAATTACCAACAGATCTCTTCTATAATACAGGCATCTCGACTTACATCTGGATTGTTTCAAAAAGAAAATCAAAAGACCGTTTAGGAAAAATCCAACTTATAGATGCATCAAATTGTTATGTTAAACGCAGAAAAAATATTGGTAAAAAGCGTGTGGATTTGGATGATGCATCTATAAACTTAATTTCACAAGCATACTTAGATTTTAAGGAAAATAAGTATGAGGAAAATGAATTTGTTGTTGAATCAAAAATATTTGATAATAATTTTTTTGGTTTCACTAAAGTCACAATAGAATCACCACTTTTAGATGAAAATGATAGGCCAATTCTTAAAAAAGGAAAACCTCAAACAGATACTAAGAAACGTGATACTGAATTAGTACCACTGCAAGAAGATATCAAAGTCTTCTTTAAAGAAAATGTATTAACTTATAATCCTACTGCTTGGATGGATAGGAGTAAAGATAAAGCTGGTTATGAAATTCCATTTACAAGATTATTTTACAAGTTTATCCCACCCAAAGAATCTTCTGATATATTTGCGGAAATCAAATATCTTGAAAAAGAAGAAACTAAGCTGATGAAGGAGTTGTTTGGCGATGACAGATAGTAACTTTATCAAATTAAAATTTATTGCAAATTCATTCTCAAGTTCTATTAAACAAATGGATGTCCAGGAAAATGGAAGTTATCCAGTTTATGGCGCATCAGGTCAAGTAGGTTTTTTAGAAATCTACGCCTATGATAAACGATACATTGGGATAGTTAAAGATGGTGCTGGAGTAGGCAGAACTAATATATATGAAGGCTTTTCGAGTCTTTTAGGAACAATGTCATATATTGTTCCCATAAATGAGACTGAGACAAATCTTCAATATTTAAAATATTCAATTGATGCACTAGATTTAGCTAATACTTATGGTGAAAAAGCGACTATTCCACACATATATTTTTCAGTTTATGGTAATTATAAAATCCTAAACTTATCATATGAGAAACAACAAGAATTGGTTGATTTTCTAGACAAAATAGTAAACAAAGTTGATAAATTAATAGCAAATCAGCAGCAACAAATCGAGAAACTCAAAGAATACAAACAATCACTCATTAGTGAGGTTGTTACTAAAGGATTGAATCCTAATATTGAATTTAAGGATAGTGGTATTGAATGGATTGGACAAATACCTAAAAAATGGAGAGTCATTAGAATCAAAGATTTTACAACTTTAAAAGGGCGTATTGGTTGGCAAGGATTAAATACAAATGATTACTTAGAAGAAGGCCCTTATTTAGTTACTGGAACAGATTTTTCAAATGGGAATATCGACTGGAATACCTGCGTGCACATTTCCGAAGAAAGATATGACGAAGCTCCGGAAATTCATTTAATAGAAAATGATTTACTAATAACGAAAGACGGCACGATAGGAAAAGTAGCAATAGTGAAAGGACTTATTGGTGGAGCATCATTAAATAGTGGTGTTTTATTAATCAGAGTGTTGGATAAGTTCAAGTTTGATAAAAAGTTTTTATATTTTGTTTTACAATCAGATTCATTTTGGATCTGGTATAATTCGTCTCAAACTGGAAGTTCAACAATAAAACATCTTTATCAAAATCAATTTTCATATTTTTCTTTTGCATTTCCGGGCATTGAAGAACAAAGTGAAATATCTAATTATTTACACCGAAAGATTGATAAAGTCGATGGATTGATTTCAATAAAAAAAGAAAAAATAGATAAACTTAATGAATTCAAGAAATCCCTCATCTACGAATATGTGACAGGTAAGAAAGAAGTATCATAAATGGATAATATCAAATCAGCTATAGGATCTATAAAACTTTTAATTCTAATAGTTACTGGAATAATATCATTTCTACTAGAATTAACTGGAGAATTTATGAGACTTATTTTCTGGTTGTTCCAATTAAGTTTAACAGATCTTGGATTGTCTCCATTTGTAGAGATTGGAATAAAGGTACTGACATTTGCTTTATCATATGCATTAGTAGGTATTATATTTAATGCTTTAGGGTTTTTTGATTCATACGTAATGAAGTTTGTGTACTTTGTCGTATCAACTTTAATTGGTTTCGCATTAAGTGCTGTAATCATGTTTTTACAAGAAAATATTATCATTATATTTTGGAGTATATTTGGAGTATTTGTTGTAACGGTAATTTCCATCGTCACGTATAAAATAAAAAATAAGGCAATAAAGGAGTAAACCTATGCAAGATAATGAAAAAAGATTTGAGAAAGATATCGAATCGCATTTGATACATAACGAGTATCGAAAGCTAACTATGCAAGGATATGATGTTTCAAAAGGCATCTATTTGGATATACTTGTTGAGTTTATTAAAAATACTCAAAGTAAATCATGGGATAGATATGAAAAATATTATGGTGATGATGCACCTAATAAATTATATAGAAGACTAGAAGATTCTATTAATCATCACGGATTACTCCATGTGCTAAGAAATGGAATCAAAGATATGGGGATTGATCTTTATGTTTGTTTCTATAAACCAGAAACAGAATTAAATCCTCTTTTAGTTGAAAGATATGAGAATAACATACTCGGTGTAACAAGGCAATTTGCATATTCTCCTTATAATAACAATACCATCGACATGGTTCTATCAATCAATGGTATTCCATTTATTGCGATTGAACTCAAAAATCAGTTAAAAGGCCAAGATTATAAAAATGCGATGCATCAATGGCGATATAACCGTGACCCTAAAGAATTCATTTTCAGATTTAATCATCGAATCTTAGTATATTTTGCTGTTGATCTTTATGAAACTTGGATGACAACCGAACTCAAAGGAGCTCAAACTATATTTTTACCATTTAATCAAGGATCTAATGGTGCAGGAGTTAGTGGAGGAGCAGGTAATCCTCAAAATCAAGAAGGTTATACAACTTCATATCTATGGGAAGATGTATTATCAAAAGACTCAATTATTGATATTTTACATCGTTTTATTGCTAATCCTAAAGATTCAAAAATAATAATCTTTCCAAGATATCATCAATATGATGTGGTTAAAAAGGTATTGAAAGATGTTAAAGAAAATGGAGTGGGACAAAAGTATTTAATTGAACATAGTGCCGGATCAGGTAAATCAAACTCCATTGCCTGGATCGCATATCGTTTAGCTTCTGTTCACTATAATAATGATCAACCTATATTCAATTCGGTTATCATTGTTACTGATCGTGTTGTTCTTGATTCACAATTACAAGATACAATCAACAGCTTTGAGCATAAAGCGGGTTTAGTAGAAGCGATTGATGACAAAAAACGTTCAAGAGGACTTACAGAAGCTATCAATGATAAAAAAAGAATCATCATCTGTACCATTCAAAAATTCTTATTTGCGTATAAAGACTTTGATAATATGGATGGCAGAAAGTTCGCAATCATTGTTGATGAAGCTCATCAAGGTCAAACAGGTTCAAGCGCAAAGACATTAAGAAGAGCTTTGATAGACAAAAAAGTAGCTATTCAGGAATATGCTGAAATGGAAGGCGTTGAAGAAGATGAAGTTGATGACACTGATGAACTTGTTGCTGAAGTATTAGCTCAAGGACAACATAGTAATCAATCCTTTTTCGCTTTCACTGCGACACCAAAGAATAAAACAATTGAACTCTTCGGAAGATTAAATCCTACCAATCAAAAACATGAACCTTTCCATGTCTATTCAATGAGACAAGCAATTGAAGAGGGGTTCATTTTGGACGTATTAAAATATTATACGACTCTACAAGATCAATTTAAGATTGTTAGAACCACCAGAGACAATCCAGAAGTCATTGAAGGACAAGCAAAAAGAGTACTTGTCAGATATTATAAAGAACATGGATTTACCATTCGCAAAAAGACTGACTTGATTATGGATAACTTCCTAAATAATGGACAGTTTAGAATAGATGTAAAAGCAAAAGCCATGGTCATTGCTGATTCTAGACCAAATGCTGTTAGATACTATAAAGCCATTCAAGAGTATATTAACGAAAATCCTAAACTAACTGCACATGTTGGAGTTTTAGTCGCTTTTTCTGGTGAAGTCAAACTTGAAGGTAAATCTTATCGAGAAGCTGAAATGAATATTGATAGTGAAGGTCACTACATTAATTCAGATAAAAAATTAAGAAAAGCATTTCGAAGTGACGAATTCAACATCTTGGTAGTAGCAAATAAATATCAGACAGGATTTGATGAACCATTACTTCATTCAATGTATGTTGATAAGAAACTTCATGGAGTTAACGCAGTTCAAACATTATCAAGATTAAATCGTGTCTATCCTGGAAAAGTGGATACCTTCGTAATGGATTTTGTAAATACTCATGAAGATATAAAAAAGTCATTCCAACCTTTCTATGAAACGACCTATCTGGAAGGACAAACGGATTATAATCGTGTTTATGACTTAAGAACAAAGATTCACTCATATATGTTATTCAATGACCAAGATATAGATACTTTTGCCAGAATTAAGATTGAAGCTGGAAAGAAACAAGATGACAGAGCTTTAGGTCGCGTTACTAGCATCTTAAAACCAGTCATAAATCAATATTTAGAATTATCTGAAAAACAAAAATACGAATATCGAGATCTACTAAGGAAATTTAATCATGCATATTCTTATATAACTCAAATTGTTAGAATCAATGATAAAGAGTTATTTAAAGAGTTTATGTTTATTTCATATTTGATTAATTTATTACCAAAAGATACAGCAGAAAAAATTAGCATAGATGATAAGATTACATTAGAATTTGCTAAATTAAAAGAAACATATAAAGGTAGCATTGAACTAGAAAAAACATCTTCTGATTTAAAACCTGAACAATCAATTGAAGCTAAGAGAAAACCTAAATCAACAGATACCCTTCAAAGTATTATAGATAAAGTTAATGAGCAGTATATGGGGCAATTCACAGACAGTGACAAAGTAATAATTTCTGGCATTTTTGAAATGTTTATGAACGATCCAGAAGTTAAGAAATATGCTCAATATGCTAAAGATAATAATCCAGAAATGTTTATAAACAGTTTGTTTCCAGATAAGTTTAAAGATATTGCACTTAGATTATTCAATAATAATCATGACTCTTTCGAAAAACTCTTCACAGACAAAGCTTTCTATGAAAGAGTTATGGAAGCAATGGCAAAAGAACTATATAAAAAACTAAGAAAGTGAGCTTTCTATGGACAAAATTGTGAAAAAAGGTTTAAAAATTGACTTGCATATACATTCGGAGAAATCCAAATTTAAGGATGGGTCCAAAGTTGATAAAAACACAGTGTCAAATTTACAAACGCTAATTGCAAAGCTGAATAAGTATCAAGTGAATGTCTGTGCAATAACAGATCATGATGCCTTTGATTTTAAACTTTATCAAAAGTTAAAAAAAGAGGAAGGCAAAGGATCAATAATTAAAGTATTCCCAGCAGTTGAGTTTTCAGTAGCATTTAGCAATAATCCCTCAAAACCAGTACACATAATATGTGTGTTTGATGATACTTATAGTGCCAAAGTCAAAAAAATAGAGAGTGTTCTTGAATTTGACGAAATCACTAAACGCCCTAAATATGATAATACTGATTCTTTTACTGAAAATAAATTTATTGAGTTACTAGGGGATATAGATTTGAATGTTGTATGTATTGCTCATCAGAAAAATACTTTGACATCATCACAACCTAGAGAAAATGATGCCAATATACTTGGAGAAGAAAAATTCAATGAATTCCTTTTCTCTGAATACTTTGAAGCATTCGAATTTAAAAATAGAAAACATCAAGTTTTTAATAATTATAGAAAATCAATATTAAATTATGATTTACTTCGTTTTATTACCGGATCAGATTGTCATGAATGGAGCGCCTATCCAAAATACTCAATATCATCGAAAGATGATGATTTTAAACATACTATTTTAAAATGTCTTCCTAATTTCAAGGGATTAGCACTAGCTTTAACTGATGATTCCCGAATCAGTCTTGATGATAATTTCTTCAATCGAAGCAAATATCATTTAGATGAAATATCCATTAATATAGAAGGAGAAGATATTCCAATTCCTCTATCAAAGGGTATCAATGTAATAATCGGAGATAATTCAATTGGAAAGTCATTGCTACTTCATAAAATGACCAACTACTACAGAGATGACTCACTTAGTCCATTAAATGAAACTATAAAAAAAGGATACGATAATTACCTTTCACAACATAATATAGTTATCAATACGATTCTATCACAAAATAAGGTTTTTGCTTTTGATACACAAGGAGAAATAAGGAAGAAATTCAATCAAGAAAAACTAAAACGCGACTCATTTTTCAAAGATAAGTATCCACCGGATATTGATACGTCAGTAATTAGAGCAGATTTAATTGCTGAAGTAAATAAAGTTGGAGAATTTCTACAATCTCAGTTTGAATACAACAATAAGTACTGTTTATTTGGAAACTTAGCAATTTTAAAAGAAAGAGGGATTGCTGCAAGCGTTTCTGTCGTTGATTGTTCTAATAGTGATTTTACAAGTGAAATGGCTAGAATTAGCTCAGTCATTTCTCAAATAACGAAGGCAAAAACCGAACTATCTAATTTGAAAACTTTGTTAGACAAATTTGAACAACAGGAAGTTGATAAATTCTTAGAATATACTGACAAACTTGCAGTCAAGTATGAAAAAATTAAAGAAACTCTTTTTGTCCAACTATCATTAATCAATTGTATTAATAATGCTTTTAATGATTACAAAACAGAAAAGATTAGTATAAAAAGTACTGCAGATCAAAATCTTAACGACTTTATCCAACAAGAGAAGATTTTCTCAGATGGTATAGTAGATTTGCTTTTTGCAAAGAAATCGCTTAAACCTCTCAAGCCTCATATTGAAACTAAAGAGATAGTAGATGAAGGCTTAGATTATTTAAATTTTATGTTTATTAAAAGAACTATGGTACAAAAATTTGATGACATATATCTTATCAATTTATTGAATAACCCATTTAGTAAAGTAAAGAAAATTACGATTGACTCAATTAAAAAGATTGAAGATTTAAAAAATGCATTAAAGGAATATGATGACTCTGATCCTATTGATTTTTATAAAAATAAAGTAATAGAACAGATTGATAAAGATTTAACTCAAAAAGCTATTCCTAACAAACTAGATGAAACTGGGAAATATATTGAATACTCTTCAGGCTTAAATTCTCAAATTTATTTTGAAGTTCTATCATCGGATAGATATAAAGATGGTATATATTTAATAGATCAACCTGAGGATGATGTTTCACCGAAATCCATAAAGGGACATTTATTAAGAAACTTTAAAGATATGGGTAAAAATAGGCAGATTATAATGGTTACGCATAATCCACAATTTGTAGTTAATCTAGATGCAGACAACGTTATTATATTTACCCGAGAAAATAGTCATATCAAGATTGAAAGTGGAGCGCTAGAATATCAAGACTCCAAAACGAATATCTTAAATCAAGTCGCTACATTGCTTGATGGCGGAATAGAAACAATAAGAAAGAGATGGAAGAGATATGAAAAAGATAATTAGTTTTAAAGCTTTATCCGACCAATACCAATTAGTAAGTGATGAAAAGGTAGTTTTATCCATTCCGAAAAACAATCTTACAATTGATGGTAAAATGTTATTTAACAATTTTGTTTCCGAATTGGATTTATCTTCGGCAGTCGAATTTGATTATGTTCAAGATTTGACAATTACTGACTCTAATGAAAAAAGAATAATTGCTGATATTATGTCTATTTTAAATAGTATAGCAATAAAAATTAATGATAAATTTAAGTTATTAAAAGCTGATTCTGATTCATCAACTGAAGAAGCGCTTGAAAACACCGATAAGAGTAAAGATTAAAAGTTCCCTAGATATTTAATGTTTTAATAAAACATGATTAGCTTAAAGTTTTTTGATTGTTATGTAGATTTTGTTTAGTTATGTTATAGAGTAGAGATTCAGAAAGAGGAAGAACAAATGTTAAAAAAAATTAATTATTTGATATATTCTAATGACCTTTATCATTCTTTATAAATTTCCACTTTGACTACATTTGTGAAGATTAGACTCCGAATATTTTTAAAGTTATTTTTTAAATTAAAATGGATATGTTGCTAAAGATTTGAAGGTAAGTATATTCCATCTGATATGAATTTTCGAACTTTATTCATCATATTAATTTTTTAAGCGAATATCAGAAGTTCGTAGTTGGTGTTTAAGAAATAATTTGAAATATTATAGAACTAGCTAAAAAAGTAAAAATATGGAACACTGAATTAATAAACTATTTTAACAAATATGATTATATGCACTATAAAAGTTCTGTTAAAGGGATCAGTGTTGCCGGTGAAAATGTTTACTTATGTAAACTGGAGATTGTAAGATATTTGTGATGTGCACATTAATTCATATAGTTTCGTTCATGATGCTTGTGGTAAAATATAAGTGATAAATAATATCAAACAATAATATTAATGTTGTTAGATTTCTAAATAGGTCTTTAAGACATTGCAGTTGGAACTATGGATTCTATAATATAGAGTAAATACTAGGATTGTAATAAATAGTTTATAGGAGAGATTATATTGATTACATATATTGATATAGAGGTTGATACTAATTCAAAAAAAGTCAATGATTTTGGCGCTATAAATTCTAAAGGTCTTGAATTTCATCAAGCTTCTTTTGATAAGTTTGCTAAATTTATTAAAAAAACAGATTATTTTTGTGGCCATAACATCATTAATCATGATATTAAATACATTAATAAATTAGCAAGTAAAAAATTAATATCTGATTCTAGTGCAATTGACACATTATACTGGTCAGTATTATTATATCCTCAATATCCTTACCACGCATTAGTGAAAAATGATAAATTGCATCCAAGTGATCCGAATAATCCATTAAGTGATTCAAAGAATGCAAAAAAACTATTGATGGATGAAATCAATACTTTTGAATCATTACCCAAAAAAGAAAAGGATATATTTTTTCATTTACTAAAAAACATTGATGGATTTTCAGCATTCTTTAAGTATTTGAATTATAAGCCTCAGTTTCGTGATATTAAGAAACTCATTTTTGAAGTATATGATTCAAAGTTTTGCATGAATGCAGATTTAGATAATTATATAAAGAATTTCCCTAGGGAACTAGCTTATGCTTTAGCTTTAATCAAAACAGAACCAAATTCATTGTTTCCTGAGTGGTTGATAAACACCTTCCCTAAAGTAGAAGATATAATGATGCTTTTAAGAGGAAATCCTTGTGAAGAACAATGCTCGTATTGCAAAACTAATTTGAATTCTAAAATAGGTCTTCAAAGATACTTTGGGTATCAAGATTTTCGTAAATTTGATGGTGAGAATTTACAAGAAATGGCTGTAGACGCGGCTTTAAAAAACAAGTCTTTTATTACTGTTTTACCAACTGGTGGAGGCAAATCACTGACATATCAACTTCCAGCCTTAATGCGCGGCGAAAGTACAAGATCGCTTACTGTAGTTATTTCACCTTTGCTATCTCTTATGAAGGACCAAGTAGATAACTTAGATAGCAAGCAAATAACTAGTTCAGCAACCATTAACGGTTTACTTGATCCTATTGAAAGAAGATTGGTTATTGAAAATGTAAAAAATGGACTTGTTAATATATTGTATATTGCGCCAGAGTCTTTACGAAGCCGGACTATTGAAAAACTTATATTAAGTCGAGATATAGCACGTTTTGTTATTGATGAAGCCCATTGTTTTTCATCCTGGGGTCATAATTTTAGGGTAGATTACCTATATATAGGTGAATTTATTAAAATGATTCAGGAAAAAAAACAGAATAACAAAAAAATCCCTGTTTCCTGTTTTACAGCGACTGCTAAACCGGATGTAATTGAAGATATAGAAAGTTATTTTAAAGATAAATTAGATATAACTATGGAAAAAATAGTTACATCAAGTAGAAGGAAAAATCTTAAATTTAAAGTCTATAAATTAAGTAGTGAAGATGACAAATATAGACAATTAAGGTTATTGCTAGAACAACGTACTTGTCCAACAATTATCTATGCATCAAGAACGAAAACCGTTACTATTTTACACAAAAGATTGCAAGAAGATGGGTATAGTGTAGCTAAGTTTCATGGCCAAATGGATAAGGACGAAAAAATAAGCGAACAAGATGCTTTTATGAAAGAAAACAAAGCAAATATAATGGTTGCGACCAATGCATTTGGCATGGGAATAGACAAAGATAATATTGAAATGATAATACACTATGATATATCAGATTCTCTAGAAAACTACGTTCAAGAATCAGGTAGAGCAGCTAGAAAAGAAGCACTTAACGCTGATTGTTTTATTCTTTATGTAGAGGATGATTTAGATAAACATTTTTCTTTGCTTCAAAACACAAAAATTAACTTAAAAGAAATCCAACAAGTTTGGAAAGCTATAAAAGCTACAACAAAATTCAAAAAGACCATGTCTCAATCTGCTTTAGAGATTGCGAGAACAGCTGGTTGGGATGAAAACATACATGACTTGGAAACTAGAGTTAAAACTGCAGTAGCAGCTTTGGAGGACTCTGGTTATTTAAAACGGAAACAAAATAGTGCTCGTGTATTTGCTAACAGTATTCTAGCTACTAGTGTGATGGAAGCAAATAAACAAATAGACCAAACAAATATTATCCCTATAGAAGATAAAGAAAATGCAAAGCGCATTATGAGTAGTCTTGTTTCAAGCAAGTATTCTAAACGGAGCGAAGATGTAGAGTCAGAAACAAGGCTAGATTATATATCTGATAATTTGGGTATAAAACGAGAAAAAGTGGTTGAGATAATAAATTATTTTAGAGAGATGAATTTGCTTGCTGATTTCAATGATTTGGCTATCTATATAAAGAAAAGTGCTTCAAAAAACAACCTAATCAAGCAATTGAATGATGCATTTAATCTAGAACGATTTATTATGATTAAACTTAGTGATGAACCTGAACTTATTCATATAAAAGAATTAAATGAACAAGCTGCTGAAGAAGGTTTATCTGTAACTTTAAAAACAATCAATGATTTGATGAATTATTTTGTTATTAATCAAATTGTCGAGCGAAAAAAAGTAAGTAATAACATTTTTAAGATTTTACCAAAAAAACCAATTAAAGATTTAGAAATCGAAATGCAAGAGCGTTTTGATGTTTCAGTTTTCATTTTGCAATATATTATAAATAAAAAAGATAAAGAGAAAATAGAAAATAAAGAAATAATTCAAGTAGATTTCTCTGTTCATGAACTAACCCAAGCAATAAATAAAGAAAATACACTTTTTGCTAAAACTTATACTACCAAACAAGTTGAAGAGTCGTTGTTTTATTTAAAAAAACTTGATTTACTTACAATAGAAGGTGGATTTCTGATTTTGTACAATCCTATGTTTATCGAGCGGACAGAGGAAAATAATGCTAGGCAATACACAAAGAAGGATTATGAGAAATTAGATAATTTTTATACTGTAAAAAAGCAACAAATTCATATTGTTGGCGAATATGCTAATAAAATGATAGAGGATTATCAAGCTGCTTTAACTTTCGTTGATGATTATTTTAAACTTGAATATCAAGATTTTCTTAAGAAATATTTTAAGTCAGAAAAGAAAGAAGCTATTAATAGAAATATTACTGAGACAAAATTTAAACAAGTTTTTGGTTTGTTATCCCCAAGACAATTGGCTATAATTAATAATCAAGATGATGATAAAATCGTTGTTGCTGCTGGACCTGGTAGTGGAAAAACAAGATTACTAGTACATAAATTAGCCTCAATTATGTTGATGGAGGATATTCGATACGAACAATTATTGATGTTGACATTCTCAAGAGCCGCAGTGAATGAATTTAAGACTCGTCTATATGATTTAGTAGGAGAAATCGCTTATCAAATTGATATAAAAACATTTCATTCCTATTGTTTTGATATATTAGGAAGAATGGGTAGTTTAGAAAAAACCGATACGATTATTAATGATGCTATTGAAATGATTAGAAATAATGAGGTCGATCAATCACAAATCACAAAAATGATACTTGTAATTGATGAAGCACAAGACATGGATCAAGCTGAATATGAATTAGTTCAGGTACTGAAAGAAGTAAATGAAAACTTAAAAGTAATAGCAGTTGGGGATGATGATCAGAATATTTATGCTTTTCGAGGGTCTTCTAACAAGTATTTAAAGAGCATGAGAGAAGAAGCTGCATTTTATGAACTTGTAACAAACTATCGAAGTAATAAAAATCTTGTTGAGTTTACTAATAGTTTTGTACAAACTATTAATAATCGGATGAAAACTAATTTGATTGAATCTTATACTCAAAATAACGGATTGATAGTTTTGGCAAAACACACATCTGAAAATTTAGAAGTGCCTGTAGCTAATCACGTAAAAAATACCAATCTTATTGGTAAGACAGCAATTCTTACTAAGACTAATCAACAAGCAATGACAATTACTGGTTTACTTATTAAAGATTGTATAAAGGCCAAACTTATAGAGTCAACAACAGAATTTAAACTTTTTAATATGGCTGAATTCAGATACTTCTACAAAACTTTAAATGATGAAGGCAATACTTCGATTATAAGTGAAGTGGCTTGGCAAGAAGCGAAGTTAAAATTGGAGAGAGTTTTTAATAGAAGTGCTCATTTAGAAACGGTATTAAATATTATATCAAACTACGAAAAAGAAAATGTTGTTAAATACTTATCGGATTTAAAAGTCTTTTTATTAGAATCAACCTTTGATGAATTTATTGATTCTGATACATTGCTTGTCTCAACTCTGCACAAATCAAAAGGTAGAGAGTTTGATAATGTTTTTATTCTCTATGAAGGGAATGACATTTTAAACGATGAAGAAAAACGACTATTATATGTGGGAATGACAAGGGCGAAACAAAATCTTTACATACACTATTCTAGTGATTGTTTAAATAATTTTAAAGTACATGCAACTAAATTTTATGATATTGATAAAACTTATGAAAAACCAACTAGACTTATGTACGAACTGTCGTATAGTGATGTAGTATTAGGTTACTTTAAATATTGTCAACATCACATTTATAAATTAAAAGCCGGGGACGAACTTCAGTTAAATGAAGATCAAATTATGTCCTATCAAGATAATAAAATACTTAAATTTTCAAAAGCTTATCAAGAGCAATTTAATAAACTGCTTGAACAAGGATATATTTTGAACAAAATACAAGTTAAATTTATGTTGTATTGGTATAATAAGGAAGAAGAGAAAGAATATTTAATAGCTATTCCAGAAATAATTTTTGATTTATCTGATCAGAGTAATGAATTAAGTTTGGAAGAAATAATTTAAAAAATATTACATTTTTGAAGAGTCATTTTAAAACAATGACTCTTTTATATATGTTATAATATTCTCTAGAAGAGGTGATTAATATGCAAGATTTAATAAAATATAAATTAAAAGAAAATGTAACACTAAAAAATAGATTTGTATTAGCTCCAATGACTACTTATTCAGGTAACCCTGACTTAACATTAAGTGATGAAGAAGAAGTTTATTACAGCGCTCGAGGTAAAGAGTTTGGTATTGTTATTACAGCCGCTACGGCTATAAGTCTTCACGCTCAAGCTTTTACAAATCAGATTTCTGCTAAAAGTGATTTTTATTTACCATCACTTAAAAGATTAGCTGATGCAATTAAGTCTGGTGGAGCTAAAGCAATCCTCCAACTCCATCATGGCGGTAGAATGAACGCTTTAGGATTATATGAAAATCAGGATATTGTCAGTGCTTCAAGTATTAAAGCTGAAAGATCTAATGCAGCTACACCAAGAGCGTTGGAAACTCTAGAAGTATATGACACGATTGAAGACTTTCGTCAAGCAATGATCAGAGCGATTAAAAGCGGGTTTGACGGTATAGAACTTCATGGAGCGAATACTTATCTTATCCAGCAATTCTTTAGTCCTCATTCAAATAGAAGGTCTGATGAATTTGGTGGTTCTTTAGAAAAAAGACTAACATTTCCTCTAATGTTAGTTGATATGGCTTTAAATACAAGAAATGAGTTTGCTAGTGAGGATTTTATAATCGGATATAGATTAAGTCCTGAAGAATTAGAAGAGCCTGGTATAACCTTAGAAGATACTACTAGATTAATAGAAGAATTGTCAAAGAGAGAAATTGATTACATTCATTTGTCTTTATCTTCATATAAACAAAGTTCCTCAAGAAATAAAGAAGAGAAAGCTCCTATTATCAATATCTTACAAAAACACAATATCAATAATCTGCCGATTATTGGTGTTGGTGGTATTGAAACCAAACGTGAGGCTTTAGAAGCTTTATCTTTAGGTTTTGATCTAGTAGCTATTGGTAAAGCTGCTTTATCAGATGCAATGGTTGTATCTAATATCTTAAATGATAAACCGATTAAAAAGGTTATTGATGAAGATTCATTACTTCCAAAAGATATGAAAAAAAGAATTAGTGAATGGAGTTATTTAAAAGATAAAGGTTATACGGTAAAATAGAATAGTTATATATTGCCTCTAAAGGAGATTATATGGGAAAAAAAGGAATTAGAGATTGTTTAGAGAAGGTATTTGATAAATCAAGACTTTTTTACATTTTAGCGTTTTTGATTTTACTAGCTATGACAATATTTATTACTAATGAAGTATTGCTATTATTTCTATCTCTTGTAACTTATATTAGTTATTTTATACTTATTCGAATAAAAAAAATAAGTTTTAATGATGGCGTCACTGTAAGGTTTTTTTGGCACACATTTTATGCTGGATTTATTATATACAACATGTCAAATTTCTTAGTTAATATAAGTTCACTTAAACTAGAACTTTTATTTTTGATTGAGTCATTGCTTATAATTGCCATCATTTATTTTCCTGTGTTAATCACAAAGGTTCAAGATAAGGGATTGTTATTATTGCAAAGAACAGTTTTTTATTTTATTATAGTTTTAATGATTATTGTTATTATTGTGTTCGATAATTCAGAGTTTGATGAATATCTAGACTTTTTTTGGCTACTACCTATTTTAGAAATGTTAGGTATTCTAGTATATAGACTAATTATAGAGAAAATGAATCTAATTGTAGAGTCAACATAATTTTGTACACGGTTTTAATATTTGTTAAAAAGGAAGTCTTATTATATGTTTAGAAAAATGCGAAGAAGCGAAAAAGAAATGTCTAAAGAAATGACCCTAGCATTACTATCTAGAGGTCAAGAAGGAGTATTGGGAACTATTGGAGATAATGGCTATCCTTATACTGTAGTGGTTAACTATGTTTATCTTAACGATAAAATCTATTTTCACTCAGCAAAAACCGGACAGAAGATCGATAACATTAAATATAACAATAAAGTTTCTTTTTCTGTATTTGATAATGTTGAAGTAATCGGTGAAGAATTAACGACACATTATCAAAGTTTAGTTGTCTTTGGTAAAGCTAAGGTCATTGAAACTAGAAAAGATGTTTTATTAGCTTTAGTTAATAAATATGCGAATTTAGATCAAGAGAAAGTATTAAAAATGATTGATAAAGAAATTAATGTTACCGCAATAGTTGAAATAGAGATTGATCATATAACCGGTAAGATTGGTAAGATATAATGAGTATTTTAGATAAACTATTAGATTTAGCAAATATTAATAATGGTATAAGAATAGTTGTCATGAACGGCTCAAGAGTGAATCCTAATATCGAGTCTGATAAATATCAGGATTATGATATTGTCTTTTATGTAAACAATTATCAAGAGTTTATCAAAGACTTTTCCTTTATTGATTCTTTAGGTGAAGTATTAGTTAAACAAACATCACTAGATCAAAGAAATGGTTTAGAAACAATCAGTGATTCTTTTACTTATATGACCCAATATAAAGATGGAAGTAGATTAGATTTAACAATTAGAGATGTTAAATATGTAATTGAAGATTTTAAAAATGACTCTTTATCAATGGTTTTAATTGATAAGGATGATTTAGATTTAATTAACAATCCTAATGAATCAAGTTATTATGTAAAGAAGATAACTAAAGAAGATTTTCGCCTTTGTGTTAATGAATTTTACTGGGTTTGTCCTTATGTGGCTAAAGGGTTAGCGAGAAATCAATTATTCTATGCGATGAAGCATATGAATATAATTAGACATGAACTAGAAAACATGATTGATTGGTTCATAGGTAGTAAGTTTGATTTTAAACTTTCAGTTGGTAAAGGCAAAAGCCGTTACCAAGAATTATTATCTAAGGAGATGTTTGAAGCTTATAAATCAACCTTTCCAAAACTAGAAATAAATGAAATAATTAGAGCTCTAAAGGTTTCAATTAACTTTTTTGATCAATTAGCTTCAGCTTTATCCGTGATGTATAATTTCAAATATTCAACTAATCAAAAACAAGAAATGCTTTTCTTTCTTGGCAAGATATATAAAATATAATAAAACTAATAAGAAAATCATTTCTTTAAATTCCTCCTGTTTTATGTATGAATATCATAAAAAGAGGAATTTTTTTTATGAAAATAATAGCTATGATTTCACTTTAAACATTAAAAAATTTATCCTTAGTTAATGCTAATATATCAAATTAAGGTTTAAATCTTCAGTCTTTATTTAAAGTATTCTTTAAGAATGATATAATTAATTAAGTCAACACAAGAAGGTGATTTACATGGCTAATATAAATCAAATAATCCTTGAAGAGAAAGTAATGCGTTCTTCATATTTAATTCAAGAAAACGAAGAACTTATTTTACTTGATCCGGGAGCTAAGCACCACCTCCCGGTTCTATTAAAAGAATTAAAGGAACTTGTAAATATTAAAGATATAAACATAATCATTTTACAATCAAATGATTTTTTAAACATTACTTCACTTGAAGCCCTAGTCGAAAATGGGTTTAAAGGAATGATAATAGTTAATGAAACTGGATTACCTTATTTAAATGAATCTTTGAATATTAAATTTGTGACAATAGCTGATATAGATTATAAATTGCAATTAAAGTCAGGTGAACTATTAGAGTTTATAACTACACCTTTCTTACCTTTTCCAGAATGCTTTGCGACATATATGACAAAACATCAATTGCTTTTCTCAGGGCATCTATTTTCTCAAGGCTTTTTAGAACCAAACCCAAGCCAGGAAAAATTAATAAATGCGATAAATAGTTTCCATGAATCTATCATGCCAAGCGTTGAGTTCGTTAGGCATTCATTAGCTAAGATTAAAAACTTCAAGCTTGTGGGCATCTATCCGCGTTTAGGTAACTTTATCAAAGAATTTAACATTAAAAATTTATTTGAAGCTGTTTCAAGATATGATTTCTATAATACTAAGCAAGTCGTATTAAGAAAAAACCAAAAGAATGTTTCTTATAACTATGAAGCGATTCTTAATCATATGCTTAGATGGCTAGAAACCAGATATCATCCGAGTGAAATCTACGAAGTATTTAAAGACTCTAAAATTGAACTTGAACAATTTGCTAATCTTGAAATAGCGAGTTCTTCTTTATCGGGTTATAAACTATGGAATTATTTTTTCGAAATAATCTTTAATCAAAAAGGAGTTTATTGGCTAGCTTTATTAGAACCGATTGTCAGAAAATACAATCGTCTTTATAACATAAATTTACCAGCGATTTACACATCTAAATTTATCCAACAAGCTAAAGAAATTCAATCTCTAAGTGCCAATAATACTGTTTTAGGAGAAAGACTCCAAGACTTGCAAAACAAAGTCACGGAAACCACCGACAGACTCTTAAGATGTCCAATTACCAATCTCTACAACCAAAGGTTTATGATTGAACATTTACTGACAAATCTTGATAAACCAATGGTAGTAGGTGAAACCAGAGGTTTAATGGCGATAAACATTGATAATTTGGTTAAAATAAACAAAAAATATGGACCGACTAAAGGTGACGAAACTCTAAGAAATCTAGTTTATGTTTTAAATAAAACAAAAAGTGACTTAACGCTTTTATTTAAACAAAACGGTCCTGGCATATTTGTTTATAAACAGAGTACTACTGAAGATGAAATAAAAAGTTTTGTCTCTAGATTAAACAAAAATATCGCTGACAGCGATATCTTTGTCGAACCGATAACAGTTTCTATTTCAATTGTTAGAATTAATGAGTTAAATCCCGAATATCCGACTAAAGAAAGAGTTAATCAATTAATCGAACTAACCTTAACAAGATTAGAAAGAGCTAAACAAAAAGGTAATGGTCAGGTATTAGATAAAGATACCGATATTAATACATACACAGAAGGAATCATTCTTCTTGTTGATGAAGACGAAACATACCAAAACTTAATGATCAAAATCTTTAAACGAATCCATTACGACGTAATTATTGCTAAAGATATTTATCAAGCTTATGAAATCTTAGAAAATAAGAAAATTGACTGTATAATATCAGAAATTAACTTATCTAAGTTAGATGGATTCCGCTTTAAACAAAAACTAAATGATGATATCGCCTTTAAATCAATTCCTTTCATTATTGCATCACACCATAAAAGCCTAGATGCAATAATGAGGGCTAATCTTTTAGATATTGATTTAGTTTTAAAGAAACCGATAATACCTGAAGAAATAATCGGTCATATTAAAAGAATTAAAGATAAGCAGGTGAGATTATGATTCTTGACATAATCTACGCTGTTTTAATAATCTTCCTGATTATCTCTTTAGTATTTATTATCTTAATTTTAACTCAAAAATATCGTCACAAAGTCTATTTGAAAAGAGTAAATCAAGCAAGAGATTATATATTTAAAAAATATATCGATAAAGAAGAAGTAGAAAAACCTGTCACAGACAAGTTTTTTCTTGATGCTTTGATTGATGTTGACGAACAAATAAAATTAGATGTTCCTGTAAGGAAAAAAATTATCGCTGAATTAGATGAAACCAAATTCATCAACAAGCAGAAGAAAAACCTTAATTCACACTTCACATATCGCCGTTTAATCGCTGTTTATTATATTGGACGACTTAATACTAGAGAAGGTTATACATTGCTTATAAACCGGTTTTCAAAGGAAAAAAACGAAGCTGTTAAACTAGGAATTATTCAAAGTGTAACTATTACAGAAAGAATAACTGATTTAGAACCGCTTATTGAATCTTTAATTAATTCTTCAGCTGATTACCAACAAAGATTAGCAATTATCCTTGGTAATAATTACGAAAGAATCGGAAAAAGATTAGTTGAATACACATTAGATCGCCGTTTTGAAATCATGCTTTTATTGATTAGAATATCGGAGTTTAATCCTGGAGCGATTCTTTTGGATTATCTGGAGAAAACTCTTAGCTGGTTGAAAGAAGACGACCAATTTAATGAAAATGAAAAATATCAATTGAAAGAAGCCTTATTGAAAAGTTTGCTTAAGAACTTACCGGACACATTAAAATCATTTTGTAATAATTCAGATGATATGCTTGTAAAAATTTACGCAATTAAATCATTAGAAAAGAATCCGGATATCGAATACTTAAAATTGCTTATCGAAGGATATGATCAATCGGAGATTGATAGATATCGTACTGAAACTCTTGCAAGAATCGTTGAAAACGAAAGTTATTTTCTCGATTATATCTTAAGAAGCTTTTCAAGTTTTAATACTTACCAAAAATCACAAATAATTATCGCTATTTCCAATCGAATCGAGTATATCGTCTTGAATAATTATACTAGTAATCTAAAACTTGTCGAAGAGATAATTTTGCTGATGATGGATAAAAAGATTACTGAACCGTTAATTGACTTTTTAGACATGAATACCGATGAATTAATTGAAGATGCTTTAATGCCGGTATTAAAAAAAGGTTTAGCAATCGATTTAGAACTTACAAAAGAGTTTAGAGCTTATTTAAAAACGGAAACACTAAAGAAACTTTCTTTACAACCATTAAGATTAGAATCAATAGCTAAACCAAAACCACCTAAAGAAAAAGGTAAGATTGTTTGGATTAGTTCTTGGATAGCTTTTACTATTCTTTTATTTCCAATAATCTACTTAATTAGAATTAACGTCAATATATTAAACCTTAGTCCAAAGGAATTTTTTGAAGGATTTTTAATTGATGTAAATGTTTATTTAATCTTCTATTTTGTAGCGATTAATTCAGTTTATATTATCTTATTTATTCTCGCTTTAATCGGTTCTAGAAGAACGGTTAATTTAGCTAAAACCAAGAAATTCTCCCTGCTTTTTACCGATAAATTATTACCAGGTATTTCTATTATCGCACCTGCCTATAATGAAGAAAAAAGTATAATAGAAAGTGTGACTTCTTTACTAAATCTTAAGTATCCCAATTATGAAGTAATCGTTGTTAATGACGGATCAAAAGACGATACTTTAAGCGTTATGATAAATCACTTTAATCTTATCCGTATACATTCTGTTCATGAGAACAGTTTAAACACTAAAAAGATCAGAGGGGTTTATATTACCAAAGATATTCCTAATTTAGTGATTGTTGATAAGTATAATGGCGGTAAAGCTGATGCTTTAAATACTGGGGTTAATGTTGCAAGTAAAACATTTATTTGCGGTATTGACGCTGATAGTATTTTAGAGGGTGATGCTTTATTAAAGTTAGCTTCAGCAATGCTTGATAATACCAAGCCAGTTCTTGCGATGGGCGGTAATATTTATCCTGCAAATGGGTTTACCTTAAATAAGGGTCAGGTTGAAAAAAGAGCTATTCCAAAAGAATCGCTATGTCGTTTCCAAACAATTGAATATTTGCGAGCTTTTACAAGCGGTAGAATCGGTTGGAGTTCTTTAAAGAGTTTAATGATTATTTCCGGAGCTTTTGGTCTTTTTGAAAGAAAAGCACTTATTAGCAGCGGAGGGTATCTAACCAGCAGTGGTGCATATAAAAAAGACACAGTGGGAGAAGATATGGAATTAGTGGTTAGATTAACCACTCAAGCTTTAGCGAAGAAAGAACCACACCGTGTGCAGTACGTTTATAATGCTTACTGTTATACCGAACTCCCAAGCGATTTAAAAACGCTTTTAAAGCAAAGAAACAGATGGCAAAGAGGATTGTTGGATATCTTATCCTTCCATAGAAAGATTGCTTTTAAACCGAAGTATAAACAAATTGGTTTTATTGGTTATCCTTATTTCTTTTTCTTTGAATTTTTAGGACCTTTCCTTGAATTACTTGGATATACGATGCTTATTCTCGCCTTAGCTTTAGGACTTTTAAATACAACAATTGTTTTAGCTATTTTTACCGCTTCGATTGGTTTTGGTGTAGTTGTATCTTTATCATCATTATTTATGACCGAACGAGATATTTTGATGATGAATACGAAAGAAACTTTAATTTTGCTGCTATATGCAGTTTTGGAGAATTTTGGCTATCGACAAATGATATCAATCCATCGAGTCTTCAGCAGTTTTAGCGCACTAAAAGAAAGTGGGCAATGGGGTAGTCAAAACCGAAAAGGTTTTAAAACTTAAGAAATGATTTCGTTTGGGAGTTGATTTAATTAAATGATATTGATTAATTATTTTTAAAGTAGTAATATGAAACTATGATATTGATGTATTTTGCCAAGAAGGGCAACGAGATTTACTAAATCTTGTTGCCCTTATATATTTTTTAAAGGGAGAGATGATATATGAAATTAAAAACATTTTTTAGGTTTATGTTTATTTCCTTATCGCTATTAGTGTTTTTTCTTTTTGGTTGTAATAATGCGACTACGACGGAAATTCCTACTACAGAACCAAATGCAACAACCATAATTACAACAACTATAGCAATAACGACTCAAACCCAAACAACAGCAACAACAACTACAACATCAACGACTGAGAAGTATTTAACAAATGTTGAAATTGATGAAACAAGTCTTGAAGATTATTATGACATAGCTTTGTTTGATATAACTGATCTTTATCTTTATTTAACTTTCAGTGATGATTCATTTGAAAGAATTCCTGTAAATGGAGAAATGCTGTCATCAGGTGATAATGATTTGTTAAGTCAAGCAGGTATTCATACCATAACAATTAATTATCAAGAGTTTTCGATTGAAGTAACCCTAGATTTAAGGGATATGCGGTTGTTTCAAGTTGTATTTTAAGATTACAATGATTATATAATTGATGTTCAGTTTGTCGGTTATGGTGAACCGGCAACAGAGCCTGATGAACCTTCCAGAGAAGGTTATCTTTTCTTGGGATGGAATCTAGATTTTTCTACAGTTATAGATAATATTATAGTTTATCCAATCTATGAACCGATTCTTTATCAAGTTACATTTGAAAGCGAAGGCGGAAGTGAATGTGAGAGTTTAGATTATGTTATCTATAATTCAACAATCGATTTACCAGTTTCTGTAAGAACGGGATATAATTTTATCGGTTGGTTTTATGGACCTGAACTCTCAAGCAAAATGTTTTATAACGATTCGCTTGTAAAGGGAAACTTAACTCTTTATGCACACTGGGAAGAAATAGAATATGATTTCACTTATTTAGAATCAAACAACGAAATTATTATAACTGGACTTAACAATTACACAACTGATCTAGTAATACCTTCAACCGTTAAAGGAATGCCGGTTGTAGGAATTTCTGAAAAAGCTTTTATAAACAATGCTAATCTAGAAAATGTTGTCTTACCGGATTCATTAGAGTATATCGGTGATTACGCTTTTTATGGTAATGAAAATCTTTTAAATATAAGTTTTGGTTCTAGTCTTTTATCTATTGGACATGGTGCTTTTTATGCGAATAGAAGACTTGAAACTGTTATTCTACCGGAAGGTATAATTTATTTAGGCAATTCTGTGTTTTCAGAATGCAGTAACTTAAGAGAAATAGTCATTCCTTTTAGTGCTAAAGAAATCGGGGCTAATCTTCTTTTGGGTTGCAACGCTATTGAAACTATATCTGTTCCTTTAAAAGATGCTAGCATCTATTATGATTTTAGTTTTATTCATTATTATTTCGGAGCTTTAACTTATGAAGATTATGAAGTTATTCCGGATTCATTAAGGACTATTATTATTCCTGAAGGTGTAACAAGTATCCCTTCCTACGCCTTTAATTTTTGTGATTATGTAACAGAAATAATAATTCCTAGCACAGTTACTTCCATTGGTGACTATAGCTTCAGAGAATGTGTTTATGTTATAAATTATACTTTGCCTGAAGGTTTGATTAGTATCGGCAAAGGTGCGTTTTCTGGTAATGATCGGCTAAATTCAATTAATCTCCCATCTACTCTAGAAGCCATCGGAGAAGAAGCTTTTTATGATTGTGGTTTTTTAGATAATGTTTTAATACCTGAGGGAATTACTGTAATTGAGTACATGACTTTTGCTTTATGTGTTCGGTTAGGAAATGTTAGTTTTCCATCTAGTCTTTTGGTGATCGAAGACTATGCTTTCTCAAGAGGTTACAAAAATTCTACTTTAACATTACCTGATGGTTTATTGGAAATAGGAAATAATGCTTTTGGAGATAATTCTGAAATAACGATAATCAATGTTCCTGATTCGGTATACAAAATTGGAATTGAGGCATTCAAGAATACTCAGTGGCTAAACTCAAGACCTTCAGGATTAATGTATGCGGGTAAGGTAGTATTGGGTTATAAAGGAACAATGGTTATGGACCAAGAGATTACCTTGGATGCCGGCACAATTGGTGTTGCCGGTAACGCTTTTAATGGCAATACCTACATGGCAGGAATAACTATGCCAGATACAGTTGTATATATCGGTGAAAACGCATTTAGAGGTAATACAAATTTAAGTTCGATAACAATGTCTGAAAATATAAGAATAATTGATGATTATGGTTTTGCTTTTTCACCTAAAATACAAAGTATAACATTGCCGGATTCAATTATTTATCTTGGGATTTCTGCTTTTTACAACTGCGATCTATTATCCGTCACCCTTCCAGCAAACTTAGAAGTAATAGAACAGAACACATTTGGAAGCAACGATAATCTTGCTTCAGTTGTATTTAACAGTTCTTTGGTTACAATCAGTGATTATGCTTTTAAAGACTGTTTTTCATTGACATCAATTTCCTTACCAAACTCAACTGAATCAATTGGAATTCGGTCTTTCGAAAATAACACATCGCTTCAAAGTTTTACTATGGGCGAAGGGGTTGTTGAAATTTTATCATATGCTTTTGCTAATTGTAGTCAATTAGCGGTTATTGTATTTTCGGATAATTTAAGATATATCGGGGATGCTTCTCTTACAACTACTTTATGGTATAGCAATCAACCGGATAATTCTTTGGTTTATGCGGGAAAAACGCTTCTTAACTACAAAGGCTCAATGCCGATTGGATATACAGTAGTTTTAGAAAGCGATACTTTAGGAATTGCTGAAAAAGCTTTTTACAATCAAGGAAATCTTGAAGGTGTAGTTATTAATAACGGTTTAACTCATATAGGTCCTTCTGCATTTTTTGGATGTACAAGTTTATTAGAAGTAGTTGTACCAAGCAGTGTTATTTATATGGGCCCAAGAGTTTTTGATGGCTGTTTTAATTTAGTTTCAGCAGAAATCAATGCTGCTATTTCTTACTTGCCATATGGTCTATTCTGGAATTGTACAAGTTTAGTTGACGTAATACTTCCAGATAATTTAACTAGAATAGAAGAATATACTTTTAGTGGCTGTACAAGTTTATTAAGTTTTATAATTCCTGATACTGTAACCTTTGTTGGTAATGGTGCATTTTCTAATACAACCAGTTTAACAAGTTTAACAATTGGTAGTGGATTAGAAGTAATTGGGTCGGGAGCTTTTATTGGCTTGACGGGACTTGTTTATTTAGAAATCCCTGACACGGTAAAAGCAATTATGTCATATGCATTTGCTGGAAGTTTGAATTTAGAAACAGTGATTTTAAGTGAAAATCTAGAAATGATTATGTATGGAGCTTTTGATGGTTGCACAAAATTAGTTAATCTAGTAATACCTGATAAGGTTAAATACATTGGAAGTTTCGCTTTTAGAAATTGTACACATTTATTGGAAATAAGCATTCCAGAATCGATAACCTATATTGCAAACATTGCTTTTTCTGGATGCGTTATGCTTTCAAATGTTTATTTTGAAGGATATGTTCCTTTGACTTTATCCATTGATAGTTTCGAATTCACAAGCAGTTCATTGGTATTTTGGGTAAATAGTTTGAGTTATGTAAGATATATAACAAATCCAGATTGGTTTGAATTCTTTGACCTTTTGACCATTATTGAATGAAATTATTGTGATGATTACATGAGTATTTGTACTCGTAGCAGCAATTTAATTGACAGTTTATTCCGATGATGATAAACTACTCTATGAGATAGAGTAATATCTGAAAGGAAGTAGTCACTATGAAAATAGCAGTTTTAACAGACTCAGCAGCTAATTTAAGTAACGAGTTTATTGCTAGTAAGAATAACTTATTCGTAGTTCCATTGATGATTGTTGTCGATGGAAAAGAATACAGAGACCAAATTGAAATCAACGCATCAGATGTATATGCAAAGTTAGATACTCACAAAGTATCGACGTCTTTACCATCAAATGAGGATTTACATAATATTCTCGCAGAGATTAAAAAACGTGGTTTTACCCATCTTTTAGTAATTAACATTTCTTCAGGATTAAGCGGCACCTTTAATTCATTTAGATTGGCTCTAGATGAAGAAAAAGAATTACAAACAATACAATATGATACTAAAACCCTAGGTGGTGGCGAAGGTTTCATTGTTGAGTATGCATTAGAATTGATTGAAAAGAAAACAGCTTTTGATAAAATAGTTCCATTGCTAGATGAACTAAGATTTAAAGATAGCTTAGCTTTCTATACAGTCAATACTTTGAAATATTTAAAAGCCGGAGGCAGAATCGGCAAAGTCGAAGGAACAATCGGTGATTTATTGCACATTAAACCAGTAATTACTGTTAATGATGCAGGAGTTTATGTAACGATGTCTAAAGGCTTTGGACTTAAAAGATCTTTACTAAAGATGAAATCAATCCTTATGGAAAAGTTTGGCAATGATGAAATTGATCTAATCATTCACTTTGGCGACAATGAAGAAGAAGCTAAGGAATTAGTTGACAAATTACAAAATGCTTTAAAGATTAGAAACTTAAAAATGCAAAGATTAACACCTGTATTAGGTGTACATACTGGACCGGAAATCATTGCTTATGTAGCTAGAAGAATTAAATAAGAATTAGTAATTTTACTTATAAAACTCATATCGATAATGATATGAGTTTTTTCTTTAATTGTATTCAAATAAACAAGTGTTTATGCTAAAATAATCAAAGAGGTAATTTTTTTAATGAAAAAACTATTATTCTTATTATTTTTTATTCTCACAACTACCGGTTTGATAATCTCTGTTAAAGCGGATATGGGACCTAAACCGAAAACTACTATTGAAATAATTGGTTTAGATCAACCATATGTTTTTGACTTGCTTTATAAAAGTAATAAAGAAATCAATGTTTTAAGTGAAACAGAAGTTTTAGAACGGATTGAAAATTATTATTATCTAGATTATTTTCCTGAAGAACTAAATGGTTATGTTGATGATGAAGGTTTCCATTCCTATACACTTTATCGAGGTATACCAAACTATATAAGTTTTGAAGAACCCAATAAGTTTATCGCCGGATACTTTTCCCCACCTGACGTGTTTAAAATTGCTTTAGTATTAGAATCAGGTGAGATAATTGTATCTGAGGTAGTAAATAAAACTTTATTTGATGCAAACTTCACCTTTGATTTATCAGACTTTTCAATTGAAAATGCTACACCGACTTTCATAAACGGAAAAACAGTTTATCAGCTCGATGACACCGTAACAGAACTTATTCCTGTTGGAAGATCAATTCTTCAATTTGTTTTAACTGCTTTGGCCACTATTTTTATTGAAGTGTTTATTTTGTTTGTCTTCAGATATAAACTTTTTGATTCATATAAACTTGTTGTTATAGTTAATCTAATAACTCAAACCCTTCTTTACGCTTCGATGGTTATAGGTTATCTTGGAGCTTCTTTATTCGGTTACTTGGGAGTATTGATTATTGGAGAGATAATAGTCTTTACTTTAGAGATAATTGGGTATTTTAAATTTTTAAAAGAGAAACCAAGATCAATGGCTATAATGTATGCCATCACTGCTAATATAGCAAGTTTGGTTGTCGGTTTATTTGTTATGTCTTGGTTAATGGTTTAATTATTACTTAAGAAAGGAATATTTACTATGATAGGTTTAATACTTTTAGGGATTGCATTTGTTGTTTTTGGGGTTTTAGAGGTGAAGTATCCGGAGAAATTTTTAAGGCTTTCTGATATCTTTAGATTAAAAGAAGGTGCAGAGTATACAGATTTTGCCATATTTGGAGTTAAGTTCGCTGGGGTCGCAATGGTTATAGGCGGGATTATTTTAATATTTATGGCTTTTAAATTAAATTCACTAGTTTGACAAATTAAGAAAGGAAGCATCAATAATATCCATAAAAGGATTTTATTGATCGATAAACAAAATGAAAAAGTATATTTTAGGTTTGGTTGTAACATTATTATCTTTAACAGTTTTTGCGTGTGATAAAAAAACTACCGAGGCACCGACAACCGATGTAATTACAACAGAAGCACCAATAACACAAGCGCCTACAACACAAGCGCCTATTGACAATGATTTTATCAGTTCTAATAGTTCAAATGAAACTAAAGCACAAGTTATTGATAAGATAAACATGTATTTTACTAAAATGAATACTATTATCGGCGATTATGAAATGCCGATATATGCTAATTCTGAAAATCAATCACCTATTATTAAAGCTTTAGCCGTTGATACACCGGTAATCTATAATCGTGAGGATTTAACTGAGCCCCAAGAACCGATATTTGATGAAGAAATTCTTAATGCTGAATTTATCTTTATGACTTATCAAATGCTACAGTCGATTTCAGTAGTTTTTGAATTTTGTCATGATTTTACTGAAAATGAGTTTTGTGATTTTAATGTTGAAGGTATCAATTATAAAGTTAAAATACTACTTGAAGAAGATCAATTGTATATTGAAACGTATATCTATTATGCTGAAGAATTCCTTAGGTCGCAAATCAAACAAGTATCAGGACAAATTATGTATTTTAACCTGATTGATGATGTTTTATATTTTGAAACTATTCAAGATAACTTAGTCGATTTTGGTGGAACCCTTTCCCATATGTTAACATATAACAGTTTTAGCGAAACCGGTGATATGATTAACATAATGATTGATGATATTTACCGAGAACACATTTACTATCAAATCTATGATAGAGAAACTAAATCAGTATTCTTAGTAAGTAATTCTGGAGAGGGATTTGCGATTAATTACACAGATAATGAAAGTGATACTTTCTACAGCTTGGTTTTAGATCAAAATGATTCTGCGTTAAACATTTCAATAATTTATGATACTTATAATCCAACCCTTAAATATATATCTTTTGATGAAACGAAAATAATTGTTTGGGATATTTTTGATGTCGAAGGTTGGAACAAAGTTTATGATTATGAATATAGTAACGATATGCTCTATAATGACGAAAATCAAGTATTAGAACAATTCTATTTTGATTTCGAAATGCAAGACGATGATATCGATCATCAGTTATCTATTGCAATATATGATATCGAAGAAATTACAGAAGGTTTTATTAGTTTAAGTGATTATGGAATGAGCTATAATCAAGTATCATATGAACAATTATTAGCTGACATTGCTTTTATAAACGAAGAATATCCAACAATAATTACCAATCATGGTTTATCAGAAACTATGGAAGAAAATTTTGAAGTTTTAGCCGAAATGTTTCCTGTATCTTTAAATCAAGAATTAATGGAAGAACTAAACGCAATTATCGAACAACAACTGGAAGACAACTAATAATTTATAATTTAACTTAGTGGACTTTTTAAAAAGTCCACTTTTTTTTAGGTTTGATAAATATTTTTCGCTAATAATAAGTATAATTATATGTGTGAGAGGTTTTTATATGGGTGGATTCATAACTTACATTTTAATATCTGTATTTACACCTGGTCCTAATAATATCTTTTCCTCAATTTCATCAGCCAAAATCGGTTTTAGAAAAACATTGAGATTTATGTTGGGGATATTTGTAGGAACATTTTTGGTTTTTGTCATTACAGCTTTATTAAACTTATATTTATATAGCAATGTTAGAATTATCACCAGAATCATTGGTGTATTAGGTGGTTTATTTATCCTATATTTGGCTTTGAAAATGTTTTTGGATAGAGCTAATGATGAAAAGCTATTGATTACAAACGATAAACTTTTCTTCATGGCTATAATATTGAACTTTATCAATGCAAAAACGATTATTTTCGGTTTAACTATAGCTACTTATTATTTAGAACTAGGTTTTGATCCTAATTACCTAATTTTATTTTCGTTTCTTATGGCAGCTTTATGCTTTGTGGCAGTAGTCGTTTGGGGTTTATTTGGTCAATTCTTTAAAGAAGTCTTGACGAAGTATAAATTATATTACAACATAATAATGGCTCTTTTATTAGCATATAGCGCTGTGATGATTATTATCGAAAGCATTAAGTGAAAATTATCAAACTAAGTTTCGCGTGGGTGATTTAAATAAAGTTTTTAATATGATAGAATTAAACTATGATGGGAGTTGATAACTATTGAAATACCGTAGATTAGGAAGAGAAAACGATCAAGTATCTATTATTGGTTTTGGCTGCATGAGACTACCAATAATTGATAATGAATATAGCAAAATTGATGAAGTAGAAGCTAAAAAACAGCTTCGTTACGCCATTGATAGAGGTATTAATTATGTTGATACAGCTTATCCTTATCATGGTGGAACTAGTGAAGCTTTTGTTGGTAGAGCCTTAAAAGACGGTTACCGAGAAAAAGTCTTTTTAGCGACTAAATCACCTTCTTGGTTGATTAATTCTAGAGAGGATTTAGATAAGTATCTAGATATACAACTTGCAAATCTTCAAACTGATCATATCGATTATTATTTATTACATGCATTAAATAAAAAGTATTGGGATAATTATTTAAAATGTGATGTTTTTGACTTTATCGAAAAAGCTTTAGAAAGCGGTAAAATCAGAAATATTGGTTTTTCATTTCATGATGAGTTTTCAGTTTTTGAAGAAATTATTAATGCTTACAACTGGGATTTTTGTCAAATCCAATTAAACTACTTTGACGAAGAATATCAAGCTGGCTTAAAAGGACTTCACTTAGCTGCTTCTAAAGGTATTGGCGTTATAATCATGGAACCTTTAAGAGGGGGAAGATTAGCCGTAGTGCCTGATGAAATAAGTGATATTTGGAATAGTTATCCAGAGAAACATACAGCAGCTGGATGGGCTTTAAGATACCTTTGGAATAAGCCAGAGGTGAGAGTTATCTTAAGCGGAATGAATAACTTAGATCACATCGATGACAATATCTCTGAAGCTTCATTATCAGAGAGCAATATGCTTACCAATCAAGAAGTAGCTTTGATTGATAAAGTTAAACATCTATATAAGTCAAGAATAAAAGTCGACTGTACTAACTGTAAGTATTGTATGCCATGTCCTAATGGCGTAAATATTCCTGGTAACTTTGCAGTTTACAATAATGCATCAATTTTCGGTGATAAAGAATATCATAAAAAACAGTATTTTAATAATATGAAGCCAGAAGAACTAGCTGATATGTGTATTGCTTGCGGTGCCTGTGAACCACAATGTCCGCAAAATATCGAAATCATTAAAGAATTACAAAATGTAGCCATGTATTTTAAATAAAAGGAGGCAAAAAATATGAAAGTTTTAAATAGTTTCTTTGTCTTAAGCAATGGCGTGAAAATACCAAAATTAGGATTTGGAACCTGGCAAATAAATCCTGGTGAAGATGCTTATAATGCAGTTAGTATGGCTTTAGCCAATGGCTACCGTCATATTGATACGGCTGAAGGATATAAGAATGAATCAAGTGTTGGTAAAGCGATAAAAGACTCTGGATTAAGAAGAGAAGAGGTTTTTATTACCTCAAAATTAGAATCGCATATTAAAACCTATGAAGGTGCTAAAAAAGCTTTTGCGAAGACTTTAAAGGCTTTAGGGACAGATTATTTAGATCTGTTTATCATTCATGCGCCATGGCCTTGGAGTGAAATGGGTAAAAATTGCGATGAAGGCAATGTCCAAGCCTATAAAGCTATGGAAGAACTTTATATGCTTGGAAAAATAAGAGCAATTGGTGTTAGTAATTTCGAGATTGAACATTTGGAAAATATCATTAAAAACTGTGATATCATACCTCATGTAAATCAAATCGGTCATTTCATCGGTATTGATCATAAGGATTTGATTGAATACTGTGAAGAAAAAGAGATATTTATCATTGCTTATTCACCTTTAGGAATCGGTTATTTATTGAGCAATGAAATTATCAAAGAAGTTGCTAAAAAATATGAAGTTAGTCCAGCACAAATATGTATTAGATATTTACTTCAAAAAGGTATGGCACCAATTCCAAAGAGTGTCCATGAAGAAAGAATCATCCAGAATTCAGAAGTTGATTTTGTGATTGAGGATTGTGATATGGAGGTCTTGGATAAAATTAAAGGCGATCCGAGAAGATGGGGCGAATAGAAAAATTAATTTAATATTTTTAATAAGGGATGTTTTGTTGTAATTCGAAACATCCTTTTTGCTTTAAATTTTTTGGTGAAATAACGGTTATTTTATGGTAAAATAAATATGATTGTGAGGTTAACGAAAATTGGAAGATTTAAGAAAGAAAATTGACGCGATTGATGATGAGATGTTACAACTTTTTTTAAAGAGAATGGCACTTGTTAAACAAATCGCAAAAGAAAAAAAAGAACAAGGTTTACAGATTTATAACCAAGATCGTGAGAGTGAAGTTTTATCAAGACTTACGAACAAGATAGATGATGAAATCTTAAGCGGTTTATATCCTAAGTTTATTGTCAATATTATGGAATTGGCAAAACTATATCAAGAATTGATTAATAAGGGGTAAAGAAGATGAAGTATATTGACTTAAGAAGTGATACCGTAACAAAATTAACACCTAAGATGCGAGAAGCAATGTTAAATGCAGAAGTTGGGGATGATGTGTTTAGCGACGATCCAACAATGAATGAATTAGAAGATTATACTGCTAAATTATTTGGTAAAGAAGCTGCTATATTCGTTCCTTCTGGAACCTTTTCAAATCAATTAGCATTATTTACTCATTGTAATCAAGGCGATGAAGTGATTGTTGATCAGTTCGCTCATATCGTTCAACACGAATCAGGAGCTTCACCGATTATTTCAGGAGTGCAGTTGTTTACCTTAGAAAGTGATAACGGCATTTGGAATCTCGATAAGTTAGAAAAGATGATTAAAGTCAGAACTATCTCAACGACTAGAACGAAACTAGTCTGTATGGAGAACTCTTTTAACGGTCGCGTTATTCCTTTGGATTACATGGAAAAAGTATTTAATATCGCAAAAAAACATAATTTGAGCGTTCATTTAGACGGAGCGAGAATCTTTAACGCAGCTACAGCTTTAAAAACGGAAGTTAAAGAACTTGCAAAATGCGCTGATACAGTTAGTGTTTGTCTTTCTAAAGCTTTAGGGGCACCGGTAGGAACAATTCTTGTCGGCCCTAAAGATTTTATTGAAAAGGCAAGATATAACCGGAAGATTATGGGCGGGGGAATGAGACAGGTCGGAATTCTCGCTGCGTGTGGTTTCATTGCGATTAAAGAAATGAGTAAAAGATTAGACATCGATCATCAAAATGCTAGATACATGGAAAAACTTTTAAGAGAAATTCCTGGGATCAAGATTGATGAAACTCAATTAGACATCAACATGGTTTTCTTCGATATTGATGATGAAAGAAAATACAGTTTAGATGCATTCCTTTACAGTAAAGGGGTTAAGATTTTGCCATATGAAGGCAGTTTTAGATTTGTAACGCATTATGACGTTACTAGGGAAGAAATCAAACAAGCAATTGACTTAGTAAAGGCATATTTTGCTTGATGATTTATAGAGGCTTTCTTTTAAAGAAAGTGTTTGTGAAATAAAGTGATTATGTTATAATTACTTTGGTTTAATTTTAAGACGGAGGACAATAGATGATTTTTCAAAAAGTAAAAGGGATTTTTATTGACGGAAGAAAGGATATGTGCAAGAAAAACCCACTAACAGAGTATTTAAGTCCTAAGAAAGTATATATACCTTTAATTCAAAGAAGTTCAATTCTTAAAGCTGAAGTAAAGGTTGGCGATTATGTTAAATTAGGACAACTTGTAGCAAGTATTGATAAGCCATTTACAATTAGAGTTCACGCTAGTGTAAGTGGAAACGTTACTGCCATCAAAAAGGTATGGCATGGTAGCGGGAAGATGGTAGATGCAGTTGAAATCGAAAATGATTTTAAAAACGAATTGGCAGACACTATCAAAGAAGAAAAAAATATTGATAAGTTAACAAGAGAACAACTTATCGAAAAAATGGAACTTGCAGGACTTACAGGTCTAGGCGGAGCAGGTTTTCCAACTCATGTTAAGTATAAAACAAAGCTCAAAATTGACGCGGTAATTATTAACGCTGTTGAATGTGAGCCTTATTTGACATGTGATTATCATTTTATTACCAATTATGCTGAAAAACTTTTAAAAGGCGCATCTTATATGGCGAGAGCTGCTGGAGCTACAAAAGCTTATGTGGCTTACAAAATAAATTACCGAGAAATCAGAGAATCAATGGAGCCTTTCTTGAAAGACTATCCAAATGTTGAAGTATTTCCGGTAAAAAATGTTTACCCATCTGGATGGGAAAAATTCGTAGTTGAACAAGTAACTAAGAAAACCTATAAAAACTTACCAGCTGAAGCTGGAGTTATTGTTAATAACTCAGCAACTGCAATCATTTATGCAGATATAGTTGAAAAGAATATACCACAAATCGTTAGACCAGTTGTAGTAACTGGTGAAGGAGTAAAAGTACCACATGCTTTTGTGGTTCCAATCGGAACGAAAGTCAGTGATTTAATTGAAATCTGCGGTGGTTATATCGACGGATTAGATCCACTTAAATATAATTACATTGCTGGTGGTCCAATGACTGGTAAAGCGATTTTAATCGATGATTTGGTTGTTAGCGATACTTTAGGTTCAGTGGTAATCAAACCAATCGTTGAAGGCCTTTATCCAGAATGTTTAGGTTGCGGTAAATGTGCGGATGTTTGTCCGGCATACTTAACCCCAACAGAAATCAAAAAAGCATTCGAAAGAAAAGATTTGAAATTATTAGGAGATTTAAACGCTAATAAATGCGTTGAGTGCGGATTATGTTCTTATATCTGCCCATCTCATGTTGAAATAACAGAAGCAGTTGGAAAAGGTAAGGCTTACTTACTGAAAGGAGGAAAATAATGGCTAGGTTTGCGGCAGGTAAAGCTCCGTTCTTAAGAGCTGCCCACGATAAAGATTACGGCACAAAAGTAATGATGAAAGACTTTTTAATTGCACTTTTACCGGTAATCTTATATGCATGGTATAAAAATGGTATTAGAGTCTATATGGACGGGAATATCACTTTCCTAGAAATGTTATATCCTCTAATCTTTATAATGCTAGGTGGTATCATTTCTTCACTTATGGAAGGAATCTTCTTCTTTGTAACAGATAAAGAACATCGCACGTTAAAAGATATTTCCCAAAAATTGTCTCTATCATTTGCGGCTATTCCAGGACTTATCTTAGCATTATTATTACCGCTTTACACACCAGTTTGGGTATTGATATTCGCTGCTTTCGTAGCAACAATCATCGGCAAGATGATCTTCGGCGGTTTTGGTCATAACATCTTTAATCCAGCTTTGTTAGGTTATGCGGTTGTCGGTTTCACACTGATGGGTGTTATTAATAATGCTGGTGGATTATTTAATGCTTCTGAAGTATTAATTGATTCTTATGCTGGCGCTACACCTCTAGGTGCTTTAGCGGCTAACAAGCAAATAGATTACAACATCTTAGTTAAACCTTATGGGGATTTATGGACATTCTTTATCGGAAATTATCCAGGAGCTTTAGGTGAAACTGGAACTCTAGCAATCTTCTTTGGCGGATTATACTTAGTAATTAGAAAAGTTATCAAGTGGTATACTCCAGTTATCTATGTTGGTACAGTATTTGTTCTTTCTTGGATAATCGGCGTTATCAGTGGTGACGGTGGATTATGGTTCCCTGCTTATTCAGTCATGACTGGTGGAGTTATGTTTGCGGCAGTATTTATGATTACTGAGCCAGTAACAACTCCTACAAATATCCTAGGAAAAGTATTCTTTGCTTTATTCTTAGGAGTTTTAACAGTATTGTTTAGATTCGTTGGTAGTTTACCTGAAGGTGTTGGTACATCATTAATCTTTATGAACATCTTTACATTACCAATTGATAAATTTACTGGTGTTATAAGGACTAAACGTTTTCAAAAACCAGGCGGATTGTACTTCGGTATCCTTTCTGGATTAGTAATTCTTTTAGCACTTTATACGCTTCTAAAAGCTGGCAATATGTACACAGCTTTCATTCCATTCTTAGGGTGGGTGATCTAATATGAAAAACTTTAAAAATTATTTACCAGTTATTATCATATCAGCAGTTTTAGTAGTAGTTTTCGTTTTAGGTGGAATGTTCTCAAGATACATGACTTCACAAATTGATGTTCATGCGGAAGAACAAGCAATCATCGAGTTTAACAATTCAATGCTTGAACTTGTGGGTTCTGGAGAAAAGGTAGTTGAAGCAAACTATACTGATTTAGAAAAAGAATATTTAATACCTGGTTTTGAAACTCAAACTTATAATCCGGAATTAACTGGTTCTTATAAGATATTAAATGAATTAGATGAAGAAATCGCTGTCGTCTATGTCATCACAACTGTAGGTAAGTTTGATGGGTTAAAAGCAGCTTATGCGATTTCTTTAGAAACAAATCAATTAATTGATGTGTTAATGATTGAAAACAATGAAACTCAAAGTTATTTTGATACCTTAAGAGATGAGTTTTATGCACAGTTCGTTGATAAAGATTTAAACGATGCAGTATTTACGATTGATACGGTTTCTGGTGCTACCTATTCATCACTTGCATTTGAAACTGGTATGAAATATGCTCGTGAATTATATGCAAGAGATTACAACTTTGAAATTCCTTCAATTGTTTATGAAATTACAAATGTTGAAAGAAACTTTGATTCAGCGACAATGGTTGATAAACCATATCTGGTAAGCATTACATATGATTTAGATAATAAAGAACTTGTTGCTTATTTTGATAATGAATTCAATCTAGTAGAAGTTATCACAGGTGAAACACCATCTGAGACTTATCTCGCGTTGTTTAAGAACGAATTACCAGCAACTACATTCATTGATGTAAAAACTTATATTACTGCATTTGATGAGACAAATAAGGTAATCACAATCGAAACAATCGGTTATGGTGGGAAGGCCATTACAGTCGCTTTCCAATTAAATGATACTTTAGATTCAGTTGAATCAATGGCAATTACAACTACTCAAACGTATGACTCAGATTACAATGAAGGTTATGCGGGCGGTCCAAATCCAGCTGTTGAAAACGCATATCGCGATCAATACTTGGCTGATGGAACTTACATTGATGCAATCGGTGGAGCGACAATTACATCGAACGCAATGATTAGAATCTTTGATTTGGTTAATGACGTTCTTGATAATTTAAATGGAGGAGGTAACTAAGATGAATAAAGGTCTTATTTCAGGATTAGTCCTTCTTACAATCGGAATTGTGTGTGGCTTATTGCTTTCAGTAGTAAACTACTTCACAGCTCCAAAGATTAAAGAAGTTGAAGACGCAATTAAATATGAAGCACTAGCAGAATTCTATACTTTAGCAGATTACGATTTATCAGAAGTAGAAGGAACTGGTGACTTTGGTACAATCTTTATTTTAAAAACAAAAGGAACCGAAAACATTGAAGCGTTAGTCTATACAGTAAGCGCTCAAGGTTATTCCGGTGCATCACAAAAGATTCAAATGTTAATAGCTGTAAACGCTGATTTATCTATTGAAGGTTATAAGGTTGTATCACACGCAGAATCTACTGGTTTTGGTGCTGATATCGTCGACAATGATTTTAACGTAACACAAATTACTGACTTATCAAGATTTGATTCTGTTGCCGATGTGACAGAAACATCAAACGGAATTTTAACTTGTTTTACTCTAGTTTCTCAAAGAGTCGGTAATGATTTAGGAGGTGGACTAAGTGAATAAGAAAGAAAATTTCTTTAAAGGTATTATTAAAGAAAATCCACTATTCGTATCATTACTTGGTATGTGTCCATCTTTGGCAGTAACTACTTCATTAGAAAATGCAATTGGTATGACATTAGGCGTATTCTTTGTATTAGTATTATCTAATTTTATTATTTCTTTAATAATGAGTAATTCTAAATTAGCTGATCTAGTAAAACCGGTTAGAATTCCAGTTTACATCGTTGTTATTGCAACATTAGTTACAATCGTAGAAATGGTTATGCATGCATATTTACCTTCACTATATTTCTCATTAGGCGTATTCATTCCGTTGATCGTTGTTAACTGTATCATCTTAGGTAGAGCTGAAGCCTTCGCTTCAAGTAATAAACCGTTAGATTCAGTTATTGACGGCGTTGGTATGGCATTAGGTTATGGTTTAGCTATTATGACTATTTCTATATTTAGAGAATTCTTAGGTAAAGGTACTTTAACAGTTTGGGGAGATCTTCAAGTTAATTTAACATTCATCTTTGATTTCCTTAAGATTGAACCAATAGCAATGTTTGTACAACCAGTTGGAGCTTTCTTAACCTTCGGATTGATCTTAGCGACGATTACAGCAATTGCGAACAATCATAAAAACAAACTAGCAAAGAAGGTGGCAAATAATGGATAATTTAATCATGTTAGCTTTCTCAGCTTTTATCATTGAAAACATCATCCTTTCTCAATTCTTAGGAATTTGTCCTTTCTTAGGTGTATCGACTAAAAGAAGTTCGGCTTTAGGTATGGGTATGGCGGTTATCTTCGTTATGCTTATATCAAGTTCTGTGACATGGTTACTATATAAATACGTTTTAGAAGCATTCTCAATTGAATATATGAGAACAATCGTATTTATCTTAGTTATTGCTTCCTTAGTACAAATGGTTGAAACTTTCCTTAAGAAAGTATCGCCTCCACTTTATAAAGCTTTAGGTATTTACTTACCTTTGATAACAACAAACTGTGCTGTATTAGGTGTTGCTATTTTAAATATTTCGAAAGAACATAATTTCCTTGAAATGTTAGTTTATACAACATTTATCGGTTTAGGTTTTTTGTTTGTAATGTACATTTTCTCAATGTTAAGAGAAAAGTTGGATTTCGCACCAGTACCAAAAGCCTTTAAAGGTGCACCGATTGCTTTAGTAATCGCAGCTATCTTAGCTATTATCTTCTCAAGATTTGGAGGGATAATTTAATGCAGATTATTTTACCCGCATTAGTATTAGCTGTTTTAGGGTTTGGTCTCGGCGTTCTAATCAATTTCGTCGCAAAAGTATTTTATGTAGAAGAAGATCCTTCTATTGAAGAAGTGGTAGATCTTTTGCCAAGATATAATTGCGGTGCCTGCGGTCATCCTGGATGTAAAGAAATGGCAATAGCTTTGTTAGAAAATAAAAACAAACCAGCTGATTGCAAACCAATCAAAAAAGATCAAATTCCAGTAATTCAAGAATACTTGGATAACTACTTTAAAAACAAAAAGGCTAAAGAAAACTAAAAAAAATTCAACACTCATTGATCTTGAGTGTTGTTTTTATTTTGCACTTCAAAATAATTTAAAAAATTATTGACCAATGCCTAAAATAATCTAGTTCTAGCGGTTTAAAAATCAAACAATATCAAACACTAACGAAAGTTTGTGACATAAGTCAATAATAAGAAAATCTGTTCACATTAGAATATAAAAAACCGCTTACATTAGCGAAAATAAGGTTGTTTTCTTAAATGTTTTGTTATATAATCTAAGTGTACGATTTAAAGAAATGGAGGAGATTTAAAATGAAAAAATTATTTACATTATTCGTTGCTTTAATTGCTCTAGTAGTCGTAACTGGATGTAATGGCAACACAACAGCAGCACCTACAACAACTGAAGAGCCAAGAGAATTCGTAGTAGACGGAGAATTCACAGCTTATTTAGTTGGAGTACAATCTAACGCACCTATGGTAACTACAGTTACAGTTACAATCGAAAACGATGAAATTACAGGTTACTTTATTGACTGCATCCAAGGAAAAAGAACACAAAACGAAGAAACTCTTGTTTATTCATTCAATTTCAATGCTTCAAGCAAAAAAGAATTAGGTTTTGAATACAAGATGCATTGGGGCTCATATGCAGCTACAGATGATACTCCAACAATTGAAGAATACCAAACTTGGTTAACTGCCAACAACAAAAACGAATGGCATCAACAAGCAGAATTAATCGAAGCTTATTGGTTAGCTAACGGTTTTGACTCAGTAACAAAGAATACAGAAACTTCTGTTATCGATAATGTTGCTGGTGTAACAATTAAAGATAGCGGATACACTGATTTAGCTGCTGAAGCTGTTCAATTAGCGAAAGACGGAAAAATGCAAGCTATCTACACTTCTGCAGACGATCTTTACATCGCAACTATGACAGTAGACGCTGAAGGTGAATTCACAGAATTATTAATCGACGTTCTTCAAGGAAATCCGGATACTACAGCAGGAACATTTGCATGGAGTACTGAAACTAAACAAGAAAAAGGTTTCGAATACAAAATGCATTATGGTACATATTCAGCTACAGATGATACTCCAACAATCGAAGAGTATGAAACATGGCTAGAAGCAAACAACAAGTTAGAATGGTTCCAACAAGTTGCTTTAATTACTGACTATGTAACAGAAAATGGTTGGAATGAAGATTTAGCAGCTCTAAATGACCGTGGCGGTACATTAGACGGAACTACTCCAGTAGACTCTTTAGCTGGTGTAACAGTACGCTCACAAGGTTATTACACATTATTAGCTAAATTATTTGCTTGTTTACCTGAGTAATTAAAAACAAAATATCTAAAAAAGTTGTCAAAATAAAATTGACAACTTTTTTTTATTATTCCGATTTGTTTTATTGACTGATTGACAATAAAAAGTTATCATAAGTAGTAAGAAAAGAGGTATATATTATGTTTTGGGAATACTTCATACCGGCGCTTGTCTTATTTTTAATATTGATTGCAACGGCAAACCTTTTTGTGAGATATCGATATAAAAAGACTTTAGAATCAATAAAACTAGAATTATTACAATTAATGCCAAAGTCGACTGTAGATATTTTTGATCGAGAATCTATCTATCAAATAGCTATTGAAAACGAATTAGAGAAAATAATTATAAAACTAATTATGGCTCAAGATGACTATGAATTCATCATAACTAACATTAATCGTTGGACCGTAAACAATAATCCAAAACAATGGACTAGAAAATCAAAACCGATTTTTATTGAAGGCGCTGCAGAGTTTGTCGACTACCAAGAGAATGAGAAACAATTGAAGAAGATAGTCTTAATCTATCCAACTTCAAAAAGAATTATCAGGTATCTAAATGAATCCGATACCGTAGTAGTTAATATTGAAGATAACGTCGGTGGCATTCGCTTTATTAAATATAATGAATTGGAAAAATTCCTTAATCTGGAATAATTTTTGTTTACAAATTAGCCATTTTATTATATCATAGTATTGCACGCGCCATTAGCTCAGTTGGTAGAGCAAATGACTCTTAATCATTGGGTCCCCGGTTCGAGTCCGTGATGGCGCACCAGAAGAAAAATAAAGCGACAAATTGTCGCTTTTTTATTTTTTACTTCTCATGAAAACGCTTTACTTTATAACCTTAAACTTTTATAATATTTATAGATAGTTTTTTAAAAAATCTATAGAAAGGAGAGTTAATCAAAATTAACCTTTGTTTGTTTTGATTACACTTATATATGCATGTTATTAATGGTTCAAATTTAGATTTTGAAATGTTTAAAAAAATAGTTTTTGACTATGAATTAGTAGAAATTTCTGCAAAGAGTAAAGAAAAAGTAAATGAGGCAAGAGTTTATATTGAACAAGTTATCGAAAGAGAGCATCCGGTTTATGGAATCAACACTGGGTTTGGTAAGCTTTCTGACGTATCAATAGATAAATGTGACTTAGCTAGATTGCAAGAAAATCTAATTAAAAGTCATGCCTGTGGCGTTGGTGAAGTATTTTCTGAAAGTATTGTTAGAGGTATGCTTTTACTTAGAGTAAATGCACTTATTAAAGGTAATAGCGGTATTAGACTAGAAGTAATAGAAAAGATGGTAGAATTCTTAAATAAAAAAATTACGCCAGTTGTCTTTTCTAAAGGGAGTTTAGGAGCTAGTGGTGATTTAGCGCCTTTAAGTCATATGGCTTTGCCAATAATTGGCTTAGGAGAAGTTTTTTATAACGGTGAAAGGATTTCTGCGTCCGAAGGCTTAAAACGCTCTAAAATTGAGCCTATTGCTTATTTACAAGCAAAAGAAGGACTATCTTTGATAAACGGTACTCAAGCAATGACATCGGTTGGGATAATTGCTTATATTAAAGCGATGGAATCTATTAACTTATCAATGTATAATCTAGCATTAACAATGCAAGCATTAGAAGGTATTATTGATGTTTTTGACCATAAAATCCATGAAGCAAGAAATCAAAAAGGTCAAATTGATGTTTCTAAAGCAATGTTAGAAATTTTATCTGGTTCAAAACTAATGACGAAACAAGGTGAAAAAAGAGTACAAGATGCTTACTCATTGAGATGCTCACCTCAAGTTATTGGCGCAAGTTTAGATGCAGTTAGATATTGTGGAATGATTTTGCAAAATGAAATGAATGCAGTTACCGATAATCCGATGGTCTTTCATGAGGATGATCAAGTTATAAGTGCGGGAAACTTCCATGGTCAACCAGTGGCTTTAGCAATGGATTTTTTAGGAATAGCGGTTGCGGAACTAGCTAATATAAGTGAAAGAAGATTGGAAAGATTAGTCAATGCCTCTTTAAGCAATGGTCTTCCTCCATTCCTAGTGAAAAAACCTGGGATTAATTCTGGTTTTATGATTGTTCAATATAGTGCCGCTTCATTAGTTAGTGAAAATAAAGTTTTAGCTCATCCAGCAAGCGTTGACTCAATACCGTCTTCAGCTAATCAAGAAGACCATGTATCTATGGGCACAATCGCTGCTAGAAAAGCTCTTGATATTATTAATAATACAAAAGATGTTTTAGGGATGGAATTATTTACCGCTCTTCAAGCAATAGATTTTAGAAACCCTAACGCTTTAAGCCCGAAAACAAAAGCGATCTATGACTTTATTAGAAGTGATGTTAGTTTTATCGATGAAGATGTAATAATGTATGAAAAAATCCATAAGATAAAAGAAATGATTAATTCTAAGAACTTTTTGGATATGACAAGAGGTGAGATTGATGGTTGAAAAAATAACCTTAAAAACAATTTTCCAAGAATTGCCACATAAGAAAGAATTTATTGAAGGAATCAGAAGAGCTCCAAAAAGAGAGTTTGTTTTAAGCGAGAAAGAAACTGAACTGGCTTTAAAAAACGCACTTAGATACGTGCCAAAGGAATGGCACGATGAATTGGCTGAAGAATTTTTAGAAGAACTTCTAACCAGAGGAAAAATTTATGGTTATCGTTTTAGACCTGCTGGTAATATAGTTGGCAAACCAATTGATGAGTATGAAGGAAAATCAATTGAAGGTAAAGCTTTCCAAGTTATGATTGATAATAACTTGGACTTTGATATTGCTCTATACCCATATGAACTTGTTACTTATGGTGAAACCGGTAGTGTGTTCCAAAACTGGATGCAATATCATCTTGTTAAGAAGTATCTTCAAATTATGAATGACGAACAAACTTTAGTAGTTATGTCTGGACATCCACTGGGATTATTTGCTTCAGATAAGAAATCTCCTCGTGTTATCATAACTAATGGTTTAATGATTGGTGAGTTTGATAACTTGAAAGATTTTAATCGTGCAAGTTCATTAGGTGTAGCTAACTACGGACAAATGACTGCTGGAGGTTGGATGTATATCGGCCCTCAAGGCATTGTTCATGGGACATATTCCACACTTTTAAATGCTGGAAGAATGAAACTTAATATTCCAGAACAAGAAAACTTAAGTGGAAGATTATTTGTTTCAAGCGGTTTAGGTGGCATGAGTGGTGCTCAAGGAAAAGCAGCTTATATCGCTGGGGCTATTGGAATAATAGCTGAAGTTGATCTTTCGAGAATCGAAACAAGACATTCGCAAGGCTGGGTAGATGATGTTAGTGATGACCTTGAAAAAGTATTCGTTTTGGCCAAAAAGTATCTGTTACAAAAAGAACCAAGAGCGATTGCTTACCATGGAAATATCGTTGATTTATTAGAGTATGCAGTTAAGGAAAATATTCATATAGATTTATTAAGCGATCAAACTAGTTGTCACGCTGTTTATGATGGTGGCTACTGTCCAGCAGGAATTTCTTTTGAAGAAAGAACGCAAATTTTAAATCATGATAAAGCTAAGTTTATAGAACTTGTAGATATGACTTTAAAAAGACATTTTGAAGTAATTAAAAAGATTACTAAAAAAGGTACATACTTCTTTGATTATGGTAATTCGTTTATGAAAGCTATCAGCGATAGCGGTATTAAAGAAATATGTAAGAATGGTGTAAATGATTTAGATGGATTTATTTGGCCGTCATATGTTGAAGATATTATGGGGCCGGTACTATTTGACTATGGTTATGGACCATTTAGATGGGTTTGCTTAAGCAGAAAAGATGAAGACCTTGAAAAAACCGATAAAGCCGCAATGGAATGCATTGATAAAAATAGAAGATTTCAAGACTTTGATAATTATAATTGGATTAAAGACGCTAAGAAGAACAAACTAGTAGTTGGTACAAAAGCGAGAATTCTTTATCAAGACGCTTATGGCAGGTTAAAAATAGCTCTAAAGTTTAATGATATGGTAAGAAATAAAGAAGTAGGGCCAATCATGCTTGGTAGAGATCATCATGATACCGGTGGAACCGACTCACCATTTAGAGAAACTTCAAATATTAAAGACGGTTCTAATATCATGGCTGATATGGCAACTCATGTAGCCTTAGGTAATAGTGCTAGAGGTATGTCTTTGGTAACGCTTCATAATGGTGGGGGCGTTGGTATTGGTAAAGTTATTAACGGCGGGTATGGTATGGTTCTAGACGGCTCTACAAGAGTTGACGAAATTTTAAAAACAGCTATGTTATTTGATGTTATGGCTGGAGTTTCAAGACGTGCTTGGGCTCGTCAGGAAAACTCAATTTCTACTGTTGAAGAATACAACGAACTTGATAATAATTCACATGTTACTTTACCGGTTCTTACAGATGACGTGAAAATTGAGAATCTAGTTAAAAAACATTATGTTAAGGGAGGCAAATGATGGCTAAAATAGTAGAGTGTGTGCCTAATTTTTCTGAAGGTAGAGACAAGGCAAAGATTGAAAGAATAGTTTCTGTTTTCAATAATTTAGAAAACGTTAAAATGATAAATTATGAAGCTGATGCAGATTATAACCGTACTGTTGTAACTTTGATTGGCGAACCATATTCAGTAATCGAAGCAATTATGAATATGGTCGAAGTATGTTTAAAAGAAATAGATTTAAATAATCATACTGGTGAACATGCAAGAATGGGTGCAATTGACGTAATTCCTTTTATTCCCATATCAGAAGTTACTATGAAAGAGTGTGTTGAATACGCAAATATAACTGCAGAAAAGATATCTAGCAAATATGATATTCCATGTTTTACTTACGCTGAAGCAGCTAAAGAAGAGAAAAGAATTTTATTGCCTAATATTCGCAAAGGCGAGTTTGAAGGCATGAAAGAAAAGATCAAATTACCTGAATGGTATCCTGATTATGGTAAGCCAGAGATCCATCCAACGTTTGGTGTAATTGGTGTTGGTGCTAGAGACTTTTTAATTGCTTATAATATCGATATTTTGACAACTGATGAGAAGAAAACAGGTAATTTCGCAAAGGCGATTAGAGCATCAAGCGGAGGCTTCCAATATGTCCAAGCCGGACCGGTTTACTTAGAGAATAAAGGCCATACTCAGGTCACAATGAACATTTTAAATTTTAAGAAAAATCCTATCTACAGAATTTTTGAGACCGTTAAGATGGAAGCTAAGCGTTATTCTATGGAAGTACCTAGCGCAGAAATCGTTGGCTTGATTCCAAAGGAAGCTTTGGTTAAGTCTTTGAAGTACTATTGTGATGTTTATAACGAAGAATTACCGGATGATATCAGTTTGGATGATGTTGTAAAACTGAGCGAGAAATATTTAAAATTAAGAGACTTCACAAAAGATAAAATCATTGAATATTTTTTATAAAAGGAAGATTATATGAGTCAACTATTAATTCATAATATCAAAACTCTATATTCAAATAATAACTTAACTCCTGTTAAGGGAAAACTTATGCAAGACATAAGTTCTATTGACAATGCTTATATTTTAATCGAAGATGAGATTATAAAAAATATCGGTTCTGGAGATTATCAACATTTGCTAAATCAACATACGGAAATATTCGATGCTTTAAACACTATAGCTATCCCAGGGTTAGTGGATAGCCATACACATTTAGTTTTTGGTGGTTCGCGTGAGCATGAATTTTCAAAAAAGATTGCTGGTATTGATTACCTCGAGATTTTAAAAAGTGGTGGAGGGATTTTAAGTACAGTTAAACAAACAAAAGAAGCTAGTTTTGAAGAACTGTATAATCAAGCTAAGAAGTCTTTAGATATAATGCTAAGTTTTGGTGTGACAACCATAGAAGCAAAATCTGGATATGGTTTAGAACTTGAAACTGAAATCAAATCTTTAAGAGTCTTAAAGAAACTTAAAGAGAATCATCCAATCGATATTCATATTACATATTTAGGAGCTCACGCATTACCAAGCGAATATAAAACAAAAAGAGATGAGTTCATTGAAAAAATTCTTAAAGATTTAGAAGTTATTAAGAATGAAGATCTAGCTGAATATGCCGATGTCTTTTGCGAGACTGGTGTGTTTACTGCAAGTGAAACAAAAAAAATCCTCTCAAAAGCAAAAGACCTAGGGTTTAAACTTAGAGTTCATACAGATGAGATTGATTCAATTGGCGGAACTAAAGTAGCTTTAGATCTAGAAGCTAAGACTGTCGATCATTTAATGGCAATAACTGATGAGGATATTCTAAAAATCGCTAAAACAAATACTATTGCGAATCTTTTACCATCGACATCTTTCTTCTTAAATAAGGAATTCGCTCCAGCTAGAAAGCTAATTGATGCTGGGGCAGCAGTTAGTGTTTCAAGTGATTACAATCCAGGTAGTACACCATCAGAAAACTATCAATTGACGCTTCAGATATCAGGTAATAAATTAAGAATGTTACCACAAGAAGTTTTGACTGCAGCAACAATAAATCCTGCTTTTAGTCTGGATTTAGAAGATAAGGTTGGCAGTTTACAAGTTGGTAAGAATGCTGATATACTATTATTAGATTGTAAAAATCTAGACTATTTCATATATCATTATGGAATTAATCATACCAAATTTGTTTTTAAAAATGGAAAACTAGTGTTTAAACAACAACGAGAGCTAATATAATAAAGGAGTGCTTAAAATGAAATTAGTAGAAATGAAGGTAAATGCGTTTTTAGATGAATTAGCTTCGAAGTCACCAGCCCCTGGAGGCGGAAGTGTTAGTGCTTTAGCCGGAGCTAATGGTTGTAGTCTAATTCTTATGGTTGGTAATCTTTCCATCGGCAAAAAGAAGTTCAAAGCTTTAAGTGAAGATGTTCAAAACGATTATATGAATAACTTAGAGGTTTTCAAGTCCGCTAAAGAAGAGTTTACTGATCTTATTGACAAAGATACGGAAGCTTTTAAAGCGCTTATGGAAGCTTTTCAATTGCCTAAAGAATCACCTGAAGAAATTATTAGTCGTCAAAACGAAATTGATAAAGCTACTTTAGGTTGTATTAAAGTACCTTTAAAAGTTTCCGCTTTAGGTCTTAAATGTTTAAGAACAGTGGAATCATTAATTGCTAATTCAAATAAGAATACAATATCTGATCAAGGTGTTAGTGTTTTAATGTTTTACTCAACTGTGTTAGGTGCAGCAATGAATGTCTTAATAAACTTACCTGGATTAACCGATGAAAATTTGCAAAAAGAGTTTAAAAAGACAATTGATGATATAATAAAAGAGACAGAAGAACTAAAGGACAAATTAATAGAGGAAGTAATGTACTTATTAAAGTAATATATATGAGGAGGGTTTTATGAAAATATTTGCGGATACAGCGATTATTAAAGAAATTGAAGAGGTATCAAAATGGGGGATTATTTCGGGCGTAACAACAAATCCTTCACTAATAGCAAAATCAGGAATATCACTCGAAGAAGCAATCAAGAAAATTGTTGGTTTAGTTGATGGACCAATCAGTGCTGAAGTAGCTGAGGCAGATGCTGAATCAATGGTTGAAGAAGCAAAGATTTATGCAGCTATGCATAAAAACATCGTCGTAAAAATACCGATGACAATTGAAGGGGTAAAAGCAGTTAAAATCTTAAGTTCAATGGGAATAAAAACTAATGTAACCTTAGTTTTTTCTGTTTCTCAAGCTCTTATGGCGGCTACTGCAGGGGCAACTTATGTATCTCCTTTCTTAGGTAGGCTTGATGACTTATTGAAACAAGATGATGCTGGGTTCAATCTTTTAAAAGATATTAAAGAGATGTTTAGAACCTATAATTTTAAAACACAAATTATTGCAGCTTCAATAAGACATCTTAACCATGTCAATCAAAGTATAAAGTCTGGTGCTGATATAGCAACTATTCCTTATAGCGTATTAAAAGAAATGGTTAAACATGAGTTAACAGACAAAGGCTTGCAAATCTTTAGAGAGGCGGCCAAAAAATAATATTATGATGAATGATGAGATTCGTAGTTTAGCTACTCAAGCATTTAATCAAACTTGGGATTACATTGAAAAAGAAAATCGTACTGTTGAAGAAACTCTAAAGATGATAGATTTAACTTTTAAGTCAAAATACTATTGGTCACTAGTTGGAAATCATGTTCACTTCATTAGAAGTAACTGGCAAGTTTCAAGAGTGTTTGCTGAAGCAAATCTTCTCGAAGCATGCTTATATTATGCTAAAAGAGTTTTAGATGATACAATTAAACTCAATCTTCAAGATTTTGATCTATTCTTTGCCTATGAAGCTAACGTAAGAGCATATCATTTACTGAAAGATTTTACGCATAGAGATTTAATGTTAAAGAAAGCCAAAGCAGCTATTGCAAATATCGAAAAAGATACCGATAAGAAGTATTGCATGCTTGAGTTAGAAAAGATTTTAAAACTATAAAATAAGGGTCAGCCTATCAAGGCTGACTTTTTTGTTTTTTGTGTGATGTCGGTACAAAAAAATTGACAACTGACACATTGTCATATACAATGTTAACGAGGTGAAGATTTATGCCAAGTTCAACATTTATTAACTTATCAAAAGAAAAACAAGATAAAATCATTGAGTGTGCTTTAAAAGAATTCTCAGAATTTCCTTTTTCCGAAGTTTCGATAAATCAGATTATAAAAAATGCAGAAATTTCAAGAGGGAGTTTTTACACATATTTCGCGGATAAATACGATTTACTGATGTATTTATTATCGCTTTATAAAGAGAAGATTATTTCGAAAACGCTTTTTGATAATGATGTTCAAAAAGGTTGTTTAAAACAACTTATATTGACTGTTCATGAACAAATCTTTATTGTCTTCAGTGAAGAAAAGAATAAAAAGTTCTTATTTAATGTCATTAGCTATTTTCAAAGTCATATCGATGAAGAATTTAAAGGTGATCGAGATCAATTACCATTCTTGGGCGATTGCCAGATGCTGTTAAATTTTCTTGATTTAAAGCAATTTAAATTTACCGATAAAGATAGAATAAATAAGACTATCGATATTGCCTTTGCGATTTTGAAACACACATTATTTTTAGCTACAACCCAAAAATTGAGTTATGAAGAATCAAAAATTTTATTAAATGAATACCTAGATATTTTACAACATGGGTATATGGAGGAAGAAAATGCTTAAATTACAAAACATTTCCAAAACATATGTTATTGAAGAATTCAGTCAAAACGCTCTAGATGACATAAGTGTAGAATTCAGAAAAGCCGAATTCGTTACTGTTTTAGGGCCATCAGGTTGTGGTAAGACCACAATGCTAAATGTTATTGGCGGTTTAGATCACGCTGATAAGGGTGATTTAATCATCAATGATAAATCAACCAAGAACTTTTCTGATCAAGAATGGGATATGTATAGAAACAATTCTATCGGCTTTATATTCCAATCGCATAATTTGATTTCGCATTTAAGCGTTTTACAAAATGTTGAGATGGGATTATCTTTAAGTGGAGTTTCCCAAGCTGAAGCTAAAAATAGAGCGATAGCAGTATTAGATCGAGTAGGTTTAAAAGATCATATCCACAAAAGACCAAATCAACTTTCTGGCGGTCAAAGTCAAAGAGTAGCTATCGCTAGAGCTTTAGCTAATAATCCTGATGTTATTTTGGCTGACGAACCAACTGGTTCATTAGATTCGGAAACATCAATTCAAATTCTTGATTTAATTAAAGAAATTGCCAAAGACAAACTGGTAATCATGGTTACACATGACTCAGAAATGGCATATAGATACGCAAATAGAGTTATTAAGTTAAAAGATGGTAGAATAATCGACGATTCAAACCCAATATCAAAAGAATTGAATGATGGTTCTAGGTTAGATTTAAAGAAGACAGCAATGTCATTCAAAATGGCTTTAATCTCTTCAATTAACAATATTAGAACTAAATTAGGAAGAACCTTATTAACTGCTTTTGCAGGAAGCATCGGTATTATTGGAATCGCTTTGATTTTATCTTTGTCAAATGGACTAGATAAAGAAATCCAAAAATTCGAAAGTGAAACTCTTTCTGGATATCCAATCTCAATTAGCGAATCTAGAATAGATTTTGAAAAAATCAGAGAATCGACAGAAGAAAATCTCGAAGAATTCCCAGATCAAGACTTTGCTACTATGTATGACGAAAATCGTTTCCAAAGTTTCTTAACGCCAAACAACATTACTGATGACTATATCCAATATGTTGAAGATTATGTTGCCGGTGAAGGACAACTTACCTTGAGCGGCGTTAAATATCAAAGAAGAGTCAATATGGCTTTGCTTAAATATATGACAGTTCCTGGCATCGGTGATACTTACATACCTATATACCAAGAAACTATTGAAGAAAATGAAGACATTAATCCTGGAGATGTGTTCGGAGTAAACTTTTCATTCTTTACATTATTACCAGAAGGTGATGTATTCACTAATAATTATGAGTTAATTTACGGGACAGAACCAATTCAAGACTTTGAAAATGAAGACTTCGAAGTATATTTAGTTGTAAATGAATATAATCAAATCTTCAAATCAACTTTAAGAGTTTTAGGGTTTGATACAGAATCAGAAACTCAATTTAATTTTGAAGATATGATTGGTATTGAATTTAAGTTATTTATGGGTGAATATTACCCAATTACGTCAGATGTTTCTGATGCAATGACAATCAAGATTTCTGGTATTATTCGTTCAAAAGAAGGATCAAACGTTTCGCTTCTATTCAATGGTCTAGGTTATCCGGCAGAAGTAGCTAATCATATTTATACAAGTTATCCTGATGAAGTTGGCGGAATTGATGCAATATCTCTTTACCCAATTGATTTTGAAAGTAAAGATTTAGTAAAAGAACATCTTGATGCATATAATGTTGATAAGCTAGATGCTGATAAAATTGAATATGTTGACCAAGCAGCGACAATCACTTCAATGGTGGGTGGAGTTATTGATACTATTTCAATTGTTCTAATCGCTTTTGCGGCAATATCATTAGTTGTTTCATCAATTATGATTGCAATTATCACTTATATTTCCGTAATTGAGAGAACAAAAGAAATCGGTGTTTTAAGAGCATTGGGTGCGAGAAAGAAAGATATCTCAAGAGTATTCAATTCAGAGAATTTAATTATCGGTTTTGCAGCTGGTGTTGTTGGGATAATTGTAAGTTATTTACTAATAATTCCAATCAATCTAATAATTGAAAATTTAGCCGATATGCCTAATGTTGCTAAGCTTTCACCACTTCATATAACAGCCTTAATTTTAATCAGCGTTTTCTTAGCTTATGTAGCCGGCTTTATTCCTGCTAGAATGGCCTCAAAGAAAGACCCTGTAATCGCTTTAAGGACAGAGTAAAGTTTAATTAAATAATATACAAAAACAATCATATATGGTATAATTGCTTAGATGATAAGCGATTTACCATATATTTTTTTATGGAGGTAATATTATATGGATTTATTTAAGAAGTGCGACGATTTTACATTAGCAGAAGAATATAAGGAATTAGGTATTTATCCATATTTTCATGCTTTAGAAACAAAACAAGATATAGAAGTCTTCATGGAAGGCAAAAGAAGAATCATGATTGGTTCTAACAATTATCTTGGATTAACCGGTGATGAAAGAGTAATAGAAGCTGGAGTTAAAGCCTTGAAGGAATTTGGTTCAGGAGTTTCGGGATCAAGATTTTTAAATGGTACCGTAACAACTCATATAGAGTTAGAAAAAGAATTAGCAGATTTCTTGAACAAAGAAGCTTGTGTAACTTTTTCAACTGGATTTCAATCTAATTTAGGAATCTTATCAGCTATAGCCGGAAGAAATGATCTTATATTCAGTGACCGTGAAAATCATGCGTCAATTTACGATGGAATTAGACTTTCTTATGCTGAAATGGTTAGATTTCATCATAACGATATGCAAGACTTAGAACTTAAACTTTCTAAATCAGATCCAAGCAAAGGAAAACTAATCGTTACAGACGGTGTTTTTTCAATGAGTGGAGATATCTGTAATTTACCAGAAATAGTTCGTCTTGCTAAGAAATATGATGCTAGAGTAATGGTTGACGATGCTCATGGTTTTGGAGTTTTAGGAAAACATGGTAGAGGAACAGCAGAGTACTTCGGATTAGAAGATGATGTTGATATCATAATGGGAACCTTCTCAAAATCTTTAGCTAGTTTAGGTGGTTATATGGCTGCTAGTAAAAAGGTTGTTGAATATGTTAAGCATAAGTCAAGACCATTCATTTTCTGTGCTGCAATTACCCCTGCAAATGCCGCAACGGCATTAGAAGCTTTAAGGATTTTAAAGAATGAACCAGAAAGACCTAAGGCATTATTAGATATCGCTAAATACGTAAGAGCAGGTCTAAAAGCAAAAGGTTTAAACATTATAGAAAGTTCAATAGCTCCAATTATACCAATCTATACATATTCAATGTTAAGAACAATTATCGCTTGTAAGATTCTTTATGAACGTGGTGTTTATGTAAACCCAGTATTACCACCAGCAACTCCAGAAGGAGAATGCTTAATCAGAACTTCTTATACTTCCACACATACACCAAAATTGATGGATGAAGCTATTGAAATAATTGCAGACGTATTAAATAATTTGCCTGAAGATGACGAAAGTTTAATGGCTTTACTACATGAGAAACATGAGTAAAACAGTTGTTATTAGTGGTGCTTCGAGCGGTATCGGTTTTGCTACTGCTGAGTACTTGGATAGTCTTGGTTATAATGTCATAGGACTTTCAAGGAAGTACCCTAGAAACGAATACAGTTTTAAGTACTTCTTATGTGACATAACTAAAGAAACGCAAATCGAAAAGTTTGTTGATTTCTTGAATAAAGAAATTGAAAGTGTGGATGTTCTTGTCAACTGCGCTGGTATGGGTGTATCAGGTGCAATAGAGTATTCGACGGAAGAAGAATTAAGAAAGATATTTGACGTTAATGTTTTTGGACAATTTCTATTGACCAAAAATTTAATACCGTTACTAAGAAAATCTTCAGATGCAAAAATCATCAATATTGGATCAGTAGCTGGTGAACTTATAATTCCTTTTCAAACCTTTTACTCAATGACTAAAGCTGCTATGCATGCTTTTTCAGAAGGCTTAAGAAACGAACTTAAACCATTTAATATTCAAGTGACTTCAGTTCTTCCTGGAGATATAAAAACAGATTTTACTAAAAATCGTGAGATGCCAAAAGTCTTAGAAGACGACCTTTATAAGGATCGAATCAAAAAATCTTTAGCGCGTATGGCAAAAGATGAAGAAACGGGAATGCCGGCTTTATCTGTGAGTAAAGTGATATTAAAACTCATAAGGAAGAAAAGACTTCCTGTGGCCAAAACAGTAGGGTTTCAATACAAGCTTTTTATCTTTTTACAAAAAACATTTCCAAAGTCATTTGTTAACTGGATAATTAAAAAAATGTATGGATAACCGTACATTTTTTCTTTTTATGATATAATATTTTGTGAGGTGAGCATATTATGAAGGTATACATTGATAAAAAAATGATGGGCAGAAATAACTACCCTGAATTGCTTAAAAAATTTCCTAATGTTGAATTTATTGACGAACTAGATAAAGCATATGAAGTAGAAGCAATGATTATCATGAACTCAAATCTAAAGAACTTAGATGTTGATAAATATCCGAAGCTTAAATGGATTCAATTATTGATGGCGGGTTTTGATAATGTTGATATTGATTATATTAAAAGAAAAAATATTATGATTGGAAATGCAAGAGATATTTTTTCAATTTCAATTGCAGAAGATGTTTTCTCTAAGATTCTTTATTTTAATCGTAATACGAAATTTTACTTACAATCGATGTCTACTAAAACCTGGAGTCCAATTAAAAAAGAGCCTGAGATTTTCAATTCTGTTGTCTCAATACTAGGAACAGGATCAATCGGACAAGAAGTAGCTAAAAGAATGAAAGCTTTTGGAGTTAAGAAAGTTTTAGGTTACAAACAAACAAAATCAGAAGTACCTTACTTTGATGAAATATATACAGGTGATTCTGGATTAGATTATGTTATCAAAGAAGCGGATTACTTAATCCTTGCCTTACCATTAAATAAAAATACTTATCATTTAATCAATGAAAATTCCTTTAATTTAATGAAAGAACATGCGGTTTTAATAAATGTTGCTAGAGGTGACATCGTTGACCAAGCAGCATTGATAAAATCCCTAAAACAAAAGAAAATAAGGGGTGCAGGATTAGACGTGACAACTCCCGAACCCTTACCGGAAGCTAGTGAACTATGGTCTTTAGACAATGTCTTTATAACCCCTCACAACGCTTCAAGTAGTCCTTATATGAAAAATCGTCTATATCAAATGACGGTTGAGAATCTTGAAGCTTATCTTAGCGGTAAGAAACCTAAATATTTACTATAATAAATTTAAAGAGGCAAATTATTTTGCCTCTTTGTTTTTTTATAACAATTTTTCGATTACTGGAGCTAATTCTTCAGGTTTAACTTTTGAACCATAGCGTCCATAAACATTTCCTTCTCTATCGATGATAAACTTTGTAAAGTTCCATTTAATCTTAGAACTTGTTAGTTTATCAATTAGAGTTGGCTTATGATTTTCTTTTCCAGGTTCTTCATCATTTGGTTTAACGTCTTTTAAATATTTGTAAAGGTCGATTGCGTTATCGCCATTAACTTCAATTTTTGCGAAAGTCTCAAAAGTTGTGTGATAGTTTGCTTGGCAGAAACCAGCTAACTCTTCGTCACTACCAGGAGCTTGACCTAAAAACTGATTACAAGGTAAATCAATTATTTCTAAGCCTTTTTCCTTATATTGTTCATATAATTCTTGAATTCCTTTATATTGTGGTGTGTAACCACATTTAGTAGCTGAATTAAAAATTAGCAGCACTTTACCTTTAAATTTATCTAACTTTATTTCTTCTCTTTCGATGTTCTTAATTGAATAATCATATACTGACATGTTGTCACCTCTTTCTTTACCTATATTCTATCACTTTGTGCACAAATAAAAAAGTGATTTGCTATGAATTCTGCAAATCACGATTTTTTCTAATTCTAAAGTAAACTATAATCATTAAAACCAAACCAATGAATATCATTAGTGCGGAAAAATTAAAGACTTGAATAGCTTCAATTTCGTATAAATAACCACCGATTAACGGTCCGACAATCATCCCAATAGAGAAGAAGGATTGTCTAACACCCATAATGGAACTGTAAAAACCTTCATTGGCATTATCAGCGATAAAATTCTGTTCTAAAGGCTGATAAATTGCTTTTCCTACAACGTATATCATATAAACTGTATAAACAGCTCTAATAAAATCATTAGCTCTAAAAACGTACAAAACAACGGCAATACTAATAATTTGAGTTATGATCATAATAATCAAGTTCTTATGAATTCTCGCTATAATCGGAACGATAAACACGCTTGTAACAAGTGAAACTAATCCAGTGATCAATACAAAGTTGCCAATATCACCTGAACTATATCCTAAATCATCAAAGTACACATCAAGATATTTTGAAAGATTTGTTAGGGCAATACTAATGAAAGTAAGTGAAATCAAGAAAATCAGTAAGTTGGTGTTAATCTTTTTGATATTTTTAAAGCTATCAATAATTGTTGGTTTTTTAGTCTGTTTATTTAAAATATCACTTTCACGAATAAAGATAAACACCGCAATTGCGTGAACTATGTTTAACAGTCCTTGAATTAAAAACACAACTCTTAAATCGCTGGTTCCAAGAAAAGATATCAATGTTACATTTGTACTGATAAAACCGCCTAAACCGTAACCTAAACTCGCTCCTAATGCTAATCCAGCAGCTAACCAAGCAAGTCTTTTAGCTCGATTTTCAGGTTTGGAAACCTCAATCATGTGAGAAACAAATAGTGTCATGCTGGCAGCTACGCCAAAGCCGCTTAAGAATCTAAAGAAAACCATCCAGTACATATTTCCACTGTAACCAAATCCAAATTGACCGATACTGTAGATTAATAGGCCAATTGCCATAATTAATCCTTTTTTACCTTTATCTGCGATTATTCCCCAAATCGGTGCCCCAACCATAAGACCAAAACTCATGGTCGCATAAAAAAATCCAAACATACGATCTGGAATTTCTAAACTTCTAACAAAGGCGGGAGTTACCGGATGACCGATGTTATGAATTATCCCTTGGATAAAATATAAGATTATTATACTTATAAAGGCTCTTTTCATGCAGTTAATCCTCTTTCTAATGAACGTATATATTATATACTAAATCAAGATGTTTTTAAAACGATTTGAATAAAAAAAGGCAACCAAAGTTGCCTGTAATTTGATTTACGAAAATCTTTGAATTAATAATGACAATTGTTCTTTAAGTACAGTAGGGACATTATCAGAATAAATCTCATAGTAATATCTTCTAATCGATTCTATTTCCTCAAGCCATTCTTGCTTGTTAACCTCAAAAGCTTTATACAAGTTTTCTTGTTTGATTTCTAAGTTTGCAAGATCTAGCTTTTCAATGTCTGGTAATAAACCAATTGGTGTAGATAGATAATTCTCTACATTATCACATCGTTCGCAAATCCACTTTAAAACCCTGCTGTTTTCGCCAAAACCTGGCCACAAATATTTCCCGTTATCTTTTCTAAACCAGTTAACAAAAAAGATTTTTGGCAGTTTATCTTCAGTGCTTTGGAGCGCTATTTCTTTCCAATGATTAATATAGTCTGAGACATTGTAACCAATGAAAGGTAACATTGCAAATGGATCTCTTCTTACTTTTCCGATATTTTCGTCAATTGCTGCGGCAGTTATTTCAGAGCCCATTATTGATCCGATAAAGATGCCATGATTAAAACTATAACTTTGATGTATTAAAGGAATTGTTGATGGTCGTCTGCCACCAAAAAGAATTGCGCTAATTGGAACTGGTGTTTCATACTCTTCTGCTAATGAAGGACAATTTGTTAAAGGGGCTGTAAAACGAGCATTAGGATGATCAGGTCTAGTTTCAGAACCCTTATACCAGTCGTTACCATGCCAATCGATTAAATGGTTAGGAGCTTCGGATAACCCTTCCCACCAAACATCGCCATCATCAGTTAAAGCAACATTAGTAAATATAGTATCGCTTTTAATTGATTCCATAGCGGTTGGATTAGTTTTATAGGATGTACCTGATGTAACGCCAAAGAATCCGGCTTCAGGATTGATTGCATACATATATCCGTCATCGTGAATCTTTAACCAGGCAATATCATCACCTAAAGTTTCGGCTTTCCAATTTTTTAAAGTTGGATTAATCATCGCTAGATTTGTTTTACCACAAGCGCTAGGAAAAGCACCAGTGATATACTTAACTTTATTTTCAGGACTTGTTAACTTTAAAATTAACATGTGTTCCGCTAACCAACCTTCATCTTTAGCGATAGCAGAAGCGATTCTTAAAGCAAAGCACTTTTTACCTAATAAAGCATTTCCACCATATCCAGAACCGTAAGACCAAATCATTCTTTCTTCTGGAAATTGGGTAATATATTTTTTCTCTATTGGCGCACATGGCCATTCAAGGTCTTCTTCACCAGGGTTTAATGGATAGCCGACTGAATGTAGACATTTGACGAATTCTTTACCTTTTTCAATCATTGCCAACACTTTGTTGCCAGTTCTTGTCATAATATGCATATTTAAAGCTACATAAGGACTGTCAGTAACTTCAACTCCCAGTCTAGACATATCTAAACCAATAGGTCCCATTGAAAAAGGTATTACATACATGATTCTACCTTTCATAGAGCCTTTATAAAGGTCCCACATCAAAGGCATTAATTCATCTTTACTAATCCAGTTATTAGTAGGTCCGGCTGTTGCTTGGTCAGAAGTTGAAATAAAAGTTCTTTTTTCTACTCTAGCAACATCTGATGGATCTGATCTGAAAAGCAAAGATCTTGAACGCTTGGTTGGATTAAGACGGATAGCTTTACCGCTTTGAACCATTTCTTCAGCTAAATCGTCATATTGCTTTTGTTCACCTGTCCAAAAAACAATCTTTTCTGGTTCTAGATGATTATTCAATTCCTCAAGCCAAGCATTTAGTACATTGTTTTTAGTCATTTTACTCTCCTTTTTTTACGATTTTATTTATTAATTGTCTTATTTGACAAATATTTGTTATAATTATTTATAGAGGTGTTCATATGGAAATAAAAAATAAAAGTATTGCGTTACTTATTGACGCAGAAAATATCAGTTCAAATTATATAGAAATCATTATTGATGAAGCAAATAAATACGGTACTATCAATTATCGAAGGGTTTATGGAGATTGGACCACACCACAGTTAAACCCTTGGAAAACGAAAATTAGTGAGTTTGGTTTAACTCCTGTCCAACAATATGCATATACGGTTGGAAAAAACTCTTCTGACTTTACGCTTATTATTGATGCTATGGATATTTTATATTCTGAAAAAGTGAATTCTTTTTGTATCGTTTCAAGCGACAGTGACTTTACTAAGTTAGTGACTAGACTAAGAGAAGATAACATGTTTGTCTTTGGTATGGGTGAATCCAAAACGCCAATTTCTTTAGTTAACTCATGCGAGACTTTTGCATATCTAGATAAAATGCTTAAGGAAGCTCCTAAAGAAGAAGTTGTAGAAGTTGATACTAAGGATCAAAAAACTCCAACCGCTAAAACAAAAACCAAACCTGTAAGTTCAATTACTCCATTAAGAAGAATTAAACAAGAACTTACCAATATAATCAATGCTAACCTAGAAGATGACGGTTGGGCTTATTGGAGCCTTATCGCTCAACTCTTACAAAAGAAATTCCCAGGCTTCCATCCGCGTAACTACGGAGACAATACAAGAACCCTTCAGTTCTTTGAAAAGATGAAAGAATTTGAAGTTAAGAAAGAAACTACTGTAAGCTATATAAGAAACAAAAAATAATTTAAAGCCTAACGGCTTTTTTTTATTTATAAACTCTTTCTACATAGGGTGAGTTCATCAAATGAAGAAGACCTGGATAATTAACATTAAATTCAATTATATCACCTAGTTTATAGTCGGTATTTGTGATATCCATTATTAAATGATCGCTACTTCCACCAATTACAGAAATTTTTTTGTCAATTGGTTTTATGTTATCTAGAATAATATCTTGTTTGCCAATTGCTAAAATTGCTCGTTTCATAATGCCTTTATCTTCAATAACGACTTTTTCTCCAAATGAATTGATTGACATCTCTCCATCAGGATATGAAGGTTTTAATTTGCATTCTATAATTTCGGCTTCCAAGGTAAAGATATCATGATTGAATCCCTCGATATCAGTTGAGTACGAAGTTTCTTTTCCAAAAAAGATTGCTTCACCAATTCTTAAAGAATTAACTTCAAGAGGAATTTCTTGCTTATCAAATAGATATACTGAAGAAGAATTACCTCCAGAAATAATTTCTAGGTTAATTTTAAATGTTTTTTCGATTTTAGATTTAATTTCTACTAAGCGATTAAGAATAATGCTACTTGGAACGAGTCCTCCATAACAAGTTAAATTGGTCCCGATGCCTTTTAAAACGATATTTTTTAAAGAAAGAATCTTTTCGATATCTTTTAAGTAATCATCTTTGTAAAAAACTCCCTCTCTCAGGTCACCAAGGTCAAACATAAAAATTATTTCGTATTTTTTATTTTGGCTTTTAGCCTCTAAATCTAGAGCTATTACAGTTTCTAATTCACTGTTTAAAGCGATGTCGGAGTACCTTACTACTTCAGACACTTCTGATAGGCTAGGAATCCGAACAAGAAGCTTTTTTAATGGTAAATCTTGGTAATTTTTTAAATTTTTTAATCTTGAATCGCCAATATATTGAAAACCGCATTCTTTAAACACATTAGCAACCAATTTATCTCCAGCTACAACTTTAACTACCGGCATTAATATATCAATGCCGTTTTGTTTGGAGTATTCTATCATTCTTAGACAATTTTCTCTTAACTTATTTAAATCAATTTTTACTCTTGGATACATATTACTCAATCCCCAAACTCTTCATCAACAATTTTAAGGCAGCTTCAGGATGTTTTTTTGATAATACACCTAGTGATGCCATGATGTAATCATTGTCGATAATAATCTTTGTCTTCTTTGAAGGAGCAAGTGTTAAATCAGTTTGTTTGCTTAAGACATTTTTGATGATCTCAATTCGGTTACCTAATCTCGTTAAAGCTCCGCCGGTAGCTATGATATATAACACATTGCTTAAGTCTTTTCCCTCGGCGTAAGCAACTTTACCAGAACTGTTGAACATATAGATAAGTTTTCCTGCATGTCTCTTGAGTGCTAAGTCAAACGCAACCTCAGTTAATTTTTCTGTTAAAGGTACTTGATTAGAATTAGGTATAGGTTGATAGTTTTCTAATAATTGCTTTAATTCAACTTCCGAAAGTTTAAGATCTCTTTGAAGATTTTCAATCCCGATTATTGAAACAACATTATCCTTATTGACAAACACCCCTAAATCACCTTCGACAGTTCTTTTTGCAAAAGGCTCTGGAGCGATTAAAATTTTATTGACTTCCTCTTTACCTTCAGTCACAGAATGAATATCAGTAGTAGCGCCACCAACATCGACTGTAATTAAATCACCGATGGCTGCTTGAAGTAATTTGGAAGCTTCCATTACCGCACCTGGTGTTGGTATTATCGCTTCATTGATTATCTCTTTGATATGCTCCATCCCCGGTGCTTGAATTATATGCTTTTCAAAAACATCTTGGATGATTTTCCTTGTGTTTTCGACCTCGAGAACATCAATCTTTGGATACACATTGTTACTGATGTATAAATATTGTTCTTGGTTGTTTTCTTCAAAGAATCTCTTAACCATATTCTGATTTTGAATATTCCCTGCATAAATAACTGGAATATTTAGTTTCAACTCAGCAATTTTTTTTGCATTCTCCAAAGCGGTTTTTCTTTCGCCATAATCAACACCGCCAGAAACCATTATTATGTTTAAATTAGAAAATTTTAGTTCTTCAAGTTGAAATTCGTCTAAGACTCCAGAAGTAATAATCTTTAGATTAGCGCCAGCTCCAAGAGCGGCTTCTTTAGCGGCTTTAACTGTCATGTCGTAAACTAAACCGTGAACACTCATCTTTAATCCGCCGGCAGCACTAGAACTCGCAAAGGTTTCCTTTGCGAGTAGTTCACTGACATGTAAATTTTGCATTAAATTTGCTTTGGCTTGGTTAAACCCAATTGTAACATCACCTTTATCAATTGATGTTGGTGCGAATCCACTACCCAAAAAAACTGGATTATCAGAATCTAGCTTATCAAAAGCATTTACAATTGTGGTTGTTGAACCAATCTCAGCGACCAATGCATCAATTATCATTCATTTCTATCCTTTTCTTTACCAAGAATGAAGCGACGTGATGACCTTTGGTTCCACGACCAAATCCGCCATCTACACCATTTTTCTCAGCTATTTCTGGAGTTACTTGCGTACCACCAGCGATAATGATTAGTTTATCTCTTACGCCTTTTTCTACAGCGTATTCATGAGTCTTTTTCATATTTTTGTAATGAACATCGTCATGAGAAATGATTGTTGACATTAAAATTGCATCTGCATTTGCTTCAATAGCAGCATCAACTAATTTTGTAATTGGAACTGAAGTTCCTAAATAGATACAGTTGATGCCATACTTTTCGATACCGCCATGTTTGATGTCGATGATTTCTCTTAAACCAACGGAATGTTCATCTTCACCAACAGTACCAGCAATAATCGTCATCGGATTTTCGGCTATGAATTCACGAATTTCTGTATCGCTTAGTAAATCAGGTTCTTTTGGTAAAGTTAACTTAGTTAAATCAATTTCAATATCCAATCTGCCTTTTACTTGAATTCTTGTTGCCTCGGCATCTTGAAGAACTTCTCTATGAATTACTTCAGCATCTAAAAGGTTCATATGCTTAGCGATTTCTAATGCTGCAGCTTCTGCATATCTTATAGAAGTAGGAAGTGTAACATCAATTACTAATACTCCATCACCAGCCCATTCAACTTCAGGTTTGATTATATTGGAGCTTAAGTATTTCTTTGTTCCTTCTAATCTAACATTTACATTATCTTCTTCATCTAACTCATCAATATATTGGATTTTTGAACGATCTTCAAAGGTTGATCCATTGATTAATTTAGATGGAGATTCATTTTCGTTTAAACCATATTGCTTAATATTGTTATAACCAAAGTGAGCAGTAACGGGAGCAAAATAATCTTCATCTCTTTCATAAACTGTATTAGCACCGATACCACCATTTATTTTTCTTGAAATACCATCATAATTTCTTTCCGGATAAATTCCTGAATCGATAAAGAATCCATCTTCAACTGCTTGGAAATAACCGCCTGAAGCTAATAATTCTTCAAAGAAAAGAATCGCTCTTTCTTTAAGTTCTCTAACCTTTTCTGGTAAGTATCCAGCTTCTTTTAGTTCAACCATCTCAAGTAATCCATCCATACCTATAAGAGCTTGTTTTGCAGTGTCGCAAGCTTCAACATTATACATATGCCATGGCACGTTTCTTCCCTCGTCAGGAGTAATTGTAGATTGAATATCTGCAGAAGTTAATTTTGAAATCATCATATTTAAAACATGAGTTACTGTAGCTTCTCGAGTTGATGATTCCATATATTTAGTATTCATTTGCGCTCTCATCTTATAATCGCTAAAGAAATCTCTTAACGCTTTAGCATAAGGCAAGTTGATTTTTAAGTCAGGAGCAGGAGCGGCAGTAGGTGGAACCGTTGATAATGCGATGTTATCCTTCTTGATTCCTACCTTTTCCGAAAATAAACTATTAATTGCATGTTGAACCATAAGCTCTGGCATTACTTTCCAAGCAACCATTGCGGTTGCATTAGCATTATGCGCACCATCGATTTGTAAAATATCAGCCCAAGCCATAATTTTCTTACTTTCGGCAGCATCGACAAAAGATCTAACCATATTAATATTTCGATATAGAATATTGTATTGAGGATCTTGATGGGCGCCATTAACACCCTCTTCAGCAAACATAACAGCAATGTCAGGTCCAGCTACACCACTGACATATGAATGGTAGTTAATTGGTCTACCAACTTCATCTTCAATTATATCTAAGGCTTTTCTTTGTGCTCTTACTTGTTTTCTTGTAATTGGTACCCCACCAACACCTTGTGGCGTTCCTTCAATCAGTCCATCAAAATGCGATTGACCAGCGGTTCTAATAACCATCAAATGGTCAGCACCATGCCAAGCTGCCATTCTCATTCTTCTAATATCGTCTTCAAATCTACCGCTAGCAATTTCGGAAGTAATCACTTGAATCGGTTGCGGATCAATGTTGCCAAAATACTTAGCTGCCGGAAGTGGAGTAGAGTTCTTTAAAGGTTTTGATGCGTCTTTATAGAAATTACCAGCCATTTCTAAATCATTTACTGGTTCTCTCCATGTCCATCCTCTACGTCTTGGTTCATATTTATCTAAATCTTTTAGGATTTCTAAGACATCTAATTTTTGATTTTTATTCATGCTTAGTCACCTCAAAACTCTTCTTAACTTTTTCAAAGCCTTTATCATTTAAAAGCATCAATCCGGCTTCTCTAATAGTTAAATTTTCAAGTTGTGATAAGCGATAAACAACATGACCGGCACCTTTAGAAATCAAACCATGATTAATTACTTTCTCAACTAAATCTTTTGCTTCTATACTAGAAAATCCCATTCTAAGCAAAACACTTCTTTCAATAGCAGGAGAAGTGTTTTTATATGCTAAATCAACCAAAGGTTTTACCGCCTCATCAGCTAGTTGCCAAAAGCGTTCCTTCAGTTCTTGATCAGTTAAATTTTTTAAATGTTCTCTTCTTTTTAAGTAATCGTCTTCACGAACCTTTTTTGTATTCATGCTTAATCCTCCACTTCAATATTGTATTTTTTACTTTCATTAATGACATAATCAATTGAAGTATTGGTTTCCAAACTTAAAAATTCAATGTCATATTTTGAAAGTTTTTTAGATTTATAAAACTGACTTTGCAAGAATTTCCTTCTTATCATATCTAAGTCAAGATCGACGGCTTTTATCAAATCAACCGATTTAGGAAGAACAATTGACTTACCAGGTATCTCATCCTTTGGATCGCCAAAATAAATACATATGCCGTTATCTCTAGCGAAAGCCAATTGTGCTTGATGATGTTTTCCAGCCGATGTGTATTCTGTCTCTTGAACGATAATTATTTGGTCTTCTTTCATATCTTTTGCGATAGAAAAGGCAGCTGCTAAAGAAGTGTTCCCAGCTGGACCTCTTTCAATTCCTTCCAATACAGATAAAGCTTCAGTCATAAAGAAAACTTCACCTTGAGTGACTGTCACATATCGATCAATATATCTTAAAGGTCTAGCAGCCGAACGCGGAACATCGCTTCGATCAGGATTCATAATGAATGGCAGACCAAAGCCCGTATGACCAGTCGTAAAAGACTTTTTGTTAAAGTCATTATCATCAGCCATATGCAAACCATATAGATTAACACTGGCTCCCACTATTTCAACTTTTGCTTCAGTTGTCTTTTTTATTCCTCTAGCTGTCCCAGTTAAGTTTCCGCCACCTGCATTTGTACACACAACAACATCGGGATTCTTACCAGTCAATTTTAAGCAGTCTTCAATCAATTCTTGTCCTAATGATTCAATCCCCATAATTCCATAAGGCGTATATAATGAAGCATTGAAATAACCCGTTTCTTCTAGTAATAGTAAAAACTTATAAAACAATTCAGGACCAACACTTAATTGAACAACCTCAGCTCCATAAGCTTCACAAGCTCTAGCCTTTTCAATAATTTCTGGTTGTCCTACTCCATTAGAATCATAACACTCTTGAACAATGATACATTTTAATCCGTATTTAGCTGCTTGGGAAGCTACTGCTGCACCATAATTACCGCTTGTAGCTGCGATAACGCCTTTAAAGCCCATCTTTTTTGCTTGGTAGCAAGAAATACTAGCTCTTCTTGCTTTAAAGCTACCAGAGTCATTTAACGCTTCATCTTTAATAAAGATTCTCGCACCAAATCCCGGTTTAGCAACTTTTCTAACTAAATTAGTAATATTTTTACATTCTTTTAAAGGAGTATTTCCAACTCCATTATCTTTTTGGATGGCTTTTATTGTTTCTAAGGTAAACCCACCTTCGCTTAAAAGACCTTCATAATCAAAACTTAAATAATCTTTTTCATAAGTATTAAAATCAATACCAACGGATCTACGCATGATTTCATTCTTGCGTGCCATTACACTTTCATAAGAGTTATTCATAGTAATCATCTCCAAAAAGAGTTGATTTAACTATTCTATCAATCTCTTGAATCTCAGGCATGTATTTTCCGTAGTTATGTAAATAACTCGGATTGACTTCAATTAACTCACCAGTTTCGACTCTTCCAGTAACAGTTTTGATCTCAACCACATCGCCAATTTCACTATCAGTTGATAAAGTTCCCTTAACCCAAAGAAGAAGCGGAACCTTTTTGGTCGCTTCTGGCAAATTATTAGCCCTTTGTTCGGGATTAAGGATAATTTTCTTGATTTGTACCCAACTACCTTTTTTTATCAAGTAAATCAGTCCTTTCTAATCAAGTTTCTTACATCTCCCATAATACTTCGAGGCACTGGAAGGTCAATCATCGTCACCAAACCAGGTTTTGCATTTATAACATGAGGAATCATATTGACACAAATTGCAATAGTACCTATTCCACCTTCAACTTCCGGAGAATTGCTCAAGTTAATTTCTGGTTTTCCCAAAATTTTTATGTAATCTCCAGTGCTAACTCCAGCCATTTCTGGTTCGATTTGTTGTGGGTGGTATAGCTTGATTTTTATCCCATTGTCTAAAATGGCATAAGCACTCATTTCAACTCCACAAACGTCTCCTGCTTTAGCAAATCCATGCGGACTTTTACGGTCAAAATCAGTTACGATTGGTTTCATGTCTTGTTTAAACTCAACAACTTCTAATCCTAGAGCTTCAGCAATCATATAAGCCGATTCTTTGAAGCCAACATGACCAGCAATTTCATTTTTTGCTTGTCTTTCGGTAAATTCTTTTAAAGATAGACCAACGCCCTGCTCTTCCATAACGGTTTTACCAAATGGCGAAAGGGAATTGATTCTTGATATCTCAAATTCCTTGATATCTTCAACAACTCCACCAATACAAATCGCAAGTAAATCCATCATCATTCCAGGATTAACGCCGGTACCTAAAACAGTAACACCATGTTGTTTAGCGAGATTGTCCAACTCTTCAGATAGCTTTGGTTGATTAGCTTTAGGATAAGACATCTCTTCCGCTGTAGATATAACATTAACACCATGTTCAATAATCTTTTTTAATTTAGGAAAAGCGGCTGCTGTATAAGAATCAGTAGCTAAAAGAACGATATCAACTTGATTATTTTTCAAAATAGAATCAATATCATTGCTTATAATAACATCATGATTATAAGGGTTTTCAACATTTAAATGCGCGAAGATGCTTTTTCCGACAATTTTGTCATATAAATCACACACACCAACAATATCAAAACCTTTTTTATTCAATATCATTTTAGCCATTCCAGAGCCCATAGCTCCAAATCCCCAAATGACTACTTTGACTTTATCTCTTTCCATTAGTTTGTAATCCTTGTTCCTGTGTGACCTAATAAAGCTTCTTTAGCTTCTTCTAAGGAAGCAATAATAGCAGTACGGTGTTTTTTGCCACTGACAAAAGCTTTAGCAGCTTCAATTTTTGGTAACATTGATCCTTTTAAGAAATGTCCTGCAGCAATAAGTTCATCCATTTCTGCTATAGTAATGTGATCTAAATCTTTTTCTTCCGGTGTATTGAAATTAATTTTAACTTTGTTTACGGCAGTTAAAATAACTAACATATCAACATCTAATAAGTCTGCTAATTTTGCACTAGCGAAATCTTTATCGATAACAGCTGCTACACCAACAAACTCATTACCTTTTTTTATTACAGGTATTCCACCGCCGCCAACAGTTATAACTAAGTGACCAGCCTTTATTAAAGTCTTAATAATATCAAGCTCAACGATATTAACTGGCTTTGGACTAGCTACTACTCTTCGATATCCTCTAGAAGCGTCTTCAACCATAATATAACCTTTTTCTTTAGTAAACTTTTCTGCAGTTTCTAAATCATAAAACTTTCCAATTGGTTTAGTTGGATGTTCAAAAGCTTTATCATTTTCATCAACTTCAACTTGAGTAACTACCGTTGCTACTTGTTGTTTTAGCCCTTTGTTCTTTAGTTCAGTTAGTAAAGCGTTTTGTAAATGATAGCCAATATAACCTTGTGACATTGCCCCACACTCAGGAAAAGGCATATCAGGATTTTTATCAGAAACATTATTGCTTGTTTCAAAAGAAAGATTTATCATTCCAACTTGCGGTCCATTTCCATGAGCTAATATAACTTCATTTCCTTGTTCCACAAGTTCTACAATCGGTTTAACCGCATGTTTAACTTGTTCAATTTGATCAGCTGGAGTATGTCCTAAAGCATTTCCACCTAATGCAACAACTATCTTTCTCATTTTTCCTCCTTAAGAGAAGCATACATTACAGCTTTTATTGTATGTAATCTATTCTCAGCTTCATCAAATACTACTGATTGTGGCGATTCAAAAACATCTTCAGTAACTTCTAATGCATCCATTCCAAACTTTTGGAAAATATCTTCACCAACTATAGTTTCACGGTTATGGAACGCCGGTAAGCAGTGCATAAAAATTGCAGTTTCATTTGCTTGTTTCATAACTTCTTTATTAACTTGATAAGGTGATAATTTTTCAATTCTTTCTTTCCATACTGAATCTGGTTCTCCCATTGATACCCAAACATCCGTATAAATAACGTCAGCGTTTTTTGCACCTTCAGTTACATCTTCAGTGAAATTCAATTTAGCTCCCGATTTTTGAGCTAATTCATAACATTTTTCAATCAATTCTGGATTAGGCCATAAATCACTTGGTGCACAAGCAGTAAAGTTCATGCCCATAATAGCTGCACCAATCATTAAAGAATTACCCATATTATTTCTAGCGTCACCATAATAAGTAAAGTTGATTCCCTCTAAATGACCAAACTTTTCTATTATTGTTAAAAAGTCCGCTAAAATTTGAGTTGGATGATATTTGTCTGTCAAACCATTCCAAACAGGAACTCCAGAGTACTCTGCTAAAATCTCTACTGTTTCTTGTTTGAATCCACGATATTCAATGCCATCATACATTCTACCCAATACTCTAGCGGTATCTTTAATACTTTCTTTTTTACCCATTTGTGAACCTGTAGGTCCTAAATAAGTAACATTCATTCCTAAATCGTTTGCTCCAACTTGAAAAGCGCATCTTGTTCTTGTTGAATCTTTTTCAAATAACAATACAACATTCTTGCCTTTCAAAGGTAAGCATTCTAGTCCCGCTCTTTTCTTTGCTTTAAGTTTGGCTGCTAAACTTAATAACTCTTGAATTTCTTCTTTAGTAAAATCCAATAAAGTTAATAAACTACGGCCGTAAAAATTTTGTCTCACAATAAAAAAACCTCCTCAAAAATTTATAAAATCATAATTTTTACAAAAAAAAATACCTATATAAATTATAACACTAAAGCGCTTACAAATAAACACCCAAATGTCGAAAATTTACTAGCTACAAAATCAGATTAAATAATAGTAATTATTTACCAATTATAGTATAATCTATAATGAGGTGAATAAAATGGCGTATGATAGAGTAGTATTAAAATGGGATATGGATTTCAAAGGAGAATTATTCTCTCCGACTGGTGTAGCTAAGCTTGGTGATCAAGATGATGGACTTTATCCTTACCATTTATTTTTTGGAGCTATCGGTTCTTGTTTCTATGCAACTTTCTTATCAATCGCATTAAAAATGCGTTTAGAATTTGAAAGTGCAAAGATTGAAGTTACTGGTTCTAAAAATAATCCGGATTCAAAAATCATTGAAGTAGTTGATATGAAACTAACAATAAAAAATCCAAATGATAAGGAAAAACTTGAAAAAGCCGCAGAATTAGGAACCAAGTATTGTTCAATTCATGAACTAGTTGCTAGATCAGCTAAAGTTAATTTAATTGTTGAATTTGAATAGAAAATAAACCTTTTATCAATTGATAAAGGGTTTTTTCTAGTTTAATAGATTTGTTGTTATAAAAAGCTTTATTTGATATAATAGCTAAAGAGAAAAGAGTTGGAAGATATGAAGAAATATGAGTTAATTGCCACTACTACATTTGGACTAGAAGCAATTGTAAAAAGAGAGATTTTGAACCTTGGTTTAGAAGTAACTGCTACTGAAAATGGTAAAGTTACTTTTTTAGGTGACGGAAAAGACATTGTAAGAGCGAACATTTGGTTAAGATGTGCCGATAGAGTACTGTTAAAGGTAAGTGAGTTTAAAGCGGTTACTTTTGATGAGTTGTTTGACAAAACAAAGGCAATTGATTGGAGTGAATTTATCCCCAAAAACGGAAGGTTTCCAGTTGATGGTCAATCAGTAAAATCAACACTATTTTCAATATCGGATTCTCAAGCAATTGTTAAGAAGGCGATAGTGGAAAATCTAAAGTCAAAGTATAAAATAAGCTGGTTTCCAGAAAACGAAGGTCTATATAATGTTAAAGTATCAATTCTCAAAGATATCGCAACACTGACAATCGACACATCAGGAGTAGCCTTACATAAAAGAGGCTATAGACAGTCTGCAGTAACGGCTCCTTTAAAAGAAACTTTAGCTTCAGCTTTAGTACTATTAAGTTTTTGGAACAAAGATAGAGTTTTAATTGATCCATTCTGCGGCTCAGGAACAATCCTGATAGAAGCGGCTATGATTGGAAGGAATATAGCGCCAGGCCTAGCAAGAGAGTTTGCTTTTAAACAATGGCCGATAGTTTCTGAAGAAGATTTTAGAGACGCCACCCGTGAAGCCTATGAAGCTATTGATCATGATAGTGAAATTAAACTTTATGGTTATGATATTTTAGAAGAAAATGTTACTGCTGCCATTGAAAACGCCGATGAAGCTGGAGTTTCAGATTGTATAACATTTGAACAAAAAGATTTTAAAGATTTGTCATTAAAAGATGATTATTCAATTATGATAACTAATCCACCATATGGTGAAAGACTATCTGAAAAAGAAGAAGTCGATAAACTATATAAACTAATTGGGGAAAAAATCGGGAAACTTAAAACCTGGTCTTCATATATAATTACATCCGATAAGGATTTTGAAAAAACATTTGGGAAGCAAGCAGATAGAAGACGAAAGCTTTACAACGGTAGAATCGAGACTGTATATTATCAATTTTATGGATTAAATCCAAAAAAAGAAGCGGCTGAATAATCAGTCGCTTATTTCTTTTTCTAGAAGCAGATTTTGTGTTTGATCTATTAGGATAGCACCAATAGGTGCAGTCAAGAATATTGCTAGTACGGAAACTCCTAAAATAATCTCTCCAGCGGGCATTCCTAATGAAAAAGGAATAGCGCCGATAGCTGCTTGAACTGTTGCTTTTGGTAAATATGAAAAGAATACAAAAACTTTTTCTTTCGTATTAAGATTGATTTTTGCAGTAGAAATCATCACTGCAACAAATCTAATAAAGATGGCCAAAACTAATAGTAATACGAAGTTTAATCCAACATCTTTAATCACATTAATATCAACCAATGAACCGATTAGGACAAACAATATCATTTCTGAAAAAACCCATATTTTTGAGAATTTTGAAGTTAATCTATCAGCTAGAACCGGATAGAGTTTTAGAGTCGTTAAGCCTAAGACAATTACTGCAATAAGTGATGAAAATGGAACAATCTCTTTAAGGATAGTTTCTAAAAAATCAAATAGAAAAGCTACTCCAAAGATAATTAAAACTTTAATCGTATCACGCATATGAAACTTCTTAAAGATTTTTACTAAAACAAATCCAACGATAATTCCGGCCACTACACCTAAAATAATTGATAACGGAAAAAAGATTATGCTTTTAAAATCAATGATATTGGTTTGTTGAATCTGAACAAACAAAGTAAACAAAACAACAGCGTAAATATCATCGATCGAACTACCTGCTAAAACCATTTGCGGAATACTCTTTTTTGTACCTAATCTCTTATTAATTAAATCAATCATCCTTGGAACCACAACAGCCGGTGATACAGCCGCTACAACACTACCAAGAATGAACCCTTCAATTAAAGTTATTGAAAATATCCATTGAGAAAGAAAAGCAATTGCGATAATCTCAAATGTTGCGGGTAAGAAACTTAACAATATAGCACCTCGACCAACAATTTTGAGATCTTTAATATCAAGAGTTAATCCTGCTCTAAGTAAAATAACAATCAGAGCGATTTTTCTTAAATCCGCTGATATTGCTAAGATTGTGGGATCAATTAAATCTAAAACAAAAGGACCTAAAATAACACCGGTTATCATATAACCAATTAAACTAGGTACCTTTAATTTATTCATTATAACATTCAACGATAAACCCAATAAAATTATCAAACCTAAACTAAGTAACATGCATATACCTTCTTAATTTTAATTTAAATACAAATCAAATAACCTTCTAATTTTCTCAAAATCAATGAATCGAGATTCTCTTAAAATTTCTTTACTTTGACTAAAAACTAAAATTGTAGGTACAGTAAATACTAACTGCTGTCCTTGAAACATCTCAACATCTTCAAGATAAACTTGATATGAAGGAATCGTAGGATAATCTTCCATGAAAATTCTCAGTTTTTCCGATAATGGTTTACAAACAACACATGTTTTTGTTTTAGCTATCACTACGACAATCTCAGATTGAATTATATTTAGAAATTCATCATAATTTTTAATAGTTTCCATAATAACACCTCTAAAAAGATATTATACTATATTTAAATAAAAATACTAATAGTGTGTTTTTAAATTATTAAAAACTGGTATAATTTATTTATGAAATTATAGGAGGGTATAATGAGCGAGATAGAAATTCTAGAAGAGAGAATATATAAAAGAAACAAATGGACTTATAGCATAAGTGGTATAGGTCGAGATATGATGTATACTTTAGTTACATCTTTTTTAATGATTTACATTCAGTTTTCTGGACTTGGATTAACTGCTGGCCAGTTTTCAGCAATCTCAATTATTCTTATTTTAGGAAGAATCTGGGATGGTATCAATGATCCGATAATGGGTAGTATTGTTGAAAATACCAAAACAAAGTATGGAAAATACAAACCGTGGATTTTAGCAGGCGCTGTTTTAACGAGTATTACAGTTTTGCTAATGTTTAACTTAAGGCCTTCAGGAACTGCTTTCGTTATTTTCTTTGCGGTGATTTATTTTGTTTGGGAGATAGCTTGGACTCTTAATGATATTCCTTATTGGTCATTGCTTCCAAACCTCTCAAGAACAAAAAAGAAGCGTGATCAAATTGCTTCAATGGTTGTTGTTTTCGCCGCTGTAGGTGCTTTTGCAGCCAATGCAATTGTTACTTTATTTACCGTAGGTAATGCGGTTGCAGGATACAGAATAATCTCGATTACTTTTGTTGCCTTCTTTTTAATTTGTACAGCGTTAACGCTTATCGGTGTTAAAGAACCAAGAAATATTAATCCTCACGAAGAAGATAAAGTATCATTAAAACAAATGTTTTTAGCGATTAAAAATAACGATCAATTGTTATGGGTTACTCTATCGCTGTTAATCTATACTATCGGTAGTGGGATTTTGGTCGCACTAGGATATAACTTCTTTTATATTGAATTAGGGTATGATGGAAATCTAGTTTTAATCTTTATCGCTACATTTGGAGCGGTAACTATTATAATCCAAAGTTTCTATGCTCAACTAGCGAAAAGGTTTAAACGTTCACAACTATTCAAATTTGGTATGATTATCATTACATTAGGTTATTTAATGTTTTTACTGATGGGTTATATCCCTTTCATTCCAGTTAATATCATAACAGTATGTTTCTTTGGAGCTTTAGCCTTTGGCGGACAAGCAATAATCTATTTGACATTGATTATAAATATGACAAATACTATTGAATATAATGAATATAAAACTGGGAAAAGAAATGAAGCGATTCTTTTCTCATTAAGACCATTTGTTGTTAAACTAGCTAGTGCCTTGCAACAAGGAATTATGACATTGGTATTAATTATCTTTGGTATTTATATCTTAAGTCAAAATGTTTCCGAATTAGAAGCACAGAAGAATTACTTCGACAATATGACAATTTCGGAACAAATTGAGTTTAAAGACAATATCGCCAATCGAACAATTATTTTAGATGGTTTGGATATTGAACAGGAAAGAAAAGATCAAATCTATGATGCACTACAATTAGTTACATTTGACCCAGCTGACGACGGTAAAGAAGCGATGGTTATAAATGCTGCCGCAAATTCAGCTTTTAAAGATAAAGCTACCGCATCAATGAGGCTCGGATTAAGACTAGCAATTACAATTTTTCCTGTTTTGTTAATCTTTATATCATACTGGCTAATCAATAAGAAATATATAATTAACGAAGAGTACTATGAAAATATGGTCAATGAAATCAGAGAAAAATTAAAGAAATCTGATGAAGTTGAAATAATAGTATAATCTTGACATATGTCAATATATAATATAAAATGTAAAGGAGGCGAGTAAGATGTCAAGACCACAAAAACCAAGATACATTTGTCATCAACCGGAACATCTGGTCTTTGGACCTAAAGGAAAACGTGCTAACAGTCAAGATCGATTGAATATGTTAATCGATGAATTTGAAACTGTAAGATTAATAGATTATTTAGGTTACACTCAAGAAGAAGCTGCTGAACAGATGCAAGTCGCAAGAACTACAGTTCAAAGAATCTATAATGACGCAAGAAAAAAATTAGCTGCTTCACTAGTAGATGGAAAAATTATTGTTATTGAAGGCGGCGAAGTCACAATGTGTGATGAAGATTGTGATAAATGCTTAGAGCCTTTAAGACTAAGAAGAAGACAAGGAAGAAATAGATTTCAGTAGGAGGAATCACATGAAAGTAGTTGCTATTGCAGTAAAAGATAATTTGATTGCCCAACATTTTGGACATTGCGATTATTTTAAAGTTTATGAAGTAGAAAACAATCAAATTAAAAATGATTACCAAATTAAAAACCCACCACATCAAAAAGGTGCATTGCCAAATTTCTTATACCAAAATAATATTAATGTTGTTATAACAGGTAATTTAGGCGAAATGGCAGTTAATAATTTGAATAATCTAGGAATAGAAGCTATTAGAGGCGTAGATGGCAATCCTGAGGAAATAATCACGAAATATTTAAATAATACATTAGAATCATCTAATGTAATTTGTGAAGAACACCATAACCATAATCACTAAGCAATTCATTAGAAATTAACAATCTAAAATGTTATAATGTCATCAATAAAAAATAAAAATATAGGAGGACATATTAATGGAAGAAGTTAAAAAAGAATTTTATTCAATGCCGTTAATCGGCGACAAAGCCCCAAGTTTTACAGCAGTAACAACACAAGGCACAATTAATTTCCCTGAAGACTACGAAGGGAAATGGGTGATTCTTTTCTCCCATCCAGCAGATTTTACTCCAGTATGTACAACTGAGTTTATGACATTTGCTAGCATGATTGAAGATTTCGAAGCTTTAAACACACAATTGATTGGCTTATCAGTAGATTCTCTTTATGCCCATATCGCTTGGTTAAGAAAAATCCAAGAATTAGAATGGAAAGGCATGAAAAACATCGAAGTTAAGTTTCCGTTAATTGAAGACATCAGAATGGATGTCGCTAATAAATTTGGAATGATTCAACCAAACCAAAGCAACACTCAAGCAGTAAGAGCTGTTTTTGTAATTGACCCTAAAGGCGTTATCAGAACAATTCTTTATTATCCACTATCAATGGGCAGAAACTTTGATGAAATCAAACGTATTATTCTAGCTTTACAAAAAGCAGATAAAGACGGAGTAGCTACACCAGCTGACTGGAGACCTGGAGACGATGTTATCGTTCCGACTGCAGGTTCATGCGGTACAGCTAAAGAAAGAATGGAATCAAAGAATGACGACACATATTGCTTAGATTGGTTTATGTGCTTCAAGCGCGAAAAGAAATAGTATTAACAAATAAAATAGGCCCTGTAAAGAAATGAAAATCAATTAAGATTTTCAGGACTTAAGGTCCTTTTTATTATATTTCAAACAAAAAGGCGCGATTATGCGCCTTTTATCGTATAAGAAAATACATTTCTAGTGAAATGTGGCTTCTAAATTGAGTGATATGATCAAGAAATAAGTCGATATTTCTTATTATGGTATTTCTTAAGGTTATAACCAATAACTATTAGATATAGTTCGGTCTTGATTCCTGTCAATCCGGTTCGTGTGAATCTTCTGAACTTCATGTCTTCTTTGATAACTCCAAAGGCACCTTCAACCTGAATTGATCTTTGAATTCTCAGTTCTATTCCTAAAGGAGAATCAAGATTATTTCTGACTTCTTCGCGCAGAGTATCCCATCCTTCTATTATCTTTGATTGTCTGTTTTCTTGAGCGTTAGTGCACTGTTTTTTGAGCGAACACCCTTCACATGATTCACACTCATATACAATCATGGTTTTATTGTATTTACTATGGTTACTAATATATCTGCCTACCTCAGGATACTTTCTGCCATTAGGACAAATTCTTGTTCCTTCATTATTGATCTTGAAGTTATCGAATCTAAAGGAATTGGTTTTATATTTCTTTTCCTTTTCTTTGGCCCAACTATTATACTTCTGATATAAGGCCATCCCTTTGCTTTGACAGTAGCGATAATTTTCATAACTCCCATATCCCGCATCCGCCACTGGATACATTGGATATCTATCATATGCTAGATTGTATTTCTCCAAAAATGGTTCAAACGTTTTTTGATCAGATCTGTTTTGATACGCATCCACCATCATGATGTATTCGTTACTGACTCCGATTTGTACATTGTATCCCGGTTTTAATTGGGCGTTCTTCATGTGGTCTTCTTTCATATGCATGAAAGTTGCGTCATGGTCAGTTTTTGAATATGAGTTTCTGTCTCCAGCTATCTTTAGTTTTTCTTCATAATCCGCTAGTTTATCGCGATACTCTGTTATCTGTTCGTAAACTCTTTGAATAGCCATCTTTCGTTTCCCTTTGCCATAAACAAAAGATACTCCTTGTTTATCCACTATCCCTATCATCCTGTTTCTTGTCTTCTCAAGATATCTTGAGTTATACGTTGGTTTCTCCTTGATTTCTTTATATCCGTACTCTTTGAATATCTCATTCCATTTTGGTTCCGCCTTGTTTATCTTGTGATACAATTTATCTCTAGCCTTGATTACTTGTTTCGTCCAGACAAATGTGTATTTGTTCGCATCCGCTTCAATCTTTGTCCCATCTACATAGAGTTTCTCTATCTCAATCTTTTCCCTCTTCATGATCTCTTGATTAATCTCCACCATCAATGATTCCAAACTTAAATTCATTTCGTTAATCACTTCATTGATCAATGTATGCGATGGCGGATTCATCCCTCCTGTTAAATACAGGAATCTAATATCATTCCTACATGCGTTAGCTATTTGTCTTGTGCTTCTTACATTCACCATCTGCCCAAACAATATTGCGTTTATTATCTGTAATCGATTTTTCCTGTTTCTTCCTATCCCTTGATTACTAAAATCAAAGTACTTTTCTAACCTTATCCCTTTCATGAGTTCCAGATAACTATAGACTTCTGAATCTTCTTGTAAAACTATCCCGATGTCCATTGGCAATATCAATTGTTTTGTGGTATAATCTTCTTGGTATATTATTGTATTTTCCATACTTATATTATACCAAAAAACCGGTCCCTCTTGGGTCCGGTTTTCAGTTTTTATTGGCTGTTTATACTTTTTGTTTCTTTACAGCCTCTTTTTTA
>DDWJ01000041.1 GCA_002345505.1 Caryophanales bacterium UBA2289
TAAATGAACAGCCTTTGCACTGTTTAACGCTTCTTTCAATTGATGAATTGGATACTGTTTATCTAATTTCAACTGAAGAAGCACTCAATAGCGCTATGGCAGTAAAATTAGAAAAAGATGTGTTTATGCTTTTGGACACTTCGGACATCTTCCATAAAGTTCAGGGTGTTTATCAAATTAACCTTCTTCAAAAACGAATTAAGGTCGAACGATTATGAAATCAATTAAACAAACTAAAAAGAAACATCTAAACACAACATATATAAAAAGGACAACATCTCTAGAAATAGCGATATTGTCCTTTTTATTGATTATCTACTAAAGTATAAATCCCCGATGCATCAAGTGCATTCATTGGTTCATCTAGTAGTGCAAGATTAGATTTACTTGAAAATACATAAGCTAAAGCTAACCTCTGTTTCATTCCCTGAGAGTATGATCTTACAGGATTCTTGATAAACTGGCTCATATTGAATAAATCAATGTATTCATGCGCTTGAACATATTCTTCAGGTTCAAGCAAGTACTTTAAATTTTCAATTCCAGAAAACGCCAAATTAAATCCAGGTTCTTCTACTATGCCAACATAATCTTTAGAATTGATTTCTATTTTACCACTAAAATTCTTGTACAATGATAAAATCGTTTTTATTAAAGTAGTTTTTCCCGCCCCGTTTGCACCAATTAATCCAACAATCTCTCCGCTCTGCAAAGAAAACTCAACATTGTTAAGCACCTGATATTTACCAAACGAAAATGACAATTTGCTTACTCTAAGAATATCTTCCAATCAGCTCAACTCTTCCCAATTTATTATAAAGCCATTATCATCAAATTGAATCACAACTCTATATCCTTGTACATATTCTTGACTCTTAGATGCATAAGGTATAATCGTAATCTTGGAGTCAACATCATCTATGATAACTTTATCCGATTGCAAATCCTGATAAAATTCCTTGTAATCATTAAAAGAAGTAAAATTCGGACTGCTCATGTCTTCATATGTATAATATGTATCAAAATTTGCAAAAAAAGCAGGAATAAATTGAAAACTCAAATCGGCAGTTTCTTGAGGCCCAGGCAACTGAAGATTGCAAGTTCGCAAAGCAAAGAAATCTTCATTTTCATCAACATAATAGCTATAACCATTTTCAATAAAATAATAAACTGTTGTACTATAAGTCTCCTTATCAATATTGATTTGACCTACATAAGAATCATTTGTTAAAATCACATCATTAATGAATTCATCAGTATCAGTAACGCTGATGTCAGTATAATCTTCATATCTGTTGATATTAGATGTAATAGATTTAACATTATACTCTCCGAGAGTAAATTTCACCTCTCGATCAAAGGATTGAATATAGATTTCCACTTCTTTACCCAGTAGCAAAAAATACGCCAAAAACGCTATACTAACTACTACGAAAACCAATATAATACTTGCAAGTCTTCCGTGCCTCATAGTCACAACCTCAGCTTTCTGTTATCGGATTTGCTAAATAATTCAAGCCGAAATCGGGTATATCAGTACTTAAATAGTACTCAAATGTACCTGTATGCCAACCAGAATTTACAACTAGTGCATAAACAGTCTCATATCTAGTGACTGTTTGTCTATTCCAAAACGGTCCAGTTACTTCTGTATAACGTACAGTATATTGTCTATAACCAGCAGCCACCATAGCATGGTTTGTAACTGTAAACATGACAGGTCTTCCCGCTCTCGTTTCTGATTTTATAGTGTTAACCACACTATATGAATCACCAGCTGAATTTGATGTATTGTAAAAATCAAAGTTATCATTCAATATTAAAGAATGATCTAGGTTTAGTGTACCAGAATTCGGGAAAATTGCAAGTTCCTTGTGAGCCATTTCATAAGATGAAACAAAAATATCTTCATATGTATCTACATATCGGGAATAATTTTGGAATAAAATGGTAATTGAATATGTATTATTATATGACCAATCACTTTTAACCCTATTATAGTATTCCATTACTGTAGCTGACGCAACTATTTCACAAGTATTTGAAATATCACCTGACTTTTGCAGTAGATAACCAATAAAAAGGACAATATCGCTATTTCTAGAGATGTTTTCCTTTTTATATATGTTGTGTTTAGGTGTTTCTTTTTAGTTTGTTCAATTGATTTCGTAATAGTTCGACCTTCATTCGTTTTTGAAGAAGGTTAATTTGATAAACACCCTGAACTTTATGGAAGACGTCCGAAGTGTCCAAAAGCATAAACACATCTTTTTCTAATTTTACTGCCATAGCGCTGTTTAACGCTTCTTTCAATTGATGAATTGGGTAAGGCTTGTCTAATTTCAGCTGAAGAATTCGGTATAATGTAAGAGCTAGATAACAGGTAAGGAAGTGTCCCTTAATGTGTTCATCTGTCCAGACATAGACGGGTCTGCCTTCTAGATCTGTTTTTGTGACTTTGAACGATTCTTCAATCTTTGATAATTGATGATAGTGATGAATGATATCGAGTGGTTCTAACGATAAATCATTTGTCACGATGCAGTAATATCCATCTAAGGCAAGATCTCTTTCATATTTCTCTTGATTGAAGACATAAGTCGGTTTTGTCTTCAAGACTTCTCCGGTTGTTTTATCAATCATCATCTTTTTAAAATATTTCTTAACACCAAAACTGTTTGAGGCATTCAGTAAAGAGGGATTATTGATAAACTTTTCTATTTTGTCATCTAAGAACCCTCTTTTGTTTCTTTGATAACTTTCTTCATTCTTTGACCAAAAACATAAGAGATGCTCCAAAATCGAATAAGTGGATCCATCGGGTCTTTTTACTAGCCGTTCTCTTTCAACTGTCTTTGATTTGAAGGTGTTATCACTATTCCAAACATAATCTTCTTGGTCTAAGACAATGTTAGCGAGTTCCGTGCCTCTTGCTCTGATTCTTTGAGAGATGATATAGAAATCTTCTTCATTATCGATATAGGCAAGATTCTCTCCTGAATTATTCCCTTTATCGGCGACGATAGTAATCTTGCCTAGATTGTATTTTTTCTTTATTTTTTGTAAGATTGGTTTCATGGTTGCTAAATCATTCGTGTTTCCTGGAAATAGTTCATAAGTAATTGGAATCCCTTCCCTGTCAATGAAGAGTCCCATTTGCACAATCCCTGTTTCTCTGTTTTCTTTTGATACGCCTTTTTGACGAAGACCTTCTAAATGCTCTGATTCAAAGTAGTAGTTCGTCACGTCATAGAAGACCAAAGAACAGTCTCTTCCTCTTGTTTCTTGGATTCTGTTGTGAATATGCAGTGTTAAATCATCTTTCATTAATGCTAGATGAGACAAGCTTCGGTAAACATCATCTAAGGAAAAGTCTGGAAGCTCAAAAAAGTAATTGCCTTTTTGTTCATAGGTTCTTTTCTTGGACGCGGGATTCAAACTTCTTGAGAAAACAAGTAATTTCAAGATATCATCTAAGGAATAGCTGACATTGGTCTTTGCTTGGTACTTGTTTATGAACTCAGAGATATGTAGTTCATTGTAAATGGCTTCTAAGAAAACATAGCCATAGTTCAAGGGCATTTGTTCACCACATTGAAGGTCATTCATATCAAACGTGATTGTGACATATTGTTTTTGACGAGCGCGCTCTGTTTCAACTCTTGCCCATGCCTTCAACTCTTCTAACGCTTTCGGATTGTCTTTAATGAATTCTGAAAGATGTCCATAAGATTTTAAAATCCGTTGTTTTGCTTTCCCTTCGAGGTCTCGATATCCTTCTACTAAATATACAAGATAGTCCCTATTGTATGGGGCTTTTGTTAATCGAATATACATATAATCACCGCCTATATATATTATATACCTAAACACAAATAAACACAACATATATTTAAAATGTTTTATCATTTTGTTTATTTTGCACTAAATAAATTGAAAAGACGAATCAATGCCTAACTACAGCCTTTGATTCGCCTTTGATTTTGTAGTGAATAGTTCGTTTCTTTATATTTTTACCACTAAAACTATGATAGTACTGCAAAAGTCGGGTTATATCATATTTTTATTAAAAAGTCAATGTAAAAAATGTTCATTTGGACAAGATTTATGAAATATCATATTCTATATAATAGCAAAAATGCCCGACTCCCTGCACGTCAAGTAGGGATTTTCTGAGTAACAAAAGGCCTATATTTAGATATTTTAAAGCCTAAAAATTATAGTTAGAACCCGGTATTAAAGCCGAACAATAAATAGAATAGATCTCTATTAAAATATTTACCACTGATGAGTAATAAAAGAATGTTTGCCGAAATCTTACTCCAAGCCCTTACGTTCCATAAACGCAAAATTTTCGACAAATTTACGATCATAAATAGATTTATTAAGTATCATAATTAATAAATTTATAGTAAGACACCACGGGTGATGAATTTGAATTTTTTCTTTTAACTGTTCTTCGAAAAGAGTTTCATTCATTTCGTTTAAATACGTAATATAATCAAATATTAGGGTTTTATCCCCATCAAGTGAAGCAGTCAATATTTCAGAATAACTTTTTGATTCAATTACAACGTTGTTGCTTTCTAACTTAAAAATAGAATTATTGCTATCCGAAAACTGCACAGAATCAATTTTAACGCTTTTTAGAATAAAATTCGATCCTAAATTCGTCACCAATGTACCTGCTCTAAAACTAAAGTTGAATAATGATTGAAAAACAGTGTTTGTAATGTCACTCAAATCCAAGTATGCCTCATAAATGCTTGTAGAATCATAGTTATCTAAAGGTAATATTACATCACTTTTAGAATGAAATAATTTTACTCTGAATTTTTTATAGTGATTCAGATAAAAGTATTCAGATAATTTTATTTACTATCATACCTTTAGCAGCAACCATGTTTGCGCATTATTGTAAAGAAATTACTTCATTCTGTATCATTTTGTTACTTGCTTTTTGTGAGGATTAAAAATTCAAGCTTGTACAGAAGTATAAAAAAATAGATAGGGTATAATAAATTATATAAAATATATGAGTCCTTATAGTCAAAAGAAAAAACCCAAACTAAAAGGCTTGAATCCTATGAAAAATAGAATTCAAGCCTTTAGTTCAATACAATATTAAATTTTTTTTATGGTGTCCATTTGACAGGAACTAGTTCAAATTTATTAACAACGTAAGCGTCAAACCATCAGTA
>DDWJ01000008.1 GCA_002345505.1 Caryophanales bacterium UBA2289
ATTATTTATAGTAAACTTAGTCTAGAGGTTGTAGTAAAGTTAGTCTAGAGGTTACCAAAAACAGTGATAAAGTCCATAATGACATGACAGACTTGTCATTAACGAGTTTTGTTACTTAATTGAAATGAACTCGTTTTTATTTTTACCAGGCTAAACTTTTAAAAATAAGTTAAATTATATATGTTATAATTTAATCACGAGGTGTTTATTATGCTAGAAATCTGGAAAGGCAAACAAATATTGCAATTAAAAGATAAAGACATTGAACAATGGTTCGATGTTCTTAACAATGGTCTTGTTGAAGATAGAGGATTTAATATAAATGATTCTAATATTGAAGAAATCAAATCTAATATTAGAAAAGACTATATAGAATATCTTATGAGCTGTTCTATGGATGAAAATCTTCAAGCTTACTACATCTTTAGAGATGAATATAATGTTATAGTAGCTGTATGTAGAATAGTATTTGATGAAGGAGAATATTATCTTGAAGGTCTAGAAACCCACAGAAATTATTATCGAAAAGGATTTGCAACACAACTCTTATTGGAAGTACTACTTGAACTAAAAAGAAACAATATTTTAAAGGTTTATTCAATCGTTAGAAACCATAACCCTAAGTCTCTGAATTTTCACAAAAAACACGGATTTACTATCGTGATGGAAGATAACACAAATACCAAATTTTCTTTAAATGTTGAGAATAAGATTAGGAAAGAACTTTTTGATCGATGGGCTAAAGATTACAACAAAAGTGTACTTAAATCTGAAAAAGAAGGTAGTTATCCTTTTGCAGGATATTCTGAAGTGAAATACAGTATTATTGATATTATATCTGATGCGAAAAAAGCGAAAGTTTTAGAGATGGGTGTTGGCACTGGTGAAATCACTAAACCATTGTACGATCTAGGATACGAAATTACCGGTGTAGATTTATCAAATAAAATGATCGAAATTGCTAAAATTCATATGGAAAAAGCTGCATTTATATTAGCTGACTTTAGCAATGGACTCAATGAAATATCCAATAAATTTGACTTTATTGTTTTTAGTTATTCTATTCATCATTTATCTTATAATGATCAGATTGAATTACTCATAAAACTAAATGATTACTTAAATGAGGATGGTGTAATCATTATTGGAGATGTTTCAACATTTACTATAGAAGATATGAATCAACTGCAAAATAAATATGCTGATATCTGGGATGATGAAGAGTACTATCCAATCCTTAAAAAATATCAATTAAGTCGATTAACAGATTTTTATAAATTAAGTTATGTTCAAATTAATGAAGTTGCAGGAGTTTATAAGTTTAGAAAGAAGTGAAATAATGAAAGTTGGATTTGATATATTTGGAAAAGCATATGGATTTATGTTTAGAAATGATCTTCATGATGGAAATTCGATTGACTACAATTTTAGTAAAACAATGATCCTTTTAGACTTAGAATCTGAAGAGTTACTTTATGATTCATCAAAATATACTGTCAGCAATAAAATAGTTCAACATGAATTATATAATTTCGCACAGCAATTTAAAGGATTAACATGGAAAGAATCAATGAGAAATATACTTGCTTATACAAGAAAAATTGTTAGAAACTTTAATCTTCCTTTTGAAAATATGATATTTGGTGGAACTGAAAAAGAAATCATAGATAGAGGTACAGATTGGTGTACTGATATTTCTCGTGTTGGCTGTGCTTTATTACAATGTCTAAATATTCCTTGTAGAATGGTGACACTTGTGAATACTAAACAAGCATACAACGGACATACAATTTGTGAGGCTATAGTAAACAAGCAATTTATAATGTGTGATTTTACATATGGTGTCTTAGGACACTTAGATGAATCGTATTCAGTAAAATCATTAATTAATAATCATAATGTAGTCGAAGAAGTCTATTCAGAAATTATCAGTTTGGGAAATAATCGTGATTATATTTTGGGACTATTCGATAAGGCAGCATATAATGATTATGACATTACAAAACAACATAACTACAATAAGAGTAAGCCCAATGAGTATTATTTAAGTATGATGAAATTAAAACATGATGGCAAGTGGAAATTAGGAGAAAACAGTTAGAAAAAAAGCAACTCCGTCCGAAAAAAAGCAAAACTGCGTTGGAAATAGAGTAAAACTCCGTCGAACAAGAACGATTTTAGAGTAAAACTCCTTAATGACAAGACATTAGCAAATGAAGTAGCTTCCAAAAGTTGGAGATATGGTATAGAAAACCATACACTCTGATAGAGGAAGCTTTTTATTTTTAAATCATTTGACAATATACCGTTATCGGTATAATATATAAATGAGGTGATAAAATGAAATACATAACGACAAAAGAAGTCGCAAGCAAATGGAATGTGAATGATCGAAGAGTAAGAGCTTTATGTGAAGAAGGTAGAGTTGATGGGGCATTTAAAGTTGGTAAAACTTGGATGATTGCAGAGGATGCATCAAAACCATATGATGCTAGAAAAACAGTTAAAAAAGAATATCTAGGCTTAAATTCGAATTTTTCCATGATCGACGCGCTAAAGAATGAAATAGATAAATACAGACCATTATCTAAAAATATAGTACAATCACTTCGAGAAAAACTTATTGTTGAGTGGACATACAATTCTAATGCAATAGAAGGTAATACTCTTACGATGTCTGAAACTAAGGTTGTATTAGAAGGAATTACCATCGGTGGAAAAAGTGTTGCTGAACATTTAGAAACAATTAATCATAAGGAAGCTATAGAATACCTAGAAACTCTTATAAAAGAAAAAAAAGATTTAACAGAGTGGACACTTAAAAACATTCATCAACTAATTTTAAAAGAAATTGATGATGATAATGCTGGAAAATATAGAACTGAAAATGTCACAATTAGTGGTGCAACACATATTCCGCCTAATCATATGATTGTATCAGAGTTAATGCAAAAATTATTTATTGAATATGAGAAAGAATGGAATGACTATCATCCCGTTATCAAGGCATGTTTGTTACATGGAGAGTTTATAAAAATTCATCCATTTATTGATGGGAACGGCCGAACAGCAAGATTGATACTCAATTTTGAATTGATGAAATATGGTTACACACCAATTGTCATAACGAAAGAAAGAAAAGCTGAATATTATGAAGCCTTAGATGTAGCTCATACAACTTTGAATTATTCAAAATTTGTTCAATTAATATCTGATTTTCTTATTGATTCTGAATCATTATCGCTTAGAATTATCAATTGAATCATTGCAGACGCTGTTAAACTTCAAGGACTCTCACCTCCACAATAGATTTTTAGAGATTTGGAATATTCTTTCAAGTCTTTTTTATTTTGTCTTACAGTGTATTGCAAAATAGTATATTTAGTAGTACAATGTATTACGAGGTGATAATAATGTCTATTTCAATTAGAGTTAGTGAGAAAGAATCAAAACTTATTAAAAAATATGCGGAATTAAATGGTACAACAGTATCAGAAATATATCAAACTCATCTTCTATTTTTGAAAGGATTGCTTGTCTCATCACTTCTGATACTGTTGTAC
>DDWJ01000003.1 GCA_002345505.1 Caryophanales bacterium UBA2289
TCTTTGAAAGTCAAACCTATGCTTTTAATATGGGTTGTAAGACCTATTTTGCTACAATTTTACACGTATAATTAAAAAATCACAATAAAACCAATCAAATCCATTATTAAACATAGACTTCCAATAACAATCGACGGTATAGAGTACATTTTTCTTATTATTCGCATTGAATATTTACCGTGTACAATTGTGACTACCGGAATTAAAGCCAAAAGAATCCAAAGCCATAGATCACTTGACTCTGTAACCAATCCAGCAATTACCATTGTTGAAGTAACGGAAAGTAAAGGCATTATTATACAAAGCAACCTGCTTATGGTAATTCTAGAAGGTTTACTAGTGTAATTAGAGACTTTTATCTGTCTTTCTTTTAATAGATTAAACAAATTTGAATACTCATCAGTTTTAGGCAAGTAATATATGGTATTTGCGGAAACAAGTAACACATAGCTTCTTGCCTCTAAAACTTTCTTTACATCTTCATATTCAATTATTTCTGTTTCTGATCTTTTCATTCCATTAATTTTTACAATTAATTTATCTTTTCCAAACAAATAAGTAAATTTTCTTTTTTCAGATAATGTTTTCCTATACTTACTATATGTGAGCACAACTCCAAAAATTAGTGCTGTTACAATCAAGATGGGCAAACCAATTCTAAGTACTATTGAGTAATTGTAGTTTATATTATTCGAAAAATAGTTAATGATATCTACAATTGAAAAGGTTAATAAATAAATAACAGGATATATCAGAAGAAGAATTATCTGTAGATAACCTTTTGTTATAAACAAGGTTTTCTTGTCTTCGGTATAAATCACTTGAACGTTTCTAAAATTAGTATTAGTTACTCCTACATTATTGTTAACAATATCGTCAATTGAAACATTAAATAACTTAGATAATAAGAACAAATTATCTATGGATGGTGACGCCTGATCAGTTTCCCATAAACTTATACTTTGTCTAGTAACTTGTAACTCTTCTGCAACTCTTTCTTGAGATAATCCACGTTCTTTTCGTAAATTATAAATTTTTTGTCCATACTTCATATTTATCACCCTATAACATTGTAATATGTAGATTCTGCATTTTCCATCAAATACAACATGCACTTTGTCAAGCATTACTTGCATATTTGAAATTTGGATCAATTTAGTCAGTTAGTTTATTAAACCACCTATCACCATATGTTTTATTTTTATATAAATACAAATACCAAATTATATTTCACTGGTATTTTAAGATATCACTGTTTTAAACAACCAAGTGGTACTACATAAACACCATCTTCTCTTTGATAACAAAGTTCAGTATTTGTAAGTATCATTAAGAAGGATGGTTTCCTAGTTTTATGAATTTGCGCTAATTTTATAAGATTTGATGCAGCTTTATCTACTTCATTTTCTCCCATCTCCACTTCAATTCCAGCCCATCTACCATCCCTTAACTCTATGATTAAATCTATTTCTAATCCAGAAGAATCATTGTAATGATAGACTTCACCATCTAACGATTGAGCATAGACTCTGACATCTCTAGTGCATATAGATTCAAAAAAGAATCCAAACGTTTCAAAGTCTTGTTTCAATTTTTCTACAGATAACCCAAGTGCTGCAACAGCAATACTTGGATCAACAAACTGCTTCTTATCTGATATTCTAATCGTACTAGCACTTCTTATTGCAGGAGACCAAGCTTTAATATTTTCAATGATATATAATCTTTGAAGAGCATTTGTATAGGTTTCGTATGTTTTATAGTCAATTGATAGACCTTCATTCTCTTGATCCTTATAAATGGTTTTGCTAGTTGCTAATGTGGAGATATTTCTCGCATAACTTCGTATTAGCTTTCTAATCTTTTCTTTGTCTTTCTTTGTACCGTCTACTTCATCAACATCTTTTGATATTATACTTTCTAGTAAGTCTTTTGGGATTAATAATTGCTCTATTGCCGGTAATTCCAAACTACCTGGCCATCCGCCTCGACAAATATAGTGTGCAATATCATTAATACTTATTTTAGATTTTGTTACATTAATTTTCTTACCTTCAAATAAATCAGACAACGATACAGTTCCTATGGAATCTCCACTTTCATACAAACTCATCGGTCTCATATATATCGAATTAATTCTTCCGGTTCCTGTGTGTGATATATTTATGTTTTGTTTTTTTGTAGATCCAGTTAATAAATATGCCCCCTTATACTTGTTATCATCAATATCTAGTCTAATAAAATCCCATATTTCTGGCACTTCTTGCCACTCATCAAAAAGTATAGGCTTTTCACCAGAAAGCACTTCATCTTTTGAGATAGTTACCAATGTTTGATATTGTCTTTTAATGATTGGATTTTGTAATTTAATAATTGTTTTTGAATATAGCTCTGCAGTAGTTGACTTTCCGGTCCATTTAGGGCCTTCAATTACTACTGCACCACTGTATTTCATTTTATCTTCAATTTCTTTTTCAATAATTCTCTTCTTATAATTATCAGGTATCATAACTATTACCTCCAATTATATTATACAACAAATCCAATAAATGTAAAGATTTCATTCCAATTATTGTAGATTTTTTATTCCAATTTTTGTTGACATATTATTCCGATAATTATTGATGCGTTTGGAAGCTTAATAAACTTTCACCAAAAGAATTCTATGAATCAATAAAAAAATCAGAATCCGAATCCCCTAGGGGATTGTACTAATAAAGATTAATAACTTACTACATTACACAATTTAATTTGTACTTGACAAAGGGAGTACTTTACAATGGACTTTTTAGGATCGATAAATTTGGAAAAATAGAGAAACGACCCTATATAGCGCAAAAAAAGGCCTGATACAATTGTATCAATTATAGGGATATCTTTCTTCATAAAACTTCCTCCTCACATCCTTTTAATCATTCTTATAACTTCTTTTCCATGAAGCATCTTTGTTTTACCATCCGCTTTGAATCCCTGTCTTTCATAAAAACCTACAGATTTCTTATTACACCCAAGTACCCATAATGATAGTGTTGTATATTTGCTTAATTCTTTATAACAGACTTCCATTAATTTCTTTCCAATATCAAGACCTTGATATTCCTTCAATATGTATATTGCCACTATTTCCCCTGTATCATCTAGATCTTCATCTCGCGATTCGAGATAACAGCTGAATCCAATAATCTTATTATCTACAATAGCTACAAATGTGTTCTCTGGATAGTCTTTTGCTAATTGTATATTCTTTTCTAGTGATAATCTTGCCATAACCTCATCTGGGAAAAGACCGGTATATGTTTCAATCCAGCTTTGATAATGAACATACCCTTTTCCTTCAGCATCTTTAGCTGTAGCTTCCCTAATAATTAAACTCTCCAACATTGTTTTCTTATTAATTGATTTCTTATACTTCCTAACACATTCATTAAGTTCTAAAGGATTTAAATAATCTAATAGTCTAATACTGGTCTTTGTTTGTCGAAGGGCACGAATAAAGCATGCTTGTAGTTTCTTAAGGCAATCTACAAGTTCAATCTCTTCCTCAAATTCTAACAATGGTATTGGAGAAAGTAATAATCCAGCAAACAATGATTCTTTCACTTCAAGTATGTCATCAAGAGTATGTTCAATCGAACAAAATTCAATTATGTCTACCACATATTTATCTAGGTAACCATTTAAACGACCATATAGTTCTAACTCAGGAACTGTAATTTTCGGATTATGATTAATGTATCCGACAGTAATCTCATCATCTAGAAGATCAAGTAATTCTTGTTCGGAATAGACAAAAAAGTCAGCAGCACCATCATTCTCATAATGAGGATTAAAAAATCTAAACAGTGTGTTTTCTGAAGGGCAATATACCATAGCGTGTTTGCCGGTTTTTAAATTTATCCCCACCATTAGTTTTCTATTAGATTTCTTAATAACAGATAAGGCATCAATTTTATTATATTTATCTTCAACAAACTCAAATGAATGTCGATTCAAGAATAAATCAAACCATCTTTTTCCCTGTAACATTGCACCAGATAGATATTCCTTATTCTTTGAATCATAATAAAAGAGATACGCAAGTTTCATTTGTAACGATATTTCTTTATCTGTATAATCCAAATCATAATCCTCTATCATATAAGCCAAACACGCATAAGAACACGATCGATTAAAACTCATATATTTCATGTAATCAAATCCCTTCTACTTCATTTCAAATTTTGTTTTGTCCTAATAACCCAGCCCAACTTTCCCTAATAAAAAATCAAACAAACCAATCGTAATAACTCCAAATTCATCACGCTTAGGCATTATATTATCCTTTACAATGATTACTTTTTTGAAGGAATCAGAGATATTTAACAATGATTTTTCTTCTTGTTTTCTTTTTTCTACATTACTCATTTCATAAGCTGATTGAATATAGTATTTTTCATTGCCTTTTTGCGCTATAAAATCAACCTCCATTTTTTTCTTAAGTAATTTACCTTCATGTTGCTCTCTAATTTCTACTACACCAACATCTATATTAAATCCACGTACTCTTAGTTCATTGTAAATGATATTTTCCATAATATGATTTTCTTCTTGTTGTCTAAAATTCAGTCTACCGTTCCTCAACCCTAAATCTGTAAAATAATACTTACTTGGAGTTGATATGTACTTCTTACCTTTTACATCATACCTCATAGACTTCTCAATCAAAAATGCGTCTTCTAGATATGTTAAGTATGATTTTATCGTTGGTTCTGTAACAGATACTCCTTTCATACTTTTAAATGTATTTGAAAGTTTTTTAGGATTTGTAAGTGAACCAATATTTGATGATAATACATTCACCAATTCTTCTAATTCACTGATGTTTCTAATGTTATATCGATCAACAATATCACTAATATATACTTTATCAAATTGTTTCATTAAATAATTAGATTTTTCTTCATGCTCTGTAAAATTCAGGATCAAAGGTAATCCACCATAAGTATAGTATTGATTCCATGCTTCATTTACGTCACCATCGAATACCGAAGTGAATTCTTTAAATGTTAGCGGATATACTCTTATTTCATCACTTCTTCCCCTAAACTCAGTAATTAAATCTTTTGAGAGAAACTTCGAGTTACTTCCTGTAACATATGTGTCTGTGTTTTTCATATGCAACAAGCTATTTAAAACATCTTCAAACTCATCAACCATTTGTATTTCATCTAGCAAGATGTAATACATTTCATTATCTTTTATCCCTTCTTCAATTGCTTTTAATAAATTATCGGGATTTCTCAATCCTTTATTTCTTCTATCATCTAACGCATATGTTATTATGTGGTTTTTATCAATACCATTATTAATTAAATAATCGTAATACAAATTAAACAAAAGATATGATTTACCAACTCTTCTCATACCCGTAATTACTTTTATCAATCCGTTATTTTTATGCCTGATAATTTTATCTAAATACTCGTTTCTTTCAATAACCATTCATATCACCTATTTCACTTTTTGGGTAATTTTACCCTTTTTATAAAATAATTATACCACGAAAACATAAATTTTCAAACGCTATTTTACTTTTTGGGTAATTTTACCCTTATCATATATTAAATCCACCGTAAACTTATTAAATCTTGTATAAATTATATGGAAACAACCGAAAATCAGTAAAATCGATGCACTTTTTGACTCTTTCGTACTTGTGCAAATGATTAAACGGCCTTATATAACACAAAAAAAGGTCCGATAACTTGTATCATGTAAGATGTGAGTATACATTCTGATATCAACATTATGTTATATCTGATGTAAACTTTTTATAGGACGAAAGGTCCTA
>DDWJ01000027.1 GCA_002345505.1 Caryophanales bacterium UBA2289
TCTTTGAAAGTCAAACCTATGCTTTCAATATGGGTTGAATGTCCTATTTTAATACAATTTTACATCCCTAGCGGAAATTTTACACCCCCATCTAAAAAAATTACGCCCCTAAATTATGGCTTAGTTTAGAGGTTTTATTTCAGAGTGATATTGGGCTGATGATTTCTATGTGTCAAAATAGGTTATTCCACTATCTACTTATTGTTTGGTAGCGAACCCAATGTCTAATAGTTCATATCCACTATTCTTTCGATTTTATATACATATATTACTATAAACACGTTTTAATAACCATACCATTCCAAATTCCTATTATTGTAATTACCGTTATTATGAAATATATTCATATAAAGCAGGCAAATAACTAACCAATTCTAAAAAACAAATCACCTGATGATTCCATAAATCCCTAAAATGCCAACAATTAGTCCTGCTATCGCGATTATAATAAATATAATTGGCACTCCATAAATATCCGAATTCTTCATTGAAATCCAGTAAATTTTGTTAGGTGTCATTTCTTGATGGTTTGCGTTTTGATACATACAATAAATATGTCTGAAGCGAAATATCGCTCCCATAAGAAGATAAATAGCCATTATTAACAAGAATGTTGACATTCCAATTAGCATACCATACTCATTATTAAATAAGAAAGCTCCCCCTACCATAAATAATGGAATGAATGGTAGAAAACCATATCTCCAAAAATAAGCTAATAGCTTAACTCGCTTAACTTGTTTTTCATCTAGCAACAAAGAATCTTTTTCGCTCTGATAAAGATTCTTTTTGACGTCTTTGTTCATGCCTTGAATAGACAAATTCAATGAATTGTACTGGATATATTCTTCTAGTTTCAATGATAGGTCTGCTTTTTCATGAAATTGAAATATTTTATATTTTGGATATACCCAAGCACAACCATCTATCAATAAAACATAACTATCATTTTCCTTGAAAATATATTCCATCAATAATCTGTTGTTTTTTCGATACAAAATAAATCCAGTTGAATTATCAATTATTTCATCTCCAAAAACAAAAAGAACCTCATCTTCAATAAGCATATCGAGGAGTGTCTCGTGTATAAGTACTTTATCAATTTCATAATCAGAGATTTCAAATATATTAGTGTGATAAAATCCATCAACGATGTAAAATGATTCCCTAATATCTTCTTTTGTCATTCCCATATATACCTCTGTATTATCAATTATTTCATTTTTATTGCTGTTTTACCATATTATAACTTAATACGCTTGCCACTATTTAAATATTAGTAATATAGCTTTTTGTATTTCATTATGTGTCTTCTTAATTGGATTCAAATTGGTAATACGACATAATTCTTCTACAAAATTATTAAAACTATCTTTCTTTGTAATACTGAAACTTGAGAAAAACAGCGCTTTCTTAAAACCTTTTCTTTCTATCATTAAACATGAGAAGTGGCCATAGAGAACTGTTTTGCTTGATGTAATGATTATGTTTTTATATCCATATAATTAATTTTTCTTAATCTAAATATCGGATAGCTTTTATATACTAATCTGTTCTCTTCAAGAATTGCAGTATACTTATTTTCTTTGCCATAATAAAGTGAATATATAAAAAACAAAATCCCAAAAAGGGCAATAAAAATTGATAAAATTATTTGTTCAAGAATAATGAGCCCATATATTCCTACACCAATAGTAGACAGACTTAATGGAATCATTATAAATGATGTAATAAAAGTTATGTGATTCTTATCTTTTCCTTCGATAATCATAAGGACCTCCTCGCTAGTTATTCAAGAATATTATATATTGGATTAAGAAAATACTCATTGCCGTTATTTTTATCATTTCTCATATATATGAAGTGTATAAGTAAAAGTTTTCTCATTCAAAAAATTAATTTTATAACTTTTTTGTTTAAAACCCTGAGTTGATTTTTAAATAGTATATTTTAAATCACTTTTTAAGAGATAATAATTCTCTCGCTAATTACTCTAAACTCTTGTATATTTCCATTAATATCTTGAGCTAGGAATTCAAAATTGTATAGATTGTCTTCCCAGTACAGCTCGACATATAATATCCACCAGTCTGTGTCTGATTTTTTGAGATCAGTGGTTGCGATATTATAAAAATCAATGTAATTAATATTAGAATACTCATTCTTTGAATCTATCGAAATTTTTATAGAATCAATATTTTTATCAACAGATATTAATTTACAATCGTGAAGATTATATAATTCAATAAGGGATTCAGGTAGTATTAATTGCATGTCCTTTTGATGCGTATAATATCTTTTCGTAATTGAATCTAATTTAGTTTTTTCTTCTATATAATTATCAATTGAACCAAATTTTTTTAGAAACATGTTATATGAATATTCATCAATTTCTTTCAATTGCTTAATTTGATCAGTTGGGAGAGAACTCCCAACTATTTGCATTTGTCTATATGCTTCAATATTCAATATTCTCATTTTTGTTCCTCCTAATTTAATGCTTGCTTGAATAATTTTTCAGATAGAATAATAAATGAATCATTATAGATAAGATTATATCATTAATTATAAATTTATAAAAGCAGCACTTATATTCCATAATTCATAAATACTCCTTCATAACACAGATTTTCTAAAACAATCTAAAATTAAATTATACCTATGCCTCCATTATCTAAGGCCAAACCATATGGTAGTATGGATTGATATAAAAAAATAATTCATATTAGTAATCGTGTAAATGATTCTTAATTTCTAAAAAAATGTATCAAAATAGGTCATTCTCTATCAGTAAATTTATGCATTACCTTTTATAAGGTCGTCAATACTAATATTGTAAATCTGAGATAATTGGTAGATTACATCAAGCCTAACTAATCTAGTTCCCATCTCATAACTTTTAAGAGTAGCTTCACTAATGTGTAGGAGTTCAGCCATAAACTTTAATGACATACCATGATACAGTCTTTGTTCTTTTATCGACTTACCGATTTTTACTTTATCAATGGATTTGAGTTTCAACTTATGTTTAGGAAAACAGATTCGACTCCAATTTCTCATGATTGCATCTAAGTTATTAAATGTTTCAAAATTATGTTTAAGTTCCACATTATTGATCAATGATTTTTCTAGTAATTGATTTTGTTCTTCAGAAAGTGAACATTTTAATACTTCATACTGTTCCATAATTTCTTTTGCTTCTTTGTATTTTTTGATGTTTTTAATACGGTAACTCGTACTTTCAATGCCATCATATGCTTTGATGACAGACTTGGCTCGTCTTAAATAATGTCTGCACCAATTCCAGAAGTCTGTTTCATTGTTTCTAAAGTGCATTAATGTAGTTCTCTTTGTATATAAGTAATGCATTGTTTTTAATAGATAGCTTACTCAATAAACCATCAAGAGTGGCTATGGTTGAATACTTATACTTATGGTGAGTAATGATCACTTTGAAAATTTCATCAGTATAAGAATTTACTCCAGCTTCTTTTTCTTCATTATAACGAATATAGTTGATATCTTTTATTGTGCTTACTTTTTCTATTAATTCTAAAGCAGTTACTAAACGCACAACTTCATCATAGAAATAAGTATCGAATTTCATTAAGTGATATTTCCCAATGGATTTGTTGTTAGAAATGATCCTGTTCGTATAGATTTCTATAATATCCTCATCTAAATCACCAATATCATAATAGTTATACATTTCTTTACCAATCATCATTCCACTAAAACGTTCAACATAATAATAATTGATAGCCTTATCTATATCCAACTCATCATCAAAATTGACAATATATACACCTTTGGCAATATTAGAAACAATTCCCTCTTCTTCTAATCTGTTTAGTATTTTTAGTAATGTCTTATATGGAATTAAAGAGAACCGATGATTTTGCTCATATTGAACATCGAATATATGTCCTTGATTTTGACTAAAAAACTCTCTTAATGTTTTCGTATAATTCATTTTTTCACCCTCTTTAACTATAATATACCTTATTATGTCGACATTTTAAATAGTTTACTCGACATTGTCGACTTTTTTCTAAACGATTAAATATTCCTGAAACCTGCCTATAGAGGGGAAAGTATAAAAAAGACATCTTGTATTGGATACAAAATGTCGACTTTTTAAATATGGGTTGTATGACCTATTTTAATACAAATCATCATCATAAAACTCATAATCAATCATGTATTCAAGTAATTTTTCTTTTAATTCCTTTTTCGTTAGTTTATTTAAGTGTTTCTCTATCTCTTTGATACGTTCTTCTCGCATTATTATTGATGATTGGAAACGCTTTTCTTCCTCTTTTTCATAACGTTCAACTTCTTCGATATATTCTTTTGCCTCTTCTGGAAAAATTGTAAAGTATGATGCCACCATATGTTTACAGATAATTCTTCTACCATCAGCATGAGGACAATTACATGTAGATTTACGTGGATGATTTATGTCTAAATGAATACTATATATTTTGTTTTCATCATTACTTACTTTTACATCAAACTCATCATTGCTTAATTTTTTTACTTCTACAACTTTTCCTTGTATGTAATAATTGTATCCTCTCCACAGAGATTTATAACTACTTAACTCTTTTAATCCCATATGTGCCTCCTTAAAAAATTAAAGACTGTTTAGGTAATCCGAGAATGTACTAAAAGGTAATTTTCTCTTTTTTGCTATCATTTGTATCCAAATTGCGTCAGCTTGTGCAATTGTTAACACGCCATCATTAACTACTTTGTGCATAATATCATGAGTTGCTATATGATTTAATCCATAAAGATTCACATAATGACTTACATCTCGAAAATTGTTGCTGGCTAATATTCCATTATTCTTTTTCGTTAATACAATTGCAGCTGCTTCACCTCTACCAATCAAGGTAAAGAGCTTGCTCTAGTATGATCAGTCAAATCTAGGTAAAGATTATTCTCATCAGTATTAATAAGAATATCTTCGATCAATAGATTACCGTTAGTTACCATCACATCAATCCTTTGACGTAGGTGAGGCACTCTGGAAATCTCATTATAAACTTGTCTTGGGATTATCATGTCACTACCGAAGCAATGAATAAGTAAATGCTGAGTTTGGGTCCATAAAAAAGAAGATATGCAATCTGTATCGAAAAAGACTATTTTAGTCATAAATATCTTCTTCTCCATTATCATCAAAAACAATATCACTTCTAAATGCTTCTAATAAATATTCTTCATACTTCCCATCTGAAATTAAACCCAAATCCTTTAATTCTAATGCTTTTTTTAAATATGATCCATATGTTTTAGGTTCTTCAATATCTGTAGACAAGTAAAGTGATACATCGAATCCGTATTTTTTTGCATTTTTAACAATATTTCTTTTGTATTGTTCGGATTCTTCAGAAGTCATATATTCTTCTTGAATTAGGCGTACAAGTACAGCATTTCTACTCACTCTAAAATACTGTTCAATCTCCAAAATATCATGCAAATCGATCTTCTTAGTTCCATCTTTTGTAAGTTTATTATAAAAACGGGTAAAACTTGAATCAGGCATAAGTAAATATGAGGCAAATAAATTAGCCTCCTTCTCCACTTTAAAATTAGCCTGAGTATATAAACTTATTGAAGTCTTTTCCCCATCATAAAAATAATGATATAGCTCATGAGCTATGGAAAAGGCTTGTCTACCTAAAGTGGAGTTGGAATTAATCGCAATTAAATTTGCTGATTTAATACAAACTCCACTAATCTCCTCTTTAAATGGGTAAAAAATTAAAGTTATGTCTGAATTTGTATGCACTAATGAAAATAAATCCATTGGTGAATTATCATCAACACCAAAGTGTTCACGGATACTAAGTGCGCGACGTTGTAAAACTAATCTATCCATTGTGTCTTTCCAAAATTGTATTCATTTCGCTAATGTTCATAGCAATTCTATTTATATTTGAAATGTCTTCAAGTGAGGATAAACTTAAATTAGTCTTTCTAAAGGATGGTGATAAAGCGCGCAAATTCTTTGAATCTTTATATATATCATTTAGGTGAATACCAAAAAGTGAACATGCTCTTTCAAGATTGCTCACACTTATTGTTCTTTCTCCACTTTCAAACTTACTTATACTACTTTGTTCTAAGTTTAAATACTTAGCCATTTGTTCTTGGGTAATATTGATTTTTTTTCTTAATTTCTTAAAATTTTCTCTCATAATTTCTTCCATAATATATTACTCCCTCCGTTTACATACCATATTATACTTCACTTTTGTCATATTTACAATAGCATTACGTTTTATTTTTATGACATATTTAAAAGTGAGCATACAACATTATATCTAATTTTGTCGACGTTTTAAAGGATTCACTCGACATTGTCGACTTTTTTTTAATGATTTAATATTCTTAAAACATTCGTACAAAGGGGGGAAACAAAAAAAGACATCTTGTATTGGATACAAAATGTCGACTTTTATAATATGGAGCAGGTGAAGGGAATCGAACCCTCATAATCAGCTTGGAAGGCTGAGGTTCTACCATTGAACTACACCTGCTTGTTGACGCAAAAATATGATAACATAAACGAGTAAATAATGTCAACTATTATTTATCATTTTTTTCGATAACTCTCAGTTTAGCACTATGGGCTCTATTATTATCAGAAAGTTCTGTTTCTTGGGCTGTAACGACTTTTCTAGTCACAAGGTTAATTAGAGGTGTTTCATCTGGGATTATTGCTAAACCCTTTGGAATTTCTATCGTTGACAATCGTTTAAACAACTGTTTTACTATCCTGTCTTCTAAAGAGTGGAAAGTAATTACCGCTAATCTACCATTAGGTTTCAGTAAATCAATTGCTTTAATAATCGATTCTTCTAATATTTCTAACTCTTGGTTAACTTCTATCCTGATCGCTTGAAAGACTTTTTTTGCTGGATGGCCTTTTTTATTGAGTTCTTTATTAGGCATTGCTTCTTTGATTATATCTACTAGTTCAAAAGTTGTTTTTATAGGCTTTAAATCTCGGTGTTTAATGATGTTTCTTGCAATATAGCGAGCGTATTTTTCTTCACCATACTCAAAAAAGATTTTAATTAAATCTTCAAATGAATAATTATTTACGACATAGTAAGCATCTAAACTTGCTTTTTGATCCATCCGCATATCCAAAGGAGCGTCATAACGGTATGAAAATCCTCTTTCCGGGATATCAAATTGAAACGAAGATACTCCTAGGTCAAATATAATTCCATCTACACCTTCTACACCGATTTCAGCTAGTTTTTCCTTCGCATTAAAAAAGTTTGCGTTTATAGCTTCAAAGTTATTATATTCTTTAAGCCTTTCAGTAGCTTTTTCAATCGCAAAATTATCTTGATCAAATCCATATAACTTACCTTTATCAAGTAAACTTAAGATGGCTTCTGAATGTCCGCCGCCACCTAAGGTCATATCGATATAAATGCCATTTTTATTAATATTAAGTAGTTCAATTGTTTCATTTAATAATACTGGGATATGTTTTTCCATTATTTACACCACCGAAATTATTATATCATAAAGGCAAAAGAAAAACGTTGAAATTTCAACGTATCTTTTCTTTTATTCTGCTGCTTCTTTTTCTGGTTTTGGTTCAACTACCAATTTACCTTTGTAGAATCCACATGATTTACAAACTTGGTGAGATAATGTTAATTCACCGCAATTAGGACAAACAGCCATTGCTGGAGCATGTAATTTGAAATGTGTTCTTCTTTTTCTTTTTTGTGTTTTACTAATTCGTCTTTGTGGTACTGCCATGTTAATACCCTCCTCACTTCTTTAATTTAGCAAATGGATTGCTTGATTCTTTTTCTTCGTCAGTCAATTCGGTAACTTCATCATGGTAAACTTCATATGCATCTTCGGAAATAACTCGCATTGGTTTTTCAACTAATATTTCTGAGAAAATATATGGTTTTAAATCAATGGTTATGCCTTCGATTACATGGGTATCATCATCGATAAAACAGAGAGAAAAATTAATCTGTGAATGAAAGTTTAAAGGAACTTTAATTTCTCTTAACGTTATTGAACAAAGCATTATAAGAGTTGTTTTAATGTCTAGATCAAAACTAAACATTTCTTCAGATTGAAAATACTCGTATTCTCCAGAAACTTCAGTTTCTAAGATATCTATAAGATCCTCAAATTCTTTACTTAAGTAAGGTCTTAAGTCGAGTTTTGCCTGAATGAAATTCTCATTGTTTGCTTTCTTAATAAGCTCATGAATTGTCCATTTCAATTCCATCACCTCATCACAGCATATCAATTATACTTTTTAATACTTTAAATGTCAAGAAAAAAATCCAGTAAAATAGAGATTTAAAAAGTCATTTTTGTTTGCTTTATTTAAGAAATGCGTTATAATTGAAATCGTCATGGAAAGGATTGTGTAAAATGGATGAAATCTTAGTTATTAAAGAGAAATTGAGTAGTATTATTGACCCTAGTACAAACCAAACATTAGCTGAAAATGACAGTATAAAACATGTTGGTATTGATGAAAACAACACTGTTTTGATGATTATTGAAATTGGTGAAAAAGATCAAAATACCACTAAACAAATCACTAGAGATGTAGCTAAAGTTGTTAAATTAGATTTAGGTTATGCTGGAGTAAAAATTGAATTTACAAAAAGAAAGTTAAGAAATAAAGAAGCTAAAACTTTACTTATCGCTTCAGGTAAGGGTGGAGTCGGCAAATCAACTGTCACCGCTAACTTAGCTTATGCATTAACAAGATTAGGTAAAAGAGTTGGAATAATAGATGCGGATATTTATGGCGCAAATATGCCAAAGATTTTCAATGCGACGAACCATAGACTTATGGGTGACGCTAACGGTAAAATCTATCCGTTTGAAAAAGATAATATCCAAATGGTTTCTACGGAGTATTTAGTAGATGAAAAGCGAGCTTTAATGCTTAGAGGTCCAATGCTCGGAAAAGTATTAAAATTGTTCTTTGAAGATACACTTTGGAGCGAAGAAATCGATTATTTCTTAGTTGATTTACCTCCTGGAACTGGTGATATCATGATGGACTTAAAGAATTATTCTGAAGATGCAAAAATGGTTATTGTGACGACACCTCAAGAAAGTGCAGCACATATCGCTATTAAAGCTGGATACGCTGCTAAGGATTTATCACAAGATGTTATTGGCGTTATCGAAAATATGTCTTATTATGAAGTAAACAATGAGTTCCATTATATTTTTGGTAAAGACGGTGGAAAGAAAGTTGCAGACGAATTATTAGTTGAATTATTAGCAACTCTACCAATTACTAAATATGACAAAATCATTGCTGAAGAGACAGAAATGCCAGGAATAATATACTTGAACCTAGCTAAAAAAATAATGAAATTATTATAATAATATTTAAGAACTCCATGCCGGAGTTCTTAATTTTTTTGTTCTAAGGTAAACTTAGGAACTAGTTGAAGTATCTGTTTATATTCACTATATTTGTTCTTATAGATTAAAGCATCTTTATAGCGGTTTTTCTTGGATAAGATACTAGAGATAGTTTCAGTGATTATTTCAACAAAGAATAAATTTTGATTTTTCACTGCATAATCAAGGCAATAATTAATCAAGTATTCCTTAGTTGCTTGATCGTCTTTAGCTTTTATACTTTTTAGCAATCCTGCAAAATTAATTTTTGATTGCTTAAGGTAGTGAAGTTCTTGGAGTTCATTCAAAGTATTCTTGTATTCTTCTAGTTCTGAGTTGTCTAAGTGATATCTTCCTTTGATAAACAAACCTAATAGATAATTATCAGCTGTTTTTTCTAAATGATTTAAGTACTTCAATGGTGCTTTTGTGCAAGAGGCCATTATGATTAAATATGTGTTTTTTAAATCATTATTTATATATTTAAGTTTGTTAGGGACAAAGGTATTTAAATCAAAATTTCCTTCATAAACAGAAAATATTTCCTTCCAAATATAAAACTCATGGATTCTATTTGTGTTTGCGTATTTATTAAAGATTTGCATTGAGATAAATCCTGCATCAAGAGCGGTTGTATTTAGATGCAAGTTTCCATATGCAAGGAATTTAGCGTGATTATATAATCCGTATATTTGTTCCTCGCTATAAAGGTTATTTGCGATATTATCAATCGTAAACCTCGCGTTTTTATAATCCTTTATTGCAATATTATAGTAACTGGAAAAAACTAAGAAAACCGAGAAACCGTATTCTTCTAAAACAGTTATATAACGAAAAATTTCGTTATGAACAATCTTAGCTTTTTCTAAATCATCAATCAATAAATAATAACCAAGTTTGACGATTTGAAGAAGAATAGCAAAATCAAACTTCGCGATATGATTGTAAAGTTCAGTGTATTCATCGACATCTCGATAGAAAAACAAAGTTACTGCTTTTTCTAAATGTTCTAACATCTCACTTGGAAACGATATCTTGTCAGTTGGAATATGCATTCTTTCCATCAATAGATATAAATGCTCTTGATTGACAGTTATCTGATTGTTTTCGATTTTTGACAAATAAGTATTCGAACAAATCCCAATAGCTGCTAATTCTTGAGTCATTTTCAACTCAATTCTTTTCTTCTTTAAGATTTGACCAACACCCTTTAAATAATTCTGAGCGATCTTCTCTTTTCTTCTTGTAATCTCAGTAAGTAATTTAGCCTGCATAAATTTTCCTTTCACTTTTTTTATTTTTAATTACATTGGTGCAATTATAAAGTAAATTTTATAAAAATGAAAGAATTTTTTATTGAAATAATTCATGTTTTGTAAAACCTAAATCTTTTTTTTGCCCTTTTTTAGAGAAAAAAAGCCGGGAACTAATTTAGTTCCGGCCACTTGCAATATTCAATTATTGGACAGTTTTTGCAATTGGGTTTCTTAGCTGTACAGAAATATCTACCAAAGTGAATTAACTTATGGTGCAAAGGAATCCATAATTCTTTAGGATATAATTTCATTAATTTGTCTTCGACTATTAATGGAGTTGATCCTTTTTTTGCAAAGCCGAGTCTTATCGAAACGCGCAAGACATGAGTGTCTACTGCTATTCTTGGTATATGGTGCATTTCCGCAAGGTAGACATTGGCTGTCTTTCTTCCGACACCAGGCAATGATTCAAGCTTGCTTTGGTCATTAGGTATTACACCTTGAAAATCATTTAATATCTTACTTGACATCAAATGTAAGTTCTTAGCTTTATTTCTAAATAATCCTAAATGTTTGATTGATTCTTCTAATTCTTCTACAGGTGCCGAAGCGAAATCTTCTAGACTAAGATATTTTTTAAATAGTTTTTCTGTTACTTTATTAACTGATTGGTCGGTTGTCTGAGCGCTTAGCATTATTGCGATTAATAGCTCGTGATCTTTTCGGTAGTTAAGTTCACAACTGGCGTTAGGAAATAATTTTGTTATTTCATCATAGATTATAAGGGCTGTCTCTTTTTTGGTCATGACTCTAAGAAATCCTTAAGAACTTTTGATTTTTTCTTTGTTGTTTTCCTAACTTTGATATCTTGATTAACTTGACGTTTTTTCAAGAGTACTCCATCGAGATAGCTAATTGAATAACGATGAGCTTTTATCGCTTGAAAAATCGCTTCTTTAATGTCTTCTTTGGTATATTTATACTCATGTACCCATTTGATAATGAGTTCTACTTCAAGTGGTTTTAATTGTTTTTGAAAGTTTCTTTCTAACAGTTCGACAACTTCATCTTCTAAAGTATCATATGACTCTTTAGAAGTCATTACTTCTTCCATGATTTTACTTTGATAGAACTCGAGTATTTTACGATAAGTCAAATCAATATCAAAACTTTCTTTTTGTTTACCGTTTTGACCTTTGACAAGCATAAAGTTCAGGTATTTCTTCTTCATTAATTCATCCATTAGACCAACAGCTTGTTCTTCGGTAATGGTGAGTTTTTTTGTTAGTATTTTTGGCGTTACAAAGTCGGTACCTTTTGTTTTTAGGGAATTGAGTTCCATTAAAAGAAAGGCTTCAAGTTCAGTTAAGCCTAAGTCTTTATAAGTGCTTTTAAGCAATCTGTCAAAATCAACGATGCCTTCAGAAATCATTCTCTTAAGTATCAATACTTCCATATTATTCATCCTACTTACCCGTTTTATTGTTTGCCAACTTTTGTAAGGCTGCAAAAGCAGCACTTTGTTCAGCTTCTTTTTTGCTTTTTCCTGTTCCGTCACCCATTATGATTCCTTCGTCCATAAACACTCTAGCCACAAACTCTTTATCATGAGAAGGACCGGTTTCAGATATAATTTCATATCTTAAACTACGTTTATCCGATTGAAGAAGTTCTTGCAATTTGCTTTTATAATCATTGTCTTCTTTATGAATATTTTTAATTATCGTTGGAAAGACAATCTTCTCAACGATTTTATATACTTCTTTAAGTCCCTTATCTACAAAAACAGCTCCTAAAAAGGCTTCAAAAGCATCAGCTAATAATGCCGGTTTTTCTCTTCCGCCAGATAGCTCTTCACCTTTACCTAGCAATAGATAATCACCTAAATTAAATGATTTTGCATAGTTAAAAAGAGCATCTTCACAAACTTCTTGTGCTCTTTTTTTAGTTAAAATTCCTTCTGATTCAGGAATGTGATCATATAAAAACTTTCCAACAATCAAATCGATTACTGCATCGCCAATAAACTCTAGTCTTTCATTGCTTAAACAATTGTTTTCATTTGCATATGATGAATGAGTCATAGCTCTTGTTAAAAGTTGATAGTTATTGAAATTTAAATTGAACATCATTTCTAAATCTTTGATACTTTTACTCATCGGTTAGATCCTTTTGACTATCAACGTATTCTTGAACAGTTTCAAATACTTTTTCGCGACAAATATTCGCTGCTTGACGGATACCGTTGTAGAAGCCATATGCTTTAGAAGCGCCTTGTGCTTTAATAACTGGTTTATAAAGACCAAAAATTACTGCTCCGCCAATTTCTTCAGCTGAGACATGTTGTTTAAATTTAATTAGGTTCTTCTTTGCGATTAAAGCACCAATTTTTCCGAAGAAAGTACTAGTTAAATGTTTCTTAAGCATTATAGCTAATCCTTTAGCGGCACCTTCAACGGATTTCATAACGATATTAGCAGTAAAACCATCGCTGATTAAAATATCGCAAGGCGGATCAAAGACAACCTTTGGTTCGACGTTACCATAGAAAGTAAATAGATCAGTTTCTTTAAATAGTTTAAATACTTCTTGATCGAATTCCCTCCCTTTGCCGTCTTCGGTTCCAATATTGATTAACCCCACTTTAGGGTCCTCTATTTTCAAAACTTTTTGCGCATAAATCTTAGCGAAATAAGCTTGTTGAAGCATGTATTCCGGTTTGATGCTAAGGTTAGCTCCTGCATCTAAAAGGATAGTTTGGCCGCCATCTGCACGTGGTATTAAAGGGGCGATAGCTGTTCTTTTAAATCCTTTCATTCTTCTAACCAATAAATGAGCTCCAGCGATTAATGCTTGAGTAGCGCCACTAGAAACAACGGCATCATTTTCTTCAAGTCTAAGACTTGATAAAGCCACTACCATTGAAGAATCTTTATGAGTCTTAATAGCTTGAATCGGATTCTTTTCTCCCATTGGTATTGCATATTTTGCGTCGATAACATTTATTCTCGTTGAATCGGTTAAATATTTAGCAATAATATCTTTATCACCATAAAGATTGATTTCGATATCATTAATTTTTTTGATTGCGAGCATAGCTCCCTGAATCTGTTCTTTTGGGGCATAATCGCCGCCCATTGCGTCAATCCCAATTCTAATCATATATAACACCTCTCCCTTAAAAAGTATATCACAATCTAATCTAAATTATAAGATTCAATTGATTTTAAACATGCATTTGTTAGCTTTCTTGATACAGTATCATTGCTTTCAATAACTCTTTTAGCGTCGAGAAAAGCTTTTTCACGAATTTCAACGTCATTAATGAGATTAGCGAACTTGAAGTTAGGAATTCCTGATTGCGTTTTACCGAAAACTTCTCCTGGTCCTCTAATAGCTAAATCATACTCTGAGATTTCAAATCCGTCATTGGTTTTTTCTAGGATATTCAATCGATCATTTTCTTCCGATAAATTATCAACTACTAAATAACAAAAAGCAGCTAAGTCATTTCTGCCGACTCTTCCTCTTAACTGATGGATTTGAGCTAGTCCAAATGAGTTAGCGTTAAAGATAACCATAGTGGTAGCGTTAGGAACATTAACGCCAACCTCAACTACAGTTGTAGATACTAGAATTTGGACTTCATTACTTAAAAATCGGTTAAGAATTAAAGTTTTTTCCGAGTCATTTAACTTCCCATGTAAGATATCGGTTTTAGCGGTTAAAACTCTCTTAGAAATCATTCTGTAAGCTTCTTCTACAGAAACGGAAGTTCTGGTTTCGCTTTCTTCAATTAAAGGACATATTACATATACTTGACGATTGTTAATCAGTTCATTTTCAATGGTTTTATAAGCTTTTTCCAAATCTTCAAAACCAATAACTTCAGTTCTGATATTTTGACGATTACTTGGTTTTTCTTTGATTGACGAAACGTCAGTGTTTTCAAATAAAGATATTGCTAATGTTCGTGGAATCGGCGTAGCTGTCATTGTTAATATATCAGGGTTAATTCCTTTTTCGCGAATGATTTTTCTTTGTTCAACTCCAAATCGTTGTTGTTCATCAATTACTACGAACCCAAGATTGTTAAAGACAATATCGTCTTGTAAAAGACTATGAGTTCCTATGATAATATTTGTTTTTCCAGTCTGAACATTATGCAGAATGCTTCTGCGGTTGTTTGTGGTTATGTCGCTTGTAAGCAAATCTACTTGAACATGTTCTGGATCAAGCAATTTTTTAAATGTAGAGTAATGTTGATTTGCTAAAACTAAGGTTGGTGCCAAGATTGCGACTTGGTAATTCGCAGTAACGATCGCATAAGCTGCTATAACGGAAACGATTGTCTTTCCTGACCCTACATCACCTTGCAAAAGGCGATTCATTCTCGTACCTTTTTTGAAGTCTAAGAAAATCTCATTCGTTGCTTGCTTTTGATCATTTGTTAATTCATAAGGTAGTTTCTTTATAAAGTTTCTAATAACGTTAATATTATAATTTTTTTTTGGTGATGTAATCCTTGCGTTTAATTTTTTAATTAACTCAATTCTAATTCCAAACCTAAGAAACTCCTCATATATTAATCGCTTTTTTGCACTTTGAATTTCTTCTAAACTCTTAGGTTGATGAATAGAAGTGATGATTTCATTGATATTCAAGAATTTTTGTTCATTTTTAACAAACTCAGGTATGTCATCATCGATATTATACTCATTCTGAAGGATATTGTTTACAATTGTAGTCATACGGTGTTCCGTTATATCATTTATTCCATAGATAGGTTTTATACCCTCTTTAAAGTTATTAAATAATACTAGATTACTGGCTGTAAAGTTATTATAATTTTTGGGAAATTTTCCAGAAACAACGATGAAATCTCCGACATTTAAAGAATGAGAAAGAAATTCTCGATTGAATATTGAAACTTGAAATTTAAAAGCATTAATTTCACACTGAAATGATAGTTTTGTTAGTCTTTTTCGAATATAAAGAAGCTTTGGTTTACTAATGATTTGACAAGAAAACATCATTTGGGTATTAAGTTTTCGTGAAGTTATATCATCTAATTTATTGATCTCATATTTTTTCGGAAAGCATAAAAGCACATCTTCTATAGATGTGATATTTAAAGCATTCAATTTGCTTAGTGTAGTTTTACCTACTCCAGAAATTTGTTTTAGTAACATTTTACCTCGAATAAAATAAAAAATTATGTATGTATATTATAACACTAAGATTATTTTTTTTAAGTGTAATATCTGAATAAATTGATGAAAATTTCGTTAAAAAAAGAGTATCCGAAGATACTCAATATTTTTTTATTCTAAAGAAATAATGTATGAGTAGATATCTTGTCCGCCATTGATAACATCAACTTCTAAACCAAGTTCATCATCAATAAAGTCAACTAACTCATCCACTTCTTTTTTGTCGACCCCTAAACCATACATAATCGTAATTATTTCTGAAGTTTCATTGGCCATTTCTTTTACTAAAGTCCTAACAACTTCTGCTCTTACTTTGTGTGTAGTGATTATTTGACCATCTAATATTCCCATAAAGTCATCTTTAAGGATATCGATGCCATTATTCTTTGAATCTCTAATTGCGAAGGTTACTTCACCAGTTTTAACCTTTGTTAAGTATTCGCTCATTTCATCAATATTACTGTCAACTTCTTGAGTTGCATCAAACATTGTTAAAGCTGAATATCCTTGAGCAACTGTTTTAGCTTTTAATACATACACGTCTTTATCTTCAATCATATCTCTAGCTGTCTCAGCTGATAACATAACGTTTTTGTTGTTAGGGATAATGATGATATGATCTGCGTTGATTTGTTCAACGGCTTTTACGAAATCTTCAACTGAAGGATTCATAGTTTGACCACCATCAATAATATAGTCACATCCCATTTCAATGAATGTATCTTTTAATCCTTTACCATTAACAACAGCAACAATTGCGTATTTCTTCTTAATTTTAGGTGCAACTGAAGCCGAATGATCGTGACCGCATTCACATTCATCTTGAAGATCTACTTCTTGATGAATTAGTACTTCAGTATGTTGAAGATTCATATTTTCAATTTTTAAATTAACAAAGAAACCAAAATGTTGTGCTAAATTAAGTGCATCTCCTGGTGTTTGTGTATGGATGTGTACCTTAAGAATGTTTTCATCTTGTACAACAACCAATGAATTACCAAGAGGTGAAATCATATCGATAAAATCTTTTTGCGAAAATTCGCTCATTTTTTCGATTTGCATGATAAATTCAGTACAATAACCGAAGTCTTCGCCTTCAGCGTGTTTATAATTGGTTAAGTCAACTTTGTAGTCTGAAGAAGGTTCAACTTTATCAGTGTAAACTTTACCGATTAAAGCGTCTCTCATTCCTTCTACAATTTCAATAAATCCTGCACCGCCGGAATCAACTACTCCAACCTCTTTTAAAACTGGTAAAAGGTCAGGTGTTCTTTCTAAAGATGCATATAGCTCTTTAATATATAGTTCAAATAGTTCTTCAAAGTCATCAACATCTTGGTAAACAGAGATTGCTTCATCAGCGCCTTCTCTAGATACGGTTAGCATTGTTCCCTCAACTGGGTGAATTACAGCTGAATAAGCTTGTTCTACACCACTTCTTAAAGCATATGAGAAACCTTCAACATCAATTTCATCTTTATCAATTAAGCCTTTAGCGATTCCGCTAAATAACTGTGATAAGATTACACCGCTATTACCGCGGGCACCCATAAGCATTCCTCTTGCTAAAGCCTTTGCGACTTTACCGATTGAATTTTCTTCTGATTCTCTAATTGCATTTGCCCCTGCTGACATGGTAGCCGACATATTCGATCCTGTGTCTCCGTCAGGTACAGGAAAGACATTTAAATCGTTTATTCTATTCATATTGTTTTTCAGTTTTACGCTACCATTAATAATCAAATCTCTAAATAATTTGCCGTCTAATAAATTTGTAGACATAGTTAAAACCCCTCTTTATTTTTTTGGATGTTTCGTTTTTCGACTAATTTTATACTCAAAAAAAGCAATAGCATTATAACACAAGCATTTCAAAATTGCAATTATTTTGAATATCGCGAGCGTTATCAGAAAATATAATATTTTTTTCTTGCAATTTTATGTATATATGATAAAATAGTACTGCTGAAATCTTTAGAAGAAACGGAGTGATATCATGCCTAGAGTATGCAGTGTAACAGGTAAAAAATTTATGACTGGTAACAACCGTTCACATTCTTTGCACGCTACAAGAAAACAATGGAAAGCAAACCTGCAAAAAGTCAGAATTATTGATGAAGATGGTCAAGTAAAACGAGTTTACGTTTCTGCTAGAGCGTTAAAATCAGGTAAAGTTGAAAGAGCTTAAATTTTTAACCGAATAAAATAGGAAAAGCAGATTATTTCTGCTTTTTTCTTTTTTTAACTAAAAGTCACTTCATAATTTTGCGGAATTGGATTGTATTCCAAATTGATATCATCGAGTTCATAATAATAGATTGTTACTGTATCTCCCGCTTCAAAATTATTGTATATGTATTCGTAATATGCAGCTTCATCTTCGATTAAAACATCATTGATTCGGTAGATTAAATCGCCGCTCTTTATTGGTGTGTTATAAAGTGTTTGTAAAGTTATTATATCATATACCAATAATCCATAATCAATTCCTGAAGGTAAGTCTAAAGTGATTGCATCAGTTCTTCTGGCACCATTAATAATTAAGTTTTTAACAGATACTTGGCCATTGTTATAGTAATTCTGAACTTCATAATATAAAGCTCCAAGACGAGGCATTATTGTATTGACAGTTAAAGTGCCATTTTCAATTCTTTCAATAACTCTTTTAACCAAATCAATTGGAATTGCAAATCCCATACCTTCAATACTGGTATCAGCTAATTTTGAAACATTGATTCCAATAACTTCACCATTTAAATTATAGATTGGCCCTCCACTATTTCCTGGATTGATTGCGGAGTCATGTTGAATGTAGTCGATATATTCATTATCATCGATTTTTCTTTCTAATCCGCCAATTATTCCTAGTGTAACTGATCCATAGAAGTTTAAACCTGATGGATTACCAGAAGATAAAACAAAGATACCTTTAGTAAGATCGTCACTGGTAGATAAGTTAGATAGGGTAATATTTGGTTTATCTGGTGCTTTAAATTGTAAGATTGCAATATCTACTTCAGTATCGTAACCAATTAAATTAGCAACATATTCACTGGAATCACTGAAAGCAACAGAAAAATTGTTTCCTTCCTTAACAACATGGTGATTGGTAATAAGATAATAATTTTCGCTTTGTTCATCATAGCGGTAAACTACACCTGAGCCAACACCTTTTGCTTCTGTTCCGAGATAAGAAACAACACCTAAAACTGAGCTATCGGCTATTTCGATAACATCAAAAAGTTGTTGTTGAAATTCATCAACATAAACAGAAAACTCAGTGTTTTCGAGCATTTCATTAACTTTATTTGTAACTGATTGATAGATATCTTCATAGAATTGAGAATTGATGTCATCGATTATCTCATTATATAATTCTTCATAGATATCATCGTAGACATCTTGATAAACTTGATCAATTAAATCTTGATAGTCATTGTAATAATAGATTTTGTCTTCGTTTGTTTCTGAAATTGCTGATGTTTGGGTTAAAAACGTTGTTGTTGGCGTCTCAGTGGTTTCACCATAAACCGATATAGTACCAAAGGCAAATATAAGAACTAAGGCAAAAAATATTGTAAGTTTTTTCATTGTACCGCCGCCTTAAGTTCAACGTCAGATAATGTTATTGTCTCATTATTACGGATAATTACTATATCGATAATATCTCCTACTCGATAAATTGAAAACTCTTCAACAAATTGAGTACTAGATTCGATTATAACATCACCTATTTGGATAACAATATCTCCTGGTTGTAATAATCCGTCCATAGTTTTGTTAGCCTCTACTTCTAAGATATAAAAACCGCTTTCGAGACCTGCAGGTAATGTTATATCATTAGTTGTAAAGAAAGCTTGATTGTTTTTGATATCGACGAATCTAATTCCTAATACTGGTTTTTGCATCGAATATCCATACTCTTCAATATCACTAACAATTGCTTGTACTAAAGTTGAAGGAATTGCAAAACCCATACCTTCAATATTAACAGAGGTTAGTTTTATAACGTTGATACCGATAAGTTTTCCATTCAAATCGAAGAGAGCTCCACCGCTGTTACCGGAGTTGATAGCAGCATCATGTTGAATGTATCCGACAAACATATCGTTTACACCGTCATTATCGATGTCAAAATAACGTTTTAATCCTGAGACTATACCAAGAGTCATCGAACCAAAATAACTGAATCCTGAAGGATGTCCGACGGCTACAACCATTTCCCCTTTTTGTAAAGCATCTGAATCACCAAATTCAGCTATATCATATTCGTTTTCGCTAAAAAAGTATAATACGGCCAAGTCGACAAGTTCATCTACACCTCGATTGATGGCAGATATTTCTGTCCCATCTTCAAACACTACTGTAAAGGATACACCTTGTTCAACAACATGATTATTAGTTACAACATAATACTTGTCGTCAACATGTTTATAGATAACTCCAGAACCTACAGCTATAATAACACCATTGGCGTTAAGTGATCTTACGCCAACTACTGTAGAAGCTTGAGATGCTTCTAGTGATAGAATCATATCAACTACAGTTTCAGCTGTAACGGTGATATTACCATTTTCGATTTCTTGGAGAAGAGTTGAGATGACTGACTCATATAAAGCTTGAAATCTCTCTTCAGCTATATCTTCAATAACTTCATTTTTAACGTCATCATACAAAGATTCATAGATTCTTTCGTACAAGTCAGAGATGATTAAATCTTCGTTAATGGTATTAGATCCAGTGGTTGGGACTGGTGGTCTTGTCAAATAAGTTCTTGTTGGTGTTTCAACCGGATCAAAAAGACCATTACACCCCACAAGAACGCTAAATAATAAAAATACTGTAAAAAATACTAGAACTTTCTTCATGCAAATACCTCCTTAAAGGCTAAAATGTATAAGCTTTATTTTTTATCGTCGCTCATAATTACGAGCAATTTACCTTTGTTGAAATCCACTAGACCGCTTCCTTCGTTAGATACACAAAGCGAATCATTAGTGCTTAGGTAATAACTATCTAAGTCAAACTTAAAACCTTTTAATGTTAATTCATAAACATCTTCCAAGGCAAAGAATGAGATATATTTTTTGAAATTTTTAATGTTATGTTTTCCTTTTGATAGCATATAAATATAGTGATGATTATCTCTCATTGAAAAGTTATACTTTGAGATCAAGTTTAGATTAGCAAGGAAATGATCGATTCTACCAGCGATACCACCATAAACCTCGATTTCGTCATAACCCATATTATTATATATATAATCAAGCGCATATGCTAAATCTGTCATATTCTTGTTGACATCTAAATTTATGACTTGTTTACATTTTTCATTAATCATTTCAATCGAGTCTTTTTTAATCGAGTCAAAATCACCGACTGCCAGATCAATTTTCTTATCCAGAGTGAATAAGTATTCTAGTCCTGAATCAATTCCGACAAGAAACTCATTAGATTCTTCAAAATAAAGGGATTTGAAATCGTAGGTATTAGGTCCGCAAAAAATCTTAATTTTCCTAGACATTTTCTAACTCTCCGATTAAATCGTTGCGATTTACTTGGTTAAACAGAAATGAACCGACAACAATGACATCACATCCCGCATCTTTTACTGTTTTAGCGGTTTCTAGATTGATGCCGCCATCAACTTCAATTAAATACTTGTAGTTATAAAGACTTCTTTTCTCTGCTAGATATTTAATTTTATCAACTGATTCAGGCATGAATTTTTGCCCGCCTTTACCTGGTTCAACACTCATAATTAAGATTAAATCCAAGTCAGGTAGATATTCGTCTAAGACTCTCACATCAGTATCTGGCTTGATTGAAATCCCTACTAAAACATTCTTTTCTTTGATAGTTTTAATTAAAGCAAAACTATCTTGAACGGCTTCATAATGGAATGTAATTAAATCAGCACCAGAATTAACATAATCGTCGTAATATTTTTCTGGGGTTTCAATCATCAAGTGGACATCAAAAAACTGCTCGCTAAAATTTTTGATTGTTTTAACCATCTCATGATTATAGGTCGTGTTAGTGACAAATTTACCATCCATAACGTCAAAATGCAACCATTTAGCTTTTTTTACAGAGATTATTTCTTCTTTTAGTTTTGTAAAATCACAACTTAAGAATGACGGTGATAAAATCATTTAGCATTCCTCCTGTAAATCGGTTTTTGTAATTTAATTTCGTTATAAATAAACTTGTAATCTTCATATCTTTCTTTCAATATATTACCTGTTTCATAAGCTTTAATAATTTCACAACCTGGTTCATGAATATGAGTGCATTCATAGAATTTACACTTGGAGCTAAGTTCAAAAAAGTCAGGGAAGTAAAATCTGATTTGATCAGCTTGATAGTCGACAAACTCAAGTTTTGAGAAACCTGGTGTATCTGCAATGTAACCTTCTCCAAAAGTAATTAGCTCAACATGTCTAGTTGTATGTTTGCCTCTTCCTAAAGCTTCGGAAATTTCATTAGTTTCTATGTTTAAATTCGGATCTATTGCATTTAAAAGCGATGATTTACCGGCACCAGTTTGTCCTGCTAATACATTAACTTTATTTTTGGTGATATCAAGGACTTCTTGCTTGCCTTCAAAGGTCTTAGCGCTAAAATATATTACTTTATATAATTTTTCGTAATAATTTATTTTAGCTTTTAAGGCCTCTAATTCGGCACTTTCTAATAAGTCAACCTTTGTAATTATTATAATCGGTAAGATATTGTTGGCTTCAATCAAAGTTAAGAATTTATCAAGTAAAAGAAAGCTAAAATCTGGTTTTTTTGCGGAGTTAACAAGTAAAACTTGATCAACATTAGCAATCATCGGACGATATAAATCATTTGATCTATCTTCAACGTCAATTATTGAATCTTCATTGAATGTTACTAAATCTCCAACTTTCGGTTGGATGTTTCTATGTCTAAAAATACCTAATGGTTTTAAAGTATATCTTTTTTTATCTTCATCAACTACTGTGTATAATGCACCGATTAATTTAATGATTCTACCTTTTTTATTCAATCTATATCACCTTTCATAAAACTTAAATATATTATATCATGAAATTTCAATACAAAAACAAACAAAGCGCAAAAAAAAGAAGGCTTAGCCTTCTTTTAATTAAATACTTTCGTGATGTCTTTTGAAGTATGCTTGCGGATGATCACATACCGGACAAATGTTTGGAGCTTTTTTTCCAAAATGTAAATGACCGCAATTAATACAAATCCAAACTTCTGAGTCATTATCAGACATGAAGGCTTCATCATTTTTAAGTCTTTCTAATAATGCTTTATATCTTTCTTCGTGTCTTTTTTCGATTTCAGCGACTTTTTCGAAAAGGAAAGCTATTTTCTTGAATCCTTCTTCTTTAGCAGTCTCAGCGAAACCTTTGTACATGTCAGACCATTCGTAGTGTTCTCCATCAACTCCGTCTTGTAAGTTAACTTCGGTTGTAGGAATTCCACCATCATGTAATAATTTAAACCAAATTTTACCGTGTTCTCTTTCATTGACAGCAGTTTCTTCAAAAAACTCAGCAATTTCTTCGTAGCCTTCTTTTCTAGCTTTTGATGCATAGAAGGTATACTTGTTTCTTGCCATTGATTCTCCAGCAAAAGCTTCCATTAAATTCTTTTCTGTCTTACTTCCTTTTAGTTCCATAATTTCTCCTCCATTAGTCTCCAAAAGTTATTCCTATATCTCTGGCCGCGTTTACTAAATCTCCATGTGGATTAACAATTCTTGCTCCACCGCTTGAAGTTTGACCAGTTTTTCCTGAGCCTACTACTTCTTCGATTCTAACAGAATCCATTCTATCATTTTGGATGATAACCATTCTGCCAAATTCGTTTCTTGCAATCATGTCAACTGAGTATGCACCATATTTTGTTCCAAGTACACGGTCAAATGTATTTGTTACTCCGCCTCTTTGAATATATCCAAGAGTTGTTACACGAATATCTTGACCAGTTACTGGTTTAATTACTTTTTCTAATTTAGCAGCGAGTATGTCACCAACTCCACCTAATTTTATTGAATCTGGACTATCTTTATCAATGCTCTTGATAGTGACATCGCCATCAACTGGTTTAGCGCCTTCACTAACACAGATAATTGTAAATTTCGATCCCCGGTTATAACGATCGAATACTGTTTTAGCTACCGAATTGATATCATATGGAATTTCTGGAATTAAAATAACATCTGCAGAGCCCGCAATACCACCTTCTAAAGCTAACCAACCAGCATTTCTACCCATAACTTCTAAAATCATTACACGATCATGAGAATAAGCTGTCGTGTGTAAAGCATCAAGACTTAACATGATGTGGTCCAATGCTGTACGGTAACCGAAAGTTATTTCCGTTGCTGGAACATCATTGTCAATTGTTTTAGGTATACCAACCACGTTAACACCTTTTCTAGCAAAATCTCTAGCAGATGTTAATGTTCCATCACCACCAATGATTATTAAAGCATCGATGTTTAATTTTTTTAAGTTTTCTATAGCGACATCAGATACGTCTTTGTATACCACTTTACCTTTGTCATCAACTGTTTTGAAGTTGAAAAGGTTGTCTTTATTACTCATTTTAAGAATTGTTCCACCTTGATGGAAAATTCCAGCTGTGTTCTTCAAGTCTAACTTGATGTAATCATTCATGTAAAGCCCATGGTATCCGCCCATAAAACCGATAACTTCATAGTTATATTTCAGAATTGCAGATTTGACAACCGCTCTTATTACGGCATTTAAACCAGAACAATCTCCCCCTCCGGTTAAAAGGGCAATCCTTTTAATTTCTTTTTTCATTTTCTTCACCTTTATCCTTTAAAATAAACACTTCTATTGTACCAAAATATTGTGCTATAGTCAATGTTGTAAAAGCGTTTACTTTAGGTTCTTTAACCTTAATTGACCACATGCAGCGTCGATATCGGAACCCATTTCTTTTCGCAGTGTAACATTGATTCCCCGCTTTATAAGTTGCTGATAAAACTTATCAGCTCTTCTTTCATCTGTTTTTTCATATCCAAATTCGTTTACAGGATTATAAGGGATTAAATTCACATAGCAGTTAATACCTCTGATCAAATCACTTAACTCATTAGCATGATGGATTTCATCGTTAATACCCTTTAGTAAGATATACTCAAAAGTTACTCTTCTTTTGGTTATTTCAAAGTAGTCTTTAGCTGCTTCTATAACGTCGTGAATTGGATATGCTTTATTGATTTTCATTAAGCGATTTCGCAAGTCAATGTTTGGAGCGTGCAAAGATATTGCTAGATTAGCTTTGATTTCTTCTTTTGCGAAATCGTAAATCTTCGGTACGATGCCGCAAGTTGAAACAGTGATATGACGCGATCCAATTTGCAGTCCATGTTTATAATTTATTACACGAATAAAATTCATCACATTATCGTAGTTGTCAAATGGTTCGCCTGTTCCCATAACAACGATATGAGAAATCTTGACTGAGTTGATTTTTTGCACAGATAAAATCTGATTTACTAGCTCAGCTGTCGTCAAGTCTCTCTGCTTATTGATTAAGCCCGATGCACAGAAACTGCAACCCATTGAACACCCTGCTTGTGAAGTAACACATAAACTTAAACCGTAATCATGCTCCATTAAAACCGATTCAATAATAATTCCATCCTTCAACTTAAACAAAAACTTGTTTGTACCTGATGAGGACTCTTGTTTGGTCACAAGTTCTAAAGAACTGAAATCAAAGTTTTCTGCGACAAATGTTCTTAACTCCTTAGAAATATTTGTCATCTCATCGGCTTTTGTTATGTTGAGTTCATAAACCCATTTGAATAATTGATCGGCATTATATGCTTTAAAACCGCTAGAAACTAGCAGTTGTTTTAACCCTTCGATACTATAATTATAAAAATCAAATTTCACTATTTACTCCTCTTTCTTGATACAACAATAATTGCTAGTAAATAGAATACCACACCGCTGATTAAAAGGTAAGCAATATGTACTATATTAGATAAAAACTGACCGCCAACCTCGTAGTTTATTCCTAAAAATATTCTCAAATTATCCGGGATATTTTCTACATCAACAACTTCCCCCATCATAACCTGTCTTAACAAGACTCCAGAATGTGATAATGGGAAAAATTTGATAACTGTTTGTACTCCAGATGGAAGATTACCAACTGGTATATAAATACCTGTTAAAAACCCAATTAAAGTACTTATAATAGAACTTGCGGTACCAAAAGCATTTTGACTTTTCAAGAATGCCATTATGAAAAATATAAATGCTGAGCTTGAGAATACCGAAAGTAAAACAAAGCCCAGAACTTTTAATAAGGCTGTGAATGATAAAATCGACCCTCCATCAATATAAATATAAAGTTCTCCAAGGATAAGGGTTAAAAGGCTCATAATTAATCCTACTACCATTGCAGAAACTACATAAGAAAGAACCAGTTGCCATCTTTTGATTGGCGATACTTTAAAGTCTCTTATTCGATTTAAAGCAGTATCCTCTACCATTATTCCAAAAGCGCCATTACAAGTTGTAATAGTTGTAACTGAGATTACACCAGCCATAATCCAACTGGTCATTAGTGGCCTAGCAATATCACCAACAGAGTTTTCAGTGTATCCAATCATCATCTTTCCAAGAAATATCACATAGAGACCGATGATTATAAAAACTCCTAGGAGTGAGAAAAAAACTGACACTTTATCACGAAAATAAAGCTTAAGATTTCTCTTAACTAAATTTAGAATCATCTCTTATCTCCTTTCCAGTTATGTTGATGAAGGCATCGTCTAATGTACCATTTAAAACTTGAAATGATTCAATGTTTTCTTTTATGCCATTAATTATGTCGATACTATCTAAAGTGTTTTCCAATTTGATTGTAAACAAATCAATTTGAATGTCAAACCTAATGCTTTTAGCCGTTAAGTACTTCTTTAGGTCTTCTGAATTTTTTGGTTTAATTTTCAAAACATCTTTCGAAAAGTTATCTTTTAAATATGATGGAGTGCCTTTAGCAACAATTACACCATTATCAATAATTACAACATAATCAGCCATATCAGCTTCTTCCATATAGTGAGTTGTAAGAAATATTGTCATTTTTTCTTCCGTTTTTAAACGCATAATTGTATTCCAAACATTCTTTCTTGTTTGTGGGTCAAGACCAGTTGTCGGTTCGTCTAAAAAGAGAATTTTAGGAGAATGCAGTAAGGCTCTTGCGATATCAGTTCTCCTTTTTTGACCGCCTGATAGCGAACCATATTTTCTGCTCGCTAAATTTTCTATTCCCGTCGTTTCTAAAGCTTTGTTGATTCTCTCATTCAACAATTCCTTAGATAACTTATAAAAACTACCTCTTACCTCAAGATTTTCTTTTACCGATAATAATGGGTCCAAAACTCCTTCTTGAAAAACAATACCGATCGAACTCCTTATTTCATCTTCATGTTCTCCGATTTTGAAACCATTTACAATTATGTCCCCTTCATCTTTTGACAACAATGTTGATAATATATTGATTGTCGTGGTTTTGCCAGCACCATTTGGCCCTAAAAATGCAAATAGACTACCGCTATCAACATAGAAGTCAATGCCTTTAACGGCCTCAATATTTCCATAATTTTTTTTAAGATTCTTAACTTCTATTATTCTTTCCATAGATACTCCTCATTGATTATTATAGTTTATATTATATCATTTTCATTATTTAGGAAAATTAAAAATTCGTAAAATATCATAATATTATTGAAAAAAGAAAAAAATATGAGATAATCTCCTGACTTTTGCAGTTTTAATGGA